>JAMOOM010000033.1 GCA_027065515.1 Campylobacterales bacterium
GTGATCATAAAAATCGATGCAAGTATAAAAATCATGATGCTGAAGATCACGAAGATAAATAGATTCTTTCCTCCACGGCGAACGAGCGAATGGAGAGAAAAGGCGAATAGATGACTCATTTGTCGACCTTGATCGTTGAAGGAAGTTTCCTTGTGATTGGCGAAGGAGCATAAGTAAAAGCGGCAGGAAAATAATCCAACATTTCAGGCCCTTCGTTGAAGGGCGCAAAAATATCAGATAGTGACCTGAAGCGCAAAAAACGCGCCTCGGTCGCCACGGCCATATCAGGAAGGCCTATTATGCGTACTGCCGCTGCAACCTCACTCTTGCCGAGAGAGATTCCACGTGTTTTGATAAAAAAAAGCGACTCGGACACAAACAAAAATACAATCGCAAAAACGAGCGCAAAAAAAAGAACGACTCTTCTACGCATCAAGACTTTCTATGAGAGATTCATCGATCTCGTCGAAACGGACGATTTTTTTGCCATGATGATCGCGCATGAAATTCTCGGCCGCCTCTTTTGTGGCAAACGGAATCAATTCATTTCCCATAGGCCCCAACACATCGCTACCTACAACATACCATGCCTTTTTGGCAAGAATAGGCTTGAGAGTATAGTAGTCACGGACTACCATTTTGACGATGTGGTTTTTTATATCCCCGTAATCTCCCCATCTATTCGGATCGAGGTAAAATTTCATCATATCCTTGACGCCATCAAAAGCCAGATGGGCCATTTTTTTGTTCTTCTCGTAGTAGATAAAGGCGGCCCACCTGGGATGTTTATACACGAACATACCGCAAACCGGACATTTGTCCTGCTCGGAAATATCCGGGGCTATGCCGGAATCTTTGACTTTACTGCTATTTGCTCCACAACAACTTTGCGCGCTTTTGCCCCTTTTTACTTCCCACAGGTACAAAGCCACAGCCTGAAGCTGTTTTTCAGGCATTGGTTTGCACAATTTCTTCGTTTTAAGGGCGGCTTTTAGCTCGTTGATACGGCCGTACGCATTTACATCCACGGGTTTGCACATTTTTTTGTATATCTTTTCACCCATCGGATACATTTTCATCCGCTTCTTTTTCGCGATCATCATCGAATCTTTGGCCAGACTCTCCTGTGCCATTTTGAATGCCGTATCGAAATTTACAATCTTTCCGCCGTATCTTTTTTGGAACTCTTTGGCGTCTTCGATGGTGGCAAAAGCGATCTTACTGACCCTGCTCATCGTACCTTTCACCTTCGATCCAACGACATAGTAGGCACTTTTGGCATCGACAAGTTTTCCGCTTTTGGCATCGACTACGAGAATCTTTTTGACGTGCTCCTTGATATTTGGCCAGTCTGCGGCAAGGCAGCGTATGGAGCAGTACTGTTTTTTGCTGCCGTCATCGAGCTCCACTGCATGCGATGTCTTGTAAAACATCTTCAGATTCATTCCGCAGACGGCACACCACATCTTTTGTGGTCCTTTTTGAATCAGCTGCAAAGAACCCTCGGCCATTTTACTGAAGTGCGCCGCATGTGCTCCTGTGCCCACCACCACAAACAGTGCTAATATCGCCATCCATCTTCTCATACTCTTATCCTTTCTATGAAAAACCAAATTCAAGGACCTTCCCAGCAAGCCAATATCACATATCCAGGTAATGGATCAATCCGTACGTAAATTTATCGATCGGCATAATTCGGCTGCCGCCATATCGTTTGACAAAAAGCTCGGCCCTTGCCTTGGAAGAGAGAGGGATGAGATCGTCGCCATGTGGACCAACCAACCGGCTTCCGAAAACATACCATGCCTTTTTGGCATCGATCTTTTCTCCGCTGAGAAAATCTTTGACATACATCTTTTCCACTTCCTTGCGGCTTTTTACACCATATTCGGGAAATTTTTCCGGATGAAAATAGAAATTCATCATCGCCTTGACACAACAAAACTTGATATGGCGACCATCTTTCAGCACCATTTCAGTCTCGAATTTGGGATATTTGCCTATTTTGATCTGGTAAACCGGATCGTACGCCCCGAGATCTTTATTTGGCGCAGTCTTGTCGGTATTGGCAAACGCAGCGATACACAAAAGCAGTACAAACAGTTTTTTCATTGAAAATATCCTTTAAAGAAGATCACGTTTTTTGAAAGCATTATATCCAAAAAAGGCGAACAACATTCCCAATATAACAGGATACAGAACCGCATAGACTATAAGCAGGGAATGGCCAAGCGAGTCCAAAAGATAATAGGCAACCGGACCTATTACGGTAAGCTCCGGATCGAACAGCGCTATCGCTCCTATGCGAAAAGTTTCGATGGGATTCAGCATCGCAATGGTTATGATCAAATCGTCGGAGATGCGATTTTGCATCATCAATCCAATCAACGCCACATCGATAAAAGCCAAAAGAACGATCCAGACCGCAAAAGATAAACCGATGGCCACATCATGCGATTTGACCAGCGTAGAGATAAAAAATGCAATTCCCAAAAACACTACACAGATAGAGAAGATAAGCATCGAATAAAGAGTGATCATGGCCCATGGCATCTGATTTCCGCCTTTGTACAGTCCCCATGCCACGCCGATAAAAAGAGCTATGACGACAGGAAAGAAAACGGTAACGAAGCGGCCGATGAATTTTCCCCAATAATACTCTTTAAGAGAGATGGGGAAAGAGAGCATATATTCAAGCACGTTGCTCTCACGGTCTCCCGCAATCGATTTGACTGTCGTAGTCAAGATAAAGATTGGCAAAATTATGATCGTCACCTGAATGAAAACCAACAGCAGCCTACTGAGCCCCGTAAAGCCCATCACTACCGAATCCGTAATACCACTGATAAAAAAGAGTCCCATCAAACCGCCAAATACAAAGGCATAGACATAGAACCACTTCGCCCTAAGGCTCTCTTTTATATCAAGATACGCGACAAGTCCCAAATTTTTCATCGTCCCCTCTTTATCACCCGGCGGCGTACTTCATCGAAATTCACCACATCGTCCGTGCCGGCCTCTTTTTTGTTTTTATAGGCGGTAAAACCGTACCCCATCGGGGTGATCTTCGTGGTCGTATAAACTGCCTTCCTGGCATCTATCCACTCATCGGTTTTGCCGTCCTTGACCCAGATAATCGCATCTTTTTCCCATGGAATCTTCTCTTCTTTGAACCATAGAATCGCACATCCTATATCGTCGAATTTATAGTGCTTATGGGTCCCGGGATCGACAACATCGACGGCATATTTGCGCTCGCTGATCGCCATTTTGCATCGTTCGCACATATCGCGATCCCAATGCATCTTTTCAGGTAGTCGCCAGTCGCGTTTTTCACATCCGCTGACGACTAAAATTGACAAAAAGATCACTATAGGCAGAAGCGATGCGCCAATAAATCTACTAAAGCCTTTCATCTTCTACTACCTTGCCCAGATCCATATAGATTTTACGGTTTGCCAAGCCCTCGACCTCTTCTATACGATGCGTAATGAAAATAGTGGAATGAGGATAGTCGATGCCGGATAGGAGTTTGTAGAAATGTTCTCTTGCTTTTGGGTCCAGATTGGCAGTTGGCTCGTCGAAGACGAAAAGTTTGCTTTTTCTTGCCAATGCAATCGCAATTAAAAGTTTCTGCTTCATTCCACCGGAGAGTTTGAAAAATGGTTTTTGCATCTGAGCGTCGATATCCAGATCCATCGCTTTCGCCTCTTCCGCGATACGACTCGATGGCGTATCACTACTTCGTTCCACATACTCCAAAAGCTCCGCCACATTCAGTTTCACTGGCGGCGGCAGCTGAGGAATGAAACTGATCTCTTTCAACACTTTCGTACGCGATTTGATCGGGTCTAGGCCCTCTATTTGGATCTTGCCGCTATCTATATGATAAAAACCCAGCATGGAGCGCACGAATGTGGTCTTTCCTGCACCATTGGGGCCCATCATCGCGATCTTATCACCCAGATCTATAGAGATGGTGACATCATCGAGCACCCGCTCTCCCATAAACTGCTTGACTACATTGCGCGCTTCAACGATTTTTTTATCAGGCATTTGCTACACCAGATCTTTAAGGCGGAAATTGAAACTATATGCATCGGTATGGCACACATCGAAACATCGTGCACATAGCGTACAGTCACCGTTGACAACCATCTGCTTCGTGACACCTTTTTCTTTGCGTTCTTTATCGTGTTTCGGTTTTGTAAACTCGATGACATGATCTTCAAAACATGCAACCAGACACGCGCCACAATGGTCGCACTTGTCCATATCCCACTGCACTCGTGTAGCGCTCGCCCAACCCAGAAGGTTATACGTGGTGCCGACTGGGCATATATATCTACACCATGCACGTCTCGAATAGAAAATTTCAAAAAGCAGTATCAGCAATACCCAGACAATAGCCAGGCTCCAGCCATATACGATAATACGACTGATGATGCCGATAGGATTGATCACTTCGAATATCAAAAATCCATCGATTGCCGTCAACACGATAAAAGCGGCCCAAAAGGCGAATCTTATCCGCGGATCCCAGTTTCTCTCCTTGATGATTTTTTTTCGAACCAGATTCATATGGATCGCTTCGCCAATCTCGCTCAAGACACCATAAGGGCATGCCCAAGCACAAAAACTTTTACCTCCTACAAGAAGATAAAACACGGCGATTGTGACCGAACCGATAATCATATTGGTATGCAGCACATGAGTCGCGGCCCAGGTTTCGATTGCCGTAAACAGATCGATAAGGTGGAAACCCAAAAGCCGCGATCCGTTCATTGTCCCTTCCAACAGCTGCACATCAAGATGATAGGAGATAAAAAAGGCGATATTGATAACAATGACGCTCATCCAGCGCCAAAATCTCCATGTAGGGCGGACGGCCCCGCTCTTTGTCCTGTAATAGAATGTGGACCAGAAAGGGGTGTAAATTATGTCGCGAATATTATCTTGATACCTATCCATATATCTATCCTTTACTTGGAAGCGGCTTCCATCTTCTGCGCAAACGTACCTATCTCTTTGCTCAATGCTTTGATTTCATCATCACTCATTTTCGTCAACAATCCATACATTACATAGTTTTTACGTTTTCCGGATTTAAAATCGACAAGCGCCTGATAAACTTCGGATTCGTTTTTTCCAACCAGTTTCGGACCGATGATTCCCTCTCCATTGACACCATGACAGGAAGAGCATTTCTGCTTGTAAAGAGGGCTTACCTTGAAAGCCATCATATTTCCGGCACGCTCTTTGAGAGCTTTGAGCTTCTGCTCGGCTTCATTCTCTTTTTTCTTGGCTTCCTGAGAGGCCGTCGTCGTGGGAGCCTTTTGAATAGGCTGCACGGTCTGCTTCAAATGAACCTCTTGGTGCGATTTGCGTATAACCTCCTGTATCTGCTTGAGGCGTTCAGCTTTTACATCGAGTTGATACATGAAGTACATGGCCCAAAGTGCCAACAGTGTCGCAATAGCGGCTATTATGTGTCGGATCATTCTCTCTCCCTTCTTATTTTCTGAATTTGTTTATTGAATAAAGCAATCTCATTGGCTATACTTTTGAGCTTTTCATCATCAATTTGACTGACAAGCTCTTTCATCAAAACGTTTTTCTCTTCACCTGTTTTGAAGGCGATCAGTTTTTTGTAGATAAATGTGCCATTTTTATCCAGAAGCGACGGCCCTATAACGCCATTGGCATAATCATCGTGACATGGCGAACATCGCACGACAAAATCCTTGCTCAACTTCTTGATCTCCATCGTAATCAAAACTCTCTCGTATGGAGAGTGTATATGAAGATAGGCATCGATCGTCGTTCGGGTTTTCGGCTCCTCTTCGGTCGTATTTTTCTCTTTATTGTAAGAGTAGTAAAACTGCCCGCTGTTCTCTTCCGATTTTTCACTGCCGGCACTCTTCTTGACCGCCCCTTTTGTCACTTTTATCTGTGGTGCGGATTGTGTCTTTGCAGCCTTTTCCTCTTTTTTTTCCTGACATCCCCAAAATAGCGCAACAAAAAGAAGAGCTACAACCGATATCTTTATCTTTTTATCCATACTGTACCTCTTTTTTGCCATATATATCGGCATATGTTTTACGTGGTATCACCTTGATCACATCCGTAGGACAAAGCTCCACGCATGCACCGCAGCCGTTGCATGCCTCTCTGATTTCAGGAAGCATTCCTCCACCTTTGGCGTTTACCATCCCTATCGCCAATGTATGATCCGGAAAGAAAGGGCACATATCCGCGCAAATCGTACAAGACTCTTCACCTCGATGTTTTTCGAGCTTTTGCAACAGCTTCTTCTGTAAAACCACTTTTTCTGGATCGTTTGGATCTATGGTCACATTGCGCGAACGTCTCTCCTCTTTTGAAAGTACCTTTGTATGATCATAGATTCTATCGATCGCGCTGTCTGGGACTGGCTTTTTGATCTTGGCCAGACATCCATCCGGATTATGAACGAGCGCGATCCCCATATGGACAAACTCTATACTGTCATGCTCATGATCGAGCGCTCCACTGGGACATGCCAAAATACACGGGAAAGCTTCACACAGATAGCATCCGCGATCCCTTGGCTCGATATAGGCCATTCCCACTCCGGCACCCCCGTCCATATCCTCAAGTATAATCGAATCGTAAGGGCATACCTGTAGGCACTGCCCACATTTGATACACAACCCGAGAAACTCTTTTTCAGGCACTGCGCCGGGCGGCCTGAGCCGGGGCTCCTTTGGCTCAAGGTAGGGCTTTGCCCCAACTCCGGCGGCAACCACGAGACCCAACACGCCAAGGCCGCTCATTTGCTGTATAAATTTACGCCGTTTCTTCTTCTCTTCCGGTGTCATTTAAATACTCCCTTCTCAAGATCTTTTTCAAACATTACGGGATGGCTGTCTTTCAGCAACAGAACAGGCTGAGATATCGGGGCCAATCTTGCCAAAAAATTCATTATCGATATGATTGGTGAAGCATAGAAGAATTTGATATTCGGGTTCAATAACCAAATCTTGTCCGCATAGTAAAACAGCAAGTATGGTGTATCCCCGATACCATCTCCATTTTTGTCGAATCCCTCATAATCGTCCCAATAGTTACCATCCCAATGGTTTTTTATGGAATGAAGCGTTACCTTGTCGTCATCCACGACATGCTCTATATTGCCTTTGAATATATTTCCGACAATATTGTTGGAAATACTGAGCGAATGAAAATGGATGCCTTCTGCATTATATAGAATGCGGTTATTTTCTATCGTATTGTTCTGATCGGGCTGAAAAGGAGATCTATCGATATAAAGCCCCCTGGCACAATAGATCATAGTATTGTCTTTAAGCGTAAAATTGCTGGCATCCTTCAATCCTATTCCAAGCCCTGTCGTACCCAAAGAACTTTTGATGACATTTCCGATCGCGATGCTGTCTTGCGAATACATAAAAAATATACCGACCGAGTTATGCTCATATGTATTGAAAAGCACATCGTTCTTTCCAGCATACATGAAATGTAGAGAATAACGGCTATATTCGCCAAAATTGTGCGCAATCGTGTTGCCATGCGAATACCAGACGACAAAATCCCGTGATTTCGTTACGTAATTTT
Source organism: Campylobacterales bacterium (assembly GCA_027065515.1). Taxonomy (GTDB): domain Bacteria; phylum Campylobacterota; class Campylobacteria; order Campylobacterales; family Hydrogenimonadaceae; genus Hydrogenimonas. The sequence continues at coordinate 7,615 of JAMOOM010000033.1, forward strand.
CACTCAGATTGTTGTCGTTGCTATACCATACCCGAACCGCATCTCCGCGCAAACCAAGCGAAAAGGGCTTGGAGCGTATCCAGTTGCGGGTGATTTGCGAACGGTTCACCTGTTCCATGTCTATCCCGAACAGGCAATCGTCGATATGGCAGTTATCTACAGTAACGTGCTCCGCTTTTTTAATGGAAACGGCTGCATCGACTCTCTCGTGTTCAGCGCCGCTATGCTTGATCGTTAGATTCTTTAGCGTCACATACGAACTGCGAATCGTCACCACAGTACCGTTTCCATCGCCTACAATCTTTGCACTTCGATCGTCAGGCCCTTGAATGATGAGCGGCTTTTTGATAATTATATTTCCATGGTATTCACCCGAAGGCAGTTCGAGCTTCGAACCCGGTGCAGCCTGGTCGATAGTATCTTGCAATACATTATCTCGCCCCATCATTATGGCTACGCCGAGTACCATCATCAATACCGCTCTTTTCACCGGATGAAATCCTTACGCTTTCTGCGTCGCCAATTTTCGTGCTTTGCGTTTTGAAACGATCGCAAGCAGACTAAACAGACTGATAGCCAGCAGCAGCCAGAACCCTATTGTGGGATAGGAGTGGGTCGTAAATTGAGCCACTTTGCCATCTCCGAAAACCGTCGGGGTAAAGGGTTTGATCTTGAAAGCCCCCCAATCGTGCATATGATGTCCGAACCAATAGAGCCAATAGGCATAAAAGCCCAGGAAAATTATCGGCAAAAAGACAGGAATCAGCATCAGCAAGTCGAGGATTTTTGCATCGTAAAGCATGTAATACACCATCAAAAGTGCCAACAGAACCAGGGCATAAGGCGCCAGTGCACGCAAATATGGTGCGCCACGCTCCATTGGATCCATCCCGATGTAGTGGTTGATCGTATTCATCTCATGAACATCTCCACTGAAACCATCGAAGTGATAGTAAACCGGAATACCTTCCGGAAATGCCTCTTTGGGATAGTTTGGCGCTTCCAGTGCCACATACCAAATAGGGGCGGTCACGACAAAGAGTTCGGCGTCCTCCTCGATCATTTTCTTAAGATCCCCCACTGCTTCTTTGGGTGCAGAGGGGCTGACATATCTATCTTTGGCGTAGTAGTTCCAAACTTTATAGGAAATTTCCGGAATCTGATCCGCTTTCCCAATTCTTGCCAGCTCTACCACATCATGCGTAAAAACAGCGGGTATGACGAACCAGTACATCAAAATACCAAAGGCAATCAATGTAAAAATACGCGCCTTCATCATCGAACTTTTCATAGTCGATCCTTTCGTTGGAAGAGTTTGATTTTCGGTTGATTATAGTCCAAACAATCAGACAATTATTTGACGCATATCAAATAATCGAAAATATATCATCGATTTAGATAATTGACGAAAAATTGCCTCATTGTTCAGTCAAATTTACAGGAGAAGAAGCCGGAAAATCCGGCTTCTTTAAGAGGATTAGAACAGGTTGGCGTTCTTATCGATCCACTTGAGATATTCGATGATATCTTCTGCTTGTTGCTCTGTCATACCTTGGTTAGGCATGCGCAGGTTGAAGTAGTTGATCATAGACTTGATGTACGGATCGTCGTACATTTTTTCGGTGTGCAAGATCCACTCTTTAACCCATTTTTCACCATTTTTGTGACGCTGGAGAACACCTACAAGGTCTGGCCCGGAGCTTACTTTACCGATAACGTGACATCCGTTACATCCACCTTCGAGATAGGCTTCGTGACCACGTTTTGCGGCTTCGCTCATCGGTGTAGCGATCTTGCTCACAAGAAGGTCTTTGGCTCTAATACCGACATCGGCCGTTTTGACCATATATTGCCATATCATGTTTTCAAAGAGAATCGCTTTTTCGAGATCACCTTTTTTGTAATACTCGTCAGCTTTTTTCTTCTCCTCTGCGATCTTGCTGTACTGATCGAGAGCATCTTCGACAAGTTGCTTGACGACCGGATATTTTTCGTAATGGTTCTCTTTCAGGAACTTCACGACGCTTTGGATGACTTTATCTGTCGCAGCGTTTGTCGCGACGATTTTTTCGTACTCTTTCTTCAGCTCTTCAGGAGACATTTTGGCCACCTTCAGTTTATGTGCTGAAACGTACTTTTTGTTCGGATCTTTGACCATCAGATATCCCATCATCTCCAGGTGCAGAGCTGAACAGAATTCTGTACAATAGTAAGGGAATACCCCTTCACGATCGGCTTTGAATGTCAACGCTACCGTCTTACCCGGCTCCAAAGATGCATGAACGTTGTAGTGGTCCACGGTAAATCCATGCGTTTCGTCTTCCGCTCGTTCGAGGTTTGTCAGATAGAACGTCACCGTATCGCCCAGGTTAACCGTAACGTGCTCTGGGTTGATGTGCGAACGGACAAGCGTGCCATATACATAAACATGGTTACCTTTTCGAACGATCTTTTCCTGTCCTGCAAGCGTTTTGCCTCTATGGGTTTTACCAGTAAATGGATTGGTGCCCATTTTATACCGTACATGTGGATGCAGTTTGCTTGCACGGATAGCTACAGCCTGGTGAGGCTCGCCCAGAGGTACCGGCATATCGTAAAGCAGCTGCATTTTTTTGCCTCTGATGTCGATAAGCTGGTGGTTTTGCGGATGCAAAGGCCCTATCTCGTTGAATCGGTCGATTGCAAGCTTGTTCAGCGCAATGACATATTCACCCTGAGGGTCTTCACTTTTACCTTCCATACTACAAAGGTGACCGATGTTATAGTTGACGTTTTGGCGATCTTGAACTTTACATGTCAGATAGTTCCACTTTACGACTTGGCTGTCGACATAGAGTGAAGTATAGATCTCACCATCTTTTTTCCAGTTCTTTCCAAACTGGTTATGCAATGGCCCAAGTCCAAGTTCCGCTTGACAGTGCGCTGTCTTTTTAAGATCGATGATTGGAATACCGTATGGATCTTTACCTACGAAATCGTTGGCATCGATCGCTTTTTTGATCTTGTCCCAGCTATAAACCGTAGCATGTGTGTCGAGTTTACCGCAGACGACGATATATTTACCGTCAGGGGTCACATCCACACCATGTGGAGATTTTGGCTCGGGAATCAGAAAGAGTGCTTTGTTTTTAACGGCTACATCGATAGGAACGACTTTGTGACCGTTGATCACTTTTACATTCTTTGGATTTTCTGCCAGTTTTGCAAGCTTCTTCCAGTTATATACATGCAGGTAATCGGTATCGTTACGGCTACATCCGGCTTCAAACGGAGGAAGACCCTTTTCGATTCCGCCTGTGTACATTTCGGAGTTGAAAGAGTTGGTGAATCCCCATCCATAGCTTGCCTCTTTTCCGGCATCGGAAAGATCTTGCATGTATGGCGGCATTTCGATCGTGAAAGATTTCTTGGGAAGAATCTTTCCATGTTCATGATCGAATTTCCAGACTGTCACACCGCCGCGATAGGTCTCTGCATACTCTTCCATCGGATGATAGTTGTTATCCAATGGTGCGGCATATTGACACGCTTCGAGAATATATTCACTGTTTGGCGTAAAGAACGCTCCACCGTGGTCGCTTTTGAAAACCGGGTTTACAACGATCTGCTTTGTAACGAAATCGCTTAGATCGATTACGGCGATACGTGGGTTGGCTTTATCGTTGATAACAAGCCACTTGCCGTCGTATTTACCATTGGTTTCACTGAGCCCCGGGTGATGCGTATCACCCCATGTGATCTCTTTTCCGCGAATGTTCCCCTGCGCGAGAACCTTTTTGGTATCGTCGTCATATCCCCATCCTTGCCATGGCTCGGGAGTGAATACACCGATATACTTCAAAATTCTCATAGACGGAACTCCATATACCATCATCTGTCCCGACTGTCCGCCGGAGCTGAATACGATATATTTGTCACGTCCCCCGCTTGGCGTGTATGTCTTGGCTGCCGCCAACAGATCCTGTTGTGACAATCCCCGCTCTTTCATCACTTTGTCAAGTTCTGAATTTGCGGAAGCCATAGACATGCCCACCATCGTTCCGATCGCTACCATCGATAGCTTTTTGACGATCGAACTCATGCTGCCTCCTTCTTGAATTTTCCTGAAATTGCAGACTGAATTTTTCAATTAATGAAAAATATTCAAACTGCACGCTAGAATGATAGTTAATTTAACATTAATTCTACTTGATTTGTATCAATATTTTGTCACTCTATTTATTATACAAATAATTTAGAGGTGCCCTTTAGACAGATTTTCCATGCAAGGATTTTAAATATGCAGCATAAACAACCACTCCCTCTGAATGAAGAGATTCAACTAGACAATACCAAATATATAGAAAGTGAGACCGATACAAAAGGAATCATCACCGGTTGTAACGACTACTTTACCGAAATATCGGGTTATACAAAAGAGGAGCTGATCGGTCAGCCACACAATATCGTCCGTCATCCGGATATGCCAAAAATCGCCTTTAAGTTACTCTGGGACCACATCAAGCAAGGAAAAAATATTACAGCCGTCATAAAGAACCTCGCCAAAGATGGCAGATACTACTGGGTATTCACCCATTTCGAAATCATTCGTGATATCAATACGAAAGAGATCACAGGCTATAAAGCCTATAGAAAAGCTGTATCGAAACATATCAAAGGAATTCTTGACCCTCTTTACAAAAAATTGTCTAAAATCGAAAAAGAGGGAGGCATGAAAGCGAGCGAAAAGGCACTGGACGAATTTCTGCGCCAAGGCGGAGAGGATGTTGGCTTTGACAATCTGATGGAAGAGATCTACAGGTTCTATTAATCATTAAAAAGGCGTATCAATCCGCCTTTTTGAGTGCACAGCCAGTCGAACAGCCGATCGAATGGATCGTGTGCCTCGAGAGTTGCTCTATTGCCGATCATGATGAGTTTCGTTTTGGCGCGCGTCATCGCGACGTTGAGTCGGCGCCTATCCTTGAGGAAGCCTATCTCTTTGGCGATATTCGAGCGCACAAAAGAGATGATAATCACCTCTTTTTCACGCCCCTGGAAGCCATCTACACTTTTGACTTCGCAACCGATATTTTCTCTTTCGAGCATCAGCCGAATCCGTTTGACCTGTGAGAGATATGGCGTGATGATTCCGATCTCCTCCTCTTTTATGCCATTTTTTATCAACTCTTTTGCAATTTGCAATACCCACTCTGCCTCTATCGTATTCTCATAGGAGGTTGATCGTGGCGGAAGTGTTTCATCCGCATCGAGCATGGAAGTGTCGACGAATACAACCGGGCGAATGGGCTGCAATATACTTTCAAGTGGTTCATTTTCGGGTATTTGTGCAAGGTCAAGTGTTCGCGAAGCTACCGATACATCGGCTTTCAGTAATCCTTCATACATCATTTTATTGGGGAAATCCATGATCTTTTCATGCATTCTGTATTGCACTTCAAGCATCGTCCGGGATGCTTCAGACATCTGTATAAGCCTCTCGAACAAGGATTTCTTAAGAATATCCAGATCGCTTACGACAGTGGGAGGCAGCTGCTTGTGGTCGCCTGCGAGCACTACCCTTGACGCTCTCATCATAGGAAGCAGTGTCGAGGGCTCTATCTGCTGACTCGCCTCGTCTATGATGGCCACACCGAAAGTCATCTCTTCGAGTATTTCAGAGCCGATCATGCCATTGGTCGAAAGGATTACATCGGCCTTTTCGAGAATATCGCGCACTATCGAGGCCTCAAGTTCCCGTATGGCACCAAAGAAGCGCTCCACTTTTTCATCCTCTTTTATCCATTGTGCCATCGATTGAATAGTTTTGATATCCACGCCCCTATATGAGCGACCCGTCGCAGCCAGGCTTTTTACTCTCTCCTTGCTCATACCCCGAAGTCTGGCCTGTGTCGGCTTACTGTGGCGATTGCGCGCTTCGACCATCTCTTGCGCACTCTTTAGCATCTCTTTTACCTTCAAAGAGCGTGGATCGGCTTCTATGCGGGCCATCAGAGAGTATTTTGAAAGTTTTTCGCTTATGCGGGCCGGATGGCCGATGCGCACAGGCTCTACCCGACCGTTTTCTACAAGCTTTTCCAACATATTGTCCACCGCCACATTGGAGTCCGCGGCGGCAAGCACCCTCTCCTTGCGTTTTACGAACTGCTCGATCACTTCGACAATAGCCGTGGTTTTTCCGGTACCTGGAGGCCCGTGTATCAAACAGATATCTTTGCTGTTTAAAGCTTTTCCGACCGCCTCTTTTTGTTTGTCGTTTAGCGATCCGTTCAATGGCTCGAACGTTATCGCCTTTACGGCAGATGGCGTGCATAACGAAAGTATGATATCGCGTATCACAGAAAACGGCGGATCGATATGGCGCAACCTCTCCAGATTATTCTCCATTCGCTTGAATGTGACGTCGTTGACAAAAAGATCCAGCCTGATGTCTCCACTCTTGACCCATGGCGGAGGTTTTTGCAAAAATGCAACTTCTACAAAGTTTCTAGCGACCTGCATCACTGTCGCGCTCAGATCGCTCCTTAAAGGATCGCCGCGACTAACCAGAACGATATCACCACTGGAGATTTCGGTATCGATCTTGCGGTCTCTGCCAAAACGCACCAGATAGAGGTCAAATTTCCGCCCTGCACTCTTTCCTTTCAGTCCAAGAATTGCGCGGCCGTAAATCTCGCGCTCTTTTCCGCTAATTGATCTGATCTCGCCAAGCTGCATATCCATTTCCGCGCGTCGCTCCGCATCGATGAGCGCTTTGTACTCACTTATATAGTCATGGATAGTTTTGATACGGTGCTCGAGCTCACGGCTCGGAACCATGGCATGAGGAAGATTAAGATAGCTCTTTTTGGTAGGAATATAAAGGATATATCCATCCCCTTCGTAGGTTCGGACTATATTAGAGGGTTTGATTTTATATCGGCGTAGCTCTTTGTGTCGGCGCCTTTCATCCCAGCCGGCAGGCAGGATAAAAGGTAGAGGTGCCTTCCGCGCCACAGTCGTCAATCAGCAGCAGGCGTCTGGGCGGGTGCTTCGCTCTCGGCGGGTATCTCGGTGCCGTTGTCTTCCGTGCTCTCTTCGGTGGTGGCTTCAGAACCGGATTCTTCCACAGATTCTTCGGATACGGATGACTGAGCAGGCTCTTTGGGGGCAGACTCGGTAGATTCGTTGGCTGGTGCTTCGCTTTTGGGCTCTGCAGCAGGCTCTTCAGGTGCCGATTCGCTCTCTTTTTTGGCCGCACACTCCTCTTTGGCTGTCTTCAGCTGATCTTTCAGGTCATCTATTTCATTCTGCAAATTGGTGACGGCTTCTACATTGACGCCATATTTATATACAAGCTCTCCGCCATCTTTACCCTGTTTGAACGTCAACCCTATAAAGACCAGCAATATCAGCAGGAATATGGTTCGCATCCAGTTTTGCCTGATCATCATCGCAAGAATTTTCAAGAGAAAAAGCGCTCCGATGCCATAAACCAGATAGGTGCCTAAAAGCTTATGAAAACCAAGTTCACCTTTGGCCTCCTCGCCCAAAAGCGCAAAAGCGTTCGAGCCGTCCGCCTTGCCGGTAAAAAATGCGCCGGCAAAAACAATCATCGCCAATACAAGAAGAGAGAGCGATGTCACGCTCGCGGCACGGCTTTTGGTTTTTAGATTTACCAATTCTATAAGGAATACGATAACCGGAATCGCTATAGCAAAATGAACGAAAAGAGGATGAACCAGCAGTGGAACCTCGAACGGGAGTTTAAGTGGAATGTCGATAGGGGGTAACGTCATGAGAATCTCCTTTTTGGAAGATTATACATAATTTTTACTATATTGCAACTGTAAATTATTAAGGAGCGGAATTTTCAGGCGTTTCCACGTTCCATCCACAATTAATTGATATAATATTTTTATTAAAGATGGGAGAAACGAAATGAAAATAAAAATATCCACAAAAGCGGTAGCCATATCTATCGCTGCAGCATTGACGATAGGCGGATGTGCAGGCAAAAACGGCCAGGCCCCCAATAATGCCGAAAAGACGAAACAGGGTGTCTTGATCGGGACACTTGCGGGTGCTGCGATTGGAGCATTGACCAGCAAGCACCATAAAGGCAAGAATGCGGCGATTGGCGCGGCGATTGGCGCGGCTGCGGGTGGCGCGATAGGATACAGTCTGGACAAGCAGGCGCAAGAGGTTGCCGACTCGATGAACACCACCGTTAGCGACGACGAAGCGCTTGCCGCAAGGACACAAGATATCATCGTGACCAAGCACGACCGCTATGTCAAAATAACCTTCAAAAGCAAAATGATGTTCGAAACCGATTCGGCAGACCCTACACCCGAAGCGCGTGAAAAGATCATGCGTCTTGTGGATGTTCTACACAATTACCCGGATACGATCGTACAGGTCGTAGGACACACGGATAGCAGAGGAAGCTACGACTACAATCTGAAGCTATCGCAACGTCGAGCTTTCAGCGTCGCCAATTTGCTTAAAAATCTCGGAGTTACAAACAAAATCTACGCCAGAGGGTGCTCATACACCAAACCGCTTGTACCCAACGATACACCAGAACACATGGCTGTAAATCGCAGAGTGGAGATCTATCTTTACCCAAGCGAAGAAGATGTAATCGACGCATGCAGATAATGGTATAATTGCGCAAAAAAAGGATCGTAATTGCAACAGTTGCCTTCATGCCCCAAGTGTGGCAGCCAATATACCTACCAGGATGGAGAATTGCTCGTATGTCCAGAATGCGCCCATGAATGGAATCCGGAAATTTCCGAGGAGAGCGAAGATGCAGGATTGGTGGTGAAAGACGCCAATGGCAATATCCTTGAAAACGGAGATACCGTTACGGTCATCAAAGACCTGAAAGTAAAAGGTAGCTCCGGCGGCATCAAAGCCGGCACCAAGATCAAAAATATCCGTCTGGTAGAAGCTACCGACGGTCACAATATCGACTGCAAGGTTCCGGGTGTAGGAGCTATAAAGCTCAAGCAGGAATTTGTCAAAAAGGCATAATCCGCCATCGCCCCTATGGGGCGATATGGTTTCAAGATCAGGCAAAAATTATTTTGCAAAATATCTCAACTTGCTCGTTGCCATCCGTATCCTCCATAGAAGATGCCTCTATCTAAACTTCGTAAAATCCACTTTTTTGTATATTTTCTTCAGCACTTCTATATCCTTCTTGACATATTCATGATTAGGGACTATTGAATGAAAACGCATAAAATAATTTTTCGCTTCCTGATCTTTGTTTAAAATTTTAGCTGCGAACGCAGCATATTCCGCTGCAAACATATGCCCCTGCTCCAACGCTTTTTCGGCGGATTCGAGAGCCTTTTGCGGCTTTGAGGCAAGCAGATAATACCATGCGGCTTTACCGTAGGATCCGTTCGTATCGACAACTTTGGCATAGCTCTCGCACGAAGATTGATAAGCCATATTTCCCGCTCTTTTGACATAATAATCACATTTGAGCATATCTTTTCCCGCTCCACATCCGCATCCATAAACGGAGCTTGTTGCGAAAAACGCCAAAAACATAAAACCGATAGTGATTTGTCTCATTTTGTATTTCTCCTTGGCGTCTGAATTTATCTAAAAAAGTTTGTGTTACGCTTCGGTTGTCCAAAAAAATCTTCAGGAGCCTATAATGAATCCCAAACTGCATATCTTGATTATACTATACTTTCACTCATGATTTCCCTACTGATTTCAATCCTCGGCATCTACTTTTTCGTAGCATTGGGCGCCTACGCCAAATGGCAATTCAAAGAAGAGCTGCACGAGCGTTCACTCATTCTCGTTTCGGTCTATATTCTGCAGCCTTTTCTCACTTTCTGGGGACTTACGGCCCGGCCGCTCGAACCAGATATCTTCGAAGCGCCCTTCTGGTATCTCGTCATCGTTCTCGGTTTTTTCCTTCTGATGATCCCTTTCGGCCGCCACCTCTTCCCCGACAGAAAAAAACGTGCCATCTTTCTCATCGCCTCTTTGGTGGGCAACACCGCCAACCTCGGCATTCCTCTGGGTATCGCGATCTTTGGCGAAGCGAGTGTGCCTTATACGACGATGATCAATCTCGCCAACGTCCTTTTCGTCAACACGATCGGTGTCTACATCTACTCTTCGGGCAGTTTCAGTCCGAAAGAGTCGCTGCTAAACGTCATAAAAATGCCGATTCTATGGAGCGCTCTGGCGGCCCTGGCGGTCAACTTCGTCGGATGGCAGATTCCCGATGCAATCGAAGAGAACCTCAAACTCGGAGCGTATGCCTCCATCGTCATCCAGCTGCTGCTCTTTGGCATCTATCTTTCGCAGGTACGCATCGAACATATCGACTGGCTACTGGTCAAAACGGTCGGATCTATCAAATTTTTCCTGCTTCCGGGTGCGGCGTGGCTGCTTCTGCAGGCTCTTTCAATGGAGCCTTTCGTCAAATCGGTGCTGCTGATGGAGCTGCTCACCCCGCTGGCCATCGCCAATGTCAACTTCGCCGCACTCTTTCACTGCCGTCCCAAAGATGTGGCGGCACTGGTTTTTGTCAGCTCCCTCTTCTTTCTGCTCTATTTCGCGATCCTGTGGCCGATGATTCACGAATGAGCTCCTCACTGTCTGGTCTCTATGCTTACTTTTTCAAATCCATGGCTTTTGAGCAGATCTATCACTTTGACGAAATTTTGAAACTGGCTTTTGGCATCGCTTCGTATCAAAATCGACGCCTTTTTTGGATCGAGTGCCAGAATTCTCTTTTTCAATTCATCGAATGTCACACCCTTTTCGTCGAAATAGAAGCGGCCATTTTTGTCGATAACGATACTCAGGCTTTTTACGGGCGGCGATTTTTCGCTCCCTGCTTTGGGAAGATCGACAGGAATGGCTCCTTTGCTGACAAACGATGCACTCGTAAGCACGATCACGAGCAGCACCAGCATGATATCGATAAAGGGCAACACATTGATCTGATCGAATTTTCTCTTGTTCATAGGGGATTTTCTTATACTTCGCCACGATTTTTAAGCATCTGCCACTGCGCAAGAAGCACTTCGCTCTTTCGCAAAAGCATATTGTAGAGCCAAATCGTGGGAATAGCCACCACGATACCACCCGCGGTAGTCTTGAGTGCAAGAGCCAATCCCACCATGATCTCTTTTGTCTCCACCAATCCACTCTGACCGATCGTCACGAATGTCACCATGATCCCTACGACGGTTCCCAGCAGGCCGATAAAAGGGGC
>JAMOOM010000034.1 GCA_027065515.1 Campylobacterales bacterium
ATAGCGAGGGGGTTATACCCGGTCCCATCCCGAACCCGGAAGTCAAGCCCCTCAGCGCTGATAATACTGCTCCCTTCGGGAGTGGGAAGGTAGGTCGGTGCCGGGCTTGAGGTTTCTTTCTTTGTTTTTCCCCTATTCCCCTTTTTTATAATTATCAATGTTTATGAGCCAGCTTTTTATTTATTAGTTTATTTTATTGGTTTTGGCTTTGATGACTGCTTATTCTGATGATAACCATTACCCCTACATATAATTAAAAACTATTTTACTGGATAGCGCCAATATCAGTCCGTTTTAAAGTTAATGTTTCTATAATAGTGGTCAATGCAGGACTGTCAGGACTGTAGAGATGGCGATCGCCATTATATTCAAGGAGTAGAAATGAAAAAACTGATTGCAATGTCAGCTGCGGCTGCGATAGCTGCAACCATGAGTTTTGCCAGCGATGCTGATCTCAGGGCCGAGCTAGAGCAGCTAAAAAAAGAGGTGGCTGCGCTAAAGAAGCAGACAAAAGGCATTAAAGCAAAACGACTAAAGAAGCAAATCAGTGAATTGAAATCGGCTGCTTTGCACGACAATATCAAGTGGTCTGTCGATTACCGTGTATCGTTGGATGTGCTGAATTACAAACATGCAAACGGTGATACTGTGGAAAAAAACGATTTGATATCCAATCGATTATTGCTCGGTATGAAATATGCACCAGCGGATAATCTCAGCTTTTTTGGGCAGCTTGCGTACTATAAGAACTTTGGCGATACCGCCGACCATTCCCAATCCAATAGTCCATTTGGCGTAGGTTATGCGAATTTCGACTGGATCACGAACGAAAATGCAACCGACAATACACTCAAGGTGCGCCAGGCCTATTTTGTCTATTTTGGTGATGAAGTTTTTGGTTCGAGCATTCCATGGACAGCCAGTATAGGAAGACGCCCTTCAACCAATGGACTTCTTGTCAATCTGAGGGATGATGACCGTCCAGCTTCGCCTATCGGCCATGTGGTCAATATGGAGTTCGATGGTGCCAGTCTGGGCTTCGATCTTTCGAATGTGTCGGATGTTTCGGGTATGTATCTGAAATTCTGCTTTGGACGTGGATTGACGAATGCCCGTCCCAGATTCGATTTCTTCGGAGACGACTACACTTCCGACGACACAAAAAATCCCGATATCGATTTTGCCGGTTTTATTTTCAAACCCTACAACGATGGCCAGTATGAAATCTGGACGACATATATGTATGCCTGGAACTTGATCGGATTCGATCAGGCTTCTATGCAAAATTTCGGTATGGCGAGCCAGGGAATTGATCCTACAACCGGAGCGGCTTTTACAGATCCACGTCTGACTGGTGCATATATGCAATATTATATGCCACACTTTCAGTCCTTTGGAGGTATGCACTCCTACGCTATCAGTGCAGTGGCCAACGGTGTGGGCGATGGCATCAACGATTTTCTGGATGACACAACTGCATTCATAAGTCTTGCCGGATCGACAACCGATCCTGACGGCAACAGAAAAATGCTGGGCTCGGATGATAGTGAAAACGGCTGGTCGGTCTATCTGGGCGCACAGATTCCGGCGATGTTTACCGAGGATGGACGGCTCGGGTTTGAGTACAACCATGGCAGCAAGTACTGGAGAAGCTTCACCTACGGAGAAGATACGATGGTTGGATCGAAGCTTGCCGCGCGCGGTAATGCATACGAGGCATACTATACACAGCCGCTTGTCGGCAAAGTACTCAGCGCACAACTCCGCTATACATTTATCGACTATGAATATACCGGCAGTAATTCGTTTTTTGGCGAGGATGGAACGCCTCGAAAAATCGATAATCTAACAAGTGCAGATTTTGCAAGAGGCAATAATCCTGTCGATGAGGCACAGGATATCCGACTCTATATTCGCTATCGTTATTGATATCTCCCGCCCCCGGCGGGGGCTTCTATCCTAAAATATCTTCCATGATGCCGTCGTACCAATCGAATAGTGTCTGCGCTATTAGCGGACTTCGATACTGTTTCGTCGATTTATCGAAAGGAATGTAGCCCTCCACCTCCCACTTTCCATTTTTATAGGTAATGGCATGAGATTCGGAAATTGCACGATCCGGCTCGCTTTGGATCATCGAGATGCAAATGTTTCCTGGCATATCTTTCGTGGGATCGAATTTTCTATTTTGAAGACGAAGGGCGATATGTTTGGCGCATATCGTGCCCATGCTGTTAGCCATCTGTCCACTTTCCGGAAAGACGGAATATCCTACGCAATCACCTACGACATAGATATCTTCATCCGTTACCGATTGATATGTGGGTGCCTTGAGAACGGCGGAACCCCATGCCAATGTTTTGATATTGGCCATTTCGATGACGGGATTGGCTTTGTTGTTTGGTATTAGATTGAGAAGAGAAAAACTCTTTTTCATCGATGTGCCGTCATCTCCGCTGCCCGGGCCCCAATAGTCGAAATGGATAACTTTGTTGTCGTAATCGACATCGGTGACGATACTGTCGCCGTAATATTCGATAATATCGGGATAGACTTCATGAAACGCTTCTTTGAACGCCGGTGTTTTCGAGACAGGTTCCGAATAGCTGTCTATAACGATCACTTTCGCTTTGAGTCTGTGTTTGCGGATATAGTTGGCAAACATGCAAGCCCGTTCATATGGCGCGGGCGGACATCGGTATTTTCCCATTGGTACGGTGACGATGATATTGCCTTCTTTGACTAGATGAAGATTGTGCAGAAGTGTCAAAAACTCTTCACCAGGAATCAGGCCCGCCGGCGATATCGTTCGTGCCAAGGTGATTTTTTCACTATCCCAATGGGGAAACTGTTTTTCATAATCGTAGGCAATACCAGGGGAGAGAACAAGAAAAGTGTAATCGACGATTCCTTTTGTCGTATAGACATGTTTGAATCGTCGGTCGATATCGATCACCTCGGTCACAATGAGCCGATATCCGTATTTGGCGGCAGGGATCGTCCGGTTGTGAATGATTGTATCTAGGCGGACGCGATCGATACCTCCAAGCATCAGATTGAACATCGGGCCGGTCATGAAGATTTCTCGTTTGTCCAATACTATCACTTCGGCGTCGGGGTAGGCGATTTTCAATTTTTTTGCGACTGTAAGTCCACCAAAACCTCCTCCCACAATTACGATACGTGGCTTTGTTATGGGAGGCATTAGAGGTTTTTCGAGTTTTTGAAGCAGGGGGATTGGCGAATAAGGCTTTTTTCTATCTCTCTCATTTTTTGCATCGATTGTTGTTGCAGCCATTGCTAGAAATGGGAATTTCAGTATATCGCGTCGATTCAATGCCATCAAGGACCTTTTTGGAGGAATTTGTGCTATGTCAATATTTTATCACGCTTTGGCATAAGGGGCGCAAATTTAAAGAATCTGCGCCAAGAGTTTATCGGCAATGTTTCGGTAGTAGTCCTTTTGCAGTTTATCGCCCATGGCCACAGGTGGTGTTCCTTCGTCGGAGAATTCCCTAATCTGCATATCGAGGGGGATTTTTCCCAGGAAAGGGATGTCGTACTTTTTGGCTGTCGCTTCACCACCGCCTTTGCCGAAAATATCGTATCGTTTTTTGGTATCGGGTGCGATGAAGAAGCTCATGTTTTCGACGAGTCCTCCTATGGGG
>JAMOOM010000035.1 GCA_027065515.1 Campylobacterales bacterium
CTTTTCGACCCGTTTGAAGATTTCAAGCAGTTTGTCGAGCCGCCGCGCAATAAGCGATCTGAAAAGAATATGGATCACCAGCAGCACCACAGCGATAGTCACGAACCAGTTGGCGAAGGCGAATACAATATTCTCTTTGAGCGCCGTTTTGTAATCGTCCAGATCGATTCGAGCCGCCTCGATGGCGATGACATCGCCCGGTGTCCATGTGGGGTGGCACTGCTTGCAGCGTTTCTCGGCGATCATCGGTTTGGCTGTCATATAGTACTCTTTTCCGTTCAGGCTTACATCCATATAGCGCTCTTTGACGTTTTTGTGCTTTTGGAAATAGTCGATCGTCTCGGCCTCGAAAGGGAGAGCCAGGTTTTTGGGATCGATAGGGTGCTTGGACGCCTCTTTGAAAAAGACTTTGCCGCCGCTTTTTTTGGTAAATCTTTCGAAAATCTCATTTTGTATCATCTGAGGCACTTCACTCGATTCTCCCGAAAAGAACTTTTCGTTTCGGCTCTCGAGGAGCACATCGGCAAAATCGAGAACAGTTTTCGCCTCCTGCCGAAGATTTTGGCGCAGGATCTTTTTGTTCGATTCGAACTGATACAGGTATATGATAGTCGAAAAGAGAATTATGGCACCGGCTATGAGGATCGAGAACATCGCCGACAGACGCATCTTTTTAACAAAATGTGGTATATACATAAAGTCCGATCCTTAAATGTAAAGGTTAAAGCATTATCGGCAAAAATGAGATTCTTTAAAGGGAGAGCTCATGGCCAAAACTCCTCTTCTCAATCCTCTTTGGCCGAATCGGCCAGCTCCTTCGGGATCCGCTTCGCGGTTTTGGCGCCAAGCTCCTCCAGCTCCATCGCCCGGCTCACGAGATTGCCGCGTCCGGCGCTTAGTTTGCTCCATGCCGCTTCATAGCTCTTTTGCGTGCTGCTTAGCTGCTTTCCTATCTTTTCCATATCTTCGATGAAGCCCACGAATTTATCGTAAAGCGCCCCTGCGTGTGCCGCGATCTTCATAGCGTTGCGGCTTTGACGCGCATGCTTCCAGGTGTTTTCCACCGCCCGAAGAGCCACCAGAAGCGTTGTGGGGCTAACAAGTACGATATGTTTTTTAAACGCTTCGTCATAGAGCGAAGGATCTTTTTCGAGCGCCAGTGTCAACGCTCCTTCGATCGGCATGAACATAAAGACGAAATCGAGAGTGTGGATTTTTGATAGATTCGCATAGCGCTTGTCGCTTAGCTCCTTGATGTGCCCCCTGATGGAAGCCACGTGCATCGTGGCATATCGAGCCTGCTCTTCGGGGGTTTGCGCGTTGACGTAGCGCTCGTAGGCTTTCAGTGAAGTTTTGGCGTCGATCACGATATCCCGGTCGTCGGGCAGATGAACGACGACATCTGGCCTGAAGCGTCGGTTTTGCTCGTCTTTCAGGCTCACTTCGCGCTCGTACTCCTCTCCTTTTCGCAAGCCGGAGGCCTCCAACACCCTCTCGAGCACCATCTCGCCCCAGATTCCTTGCTTTTTGCTTTCGCCTTTTAGCGCGCGTGTGAGGTTGTGCGCCTCTTCGCCGATGCGCTGGTTGAGCTCTTTTAAGGTTTTGACCTCCGTCAAAAGCGCAGCCATCTCTTTCGTCTCTTCGCTATGGACCGCATCGATCCTTCTTCTAAAGTCGTGCACCTGCTGCTGCAGAGGCTTCAGTACCGCTTCGACACGCTCTTTGGATAGATCTCCGAAGCGGCGACTGTTCTCCTCCATTATCTGAGACGCCAGAGCCTTGAACTCTTTTTGCATCGTATCTTTGGCCTCTTTGAGCTCATCCATGCGGAGTCTGGCGCCGCGCCGCTCCTCCTCGAGCCGTGTGGCAAGCTCGCTAACCTCTTTTTCGAGAGCCACATTCCTCTTTTGTAGTTGCGTGACTTCGCTCTCGGCTTGCTGCAGGCGCGATTCGCACTCCGAGAGTCCGGCTGCCCGGGCCAAAAGATGTGCCGACTCATCTTTCGCCTGCAAAAGCCGATGCTCCAGCCTCTCGCAATCGTCGTCGCTTGCAGCCAGAGACTCTTTTAGATAGGCAATATCTGCATCTTTCAACTCGGTCAGTTTAGCAATTTTCGATTCGCATCTTTTTGAAAACCGGTGTGACATAAACGCGAAAAATAGAGACAGAAAGAGTGTCGCGAGAGCGAATCCAGCGGCGAAATAGATCCATATCAGAGGAATTTGCATAATAATAGGAACCTTTTACATTGTGCCGCATATCGTTACCACGGCCATGCAGAGTGTTCTGGCCGGGAGAAAACCTTATTTAATGGCCGCTTGAATCTCTTTGATCAGCCTCAGCTTGATATCTTCTATCTGATCGAGCTGCCGTTCTATACTTTCGGCCTCGGCGGTCATCTGGGCTTCGAGCTTGCCTATATGCTGCTCGAGCTCCCTGATCCGTTCGTTGAGCTGATGGTTGATCGTGCGTTCATGCTCGAGTTCGCGGCGAATATCCGCCGTATGCTTTACACGTTCGAGCAGTGCCGCTTTTTCGACATACTCCTGATTCAATGTCTCTTCAAGCTCTTTGAAGCGTTTTCGCAACGGACGAAGCTCCTGTTCCAGCTCCTCGTTGGCTTGCAGCAGTTCGTCGATCTCGACTTGATACATCGCCTGCCGGCGGTCAGCTTTGGTGCGTGCCAGGATATAGCCTCCTATGAATGCTACAATCGCGCCTGCCCCCATGCCCAACAATAGAAATACCAACTCTTTTTCCATGTATAATCCTGATTGCAATAAGTGGTATATATTAGCACAATTTTCCCTAACTCGGCCCGGTGGTTGGAAAATATTTCGCTTTTTACGAATGTGTCAGACGAATAGGGGTTTGCCAAAATGGTATAATCGAGTCATATAAAGCTCCACAAGGAATACTCTCCATGCACGATCGCTATCTGAGTCGACTCTTCTTCGCATCGATCGCCATAATGGCTCTATTGTTTTTTTGGCAGTCGCTTCCATGGATCGAAGAGGCCATTATCGCCCAGCAGGCCACGCCACGTCCAGTGACGCCGCGAGGCGACCTGGCTGCCGACGAGAAGGCGACGATCGAGCTGTTCGAGCGGACGAAAGATTCGGTAGTCTATATCGCTACGCTCAAAGCCGTTGTAGATCCGTGGACGCGTGATATCTACTCGATTCCTCGCGGAACCGGATCTGGTTTTGTCTGGGATGGCGTGGGACACATCGTCACCAATTTCCATGTCATCGAGGGAGCCAGTGAAGCGAGGGTGCGGCTTAGTGACGGGCGCGATTACCACGCCGTACTCATCGGCGCGTCACCAGCCCACGATCTGGCCGTTTTGCGCATCAACATACCCTTCAAGCGCCCCAGCCCGGTGATGGTAGGCACCAGCCACGATCTGAAAGTGGGACAGAAGGCATTCGCTATCGGCAATCCATTTGGCCTCGACTGGACGCTCACCTCCGGCATAGTCTCCGCGCTCGATCGTTCCATGACAGAGAGCAATGGCGCGGTGATACGGCATCTGATTCAGACGGACGCGGCGATCAATCCCGGCAATTCCGGCGGGCCGCTTCTAGATAGTGCAGGGCGGCTTATCGGGGTGAATACAGCCATTTTCAGCCCTTCGGGAGCTTATGCGGGGATCGGGT
>JAMOOM010000036.1 GCA_027065515.1 Campylobacterales bacterium
ATCTAAGGCCGCGCGCACCAGTTTTTCTCTCGATAGCCCGTTGGGCGATGGCCTCGAGTGCCGCAGGCTCAAAAGTGAGCTCGACATCATCGATGGCAAAAAGTTTTTTGTACTGTTTTACCAAAGCATTCTTGGGCTCTGTGAGAATGCGTACCATATCCTCTTTCGTTATTTCGTTGAGGGTGGCAAGCACATGTAGCCGTCCTATCAATTCCGGAATCAGGCCATAGGCCACCAGATCGTCCGCTTCCACATAACTGAGCACCGCTTCATCTTCATGCCTGGAGCGCTTCTCCTGGTTGAAGCCAAGCACATTCCCCCCCAGTCGCCTCTTTATGATATCGGAAAGGCCATCGAACGCTCCCCCGCATATAAAGAGGATGTTGGATGTGTCTATCTGGATGAAATCCTGATTGGGGTGTTTTCTTCCACCTTTCGGCGGAATATTGACGACGCTTCCTTCGATGATCTTCAGCAGAGCCTGCTGGACTCCTTCGCCTGAAACATCACGCGTAATCGAACGATTTTCACTCATTCGAGATATCTTGTCGACTTCGTCGATAAAAACGATTCCCTGTTCCGCTTTTTTGACATCACCGTCTGCCGCTTGAAGCAGACGTGTCAAAATATTCTCGACATCTTCACCCACATATCCGGCCTCGGTGAGACTGGTGGCATCAGCTATCGCGATAGGCACATCCAGGAACTTGGCGATCGACTGGGCCATCAGAGTTTTTCCGCTTCCGGTAGGCCCGATCAACAATACGTTCGATTTGGCAATTTCAGTCTCGTCGTCTTCCATCATCTTCTGTTTGAAGATACGCTTGTAATGGTTGTAAACCGCCACTGCAAAAATTCGTTTGGCGCGCTCTTGCCCTATCACATACTGATCGAGTGCGGCCTTTAGCTCTTTTGGCGTCATCAACTCCCTATCGAGAGGCTCCTCTTCCCCCTCGACTTCACCAAAGAGTATCTTGTATGCCGACACTACGCAATTTTTACAGATATAAACGTTGTTTCCTGCAAGAAGTGGGTTTTCGGCACTTTCATGTGCTCCGCAGAAACTGCAGCTTCTGTTAGTGGTCATCTATCTTCCTCTTTTCTTTTGTCTTTTCTTTCGTACGGTATGCCTCTTTTGGTCTCCAGCACAAAACGACAGAGTTTTTTTACATATTCGCTCTCGCTGGTTTCAAGCAGATGCATGGCTGTCTCTTTGAGAGGTTTTCCTCTTTCAAAAAGCTCTTTATACCCCATCCGCAGGGAGTTTATCGCATCTTTCTCCAAAGCCCGGCGCAATCCTGTGAGATTGAGCCCTCGCAATCTGGCTCGATTTCCTTCTGCCAGGCAGTAGGGAGGCACATCCTGGTTGAGTGCCGATGCACCCGCTACCATCGCCAGATCACCGATCTTCACGAACTGATGAATCGGGGTCATTCCGCCAATCACCACGCCGTCTCCAACCACGACATGCCCTGCAAGCGTAGCGGCATTAGCCAAAATACAACGGTTTCCAATGATGCAGTCGTGCGCAATGTGCACATACCCCATCAAAAGATTGTCGTCGCCGATTTTGGTTACCCCGCCTCCCCCTTCGGTGCCGGGATTGAGCAGTGTAAATTCACGAATCGTATTTCTGTCACCGATGATCAGCTTGACATCTTCGCCGTGAAACTTGAGATCTTGCGGTATGGAGCCCACAACGGCATGGGAAAAGATCCGGCAATCACTGCCTATTGTCGTATCCCCTTCGATGCGGGCAGCCTGCCCGATCGTGGATCCATCTCCAATTTTCGCCTTCGATCCCACAAAAGCGAAAGGGGCCACCTCGACATTCTCGCCGATCTCGGCTCCTTTTTCCACCACTGCCAAAGGGGATATTTTCACTGCCATTATTTGTCCACGATCATCGCTTTGAGCTCGGCTTCGGCGACCACTTTGTCATCCACATAGGCTTTACCCTGAAGCACCCAGATGGCGCCTTTGTGTTTCAATACATCGAGTTTATACACTAGTCTGTCACCGGGCGTCACCGGATTTCTGAATTTGCACTTGTCGATACTCATGAAATAGACCACTTTGTCCTGCGTCGCGTCCTGATCCTCTTTCCCCATACTCTCGAATGCAAGAATGCCGCCTGCCTGTGCCATTCCCTCGATGATCATCACTCCTGGATAGATCGGGTGTCCGGGAAAATGCCCCTCGAACACCGGCTCGCTGATTGAAACATTCTTGTAAGCTTCGATATGTTCTCCCTCGTCGCACGAGACGACACGGTCAACGAGCAAGAAAGGGTAACGGTGCGGTAGAATTTTTTGTATCTGTACGACATCCATCATCGATAAATTCCTCGTGTATTCTAAAATTTACTGATATTTTAT
The DNA here is from genome assembly GCA_027065515.1 of Campylobacterales bacterium. GTDB lineage: Bacteria > Campylobacterota > Campylobacteria > Campylobacterales > Hydrogenimonadaceae > Hydrogenimonas. Next base: position 2,379 of record JAMOOM010000036.1, read on the forward strand.
CACAAAGGCACTAATATTTCTCTGACATCCCGATACTGCTCGGCATCGATAAAAATTTCCATCTTTGTCTGCGGCACATGTTCAAGCACTATAATTGGAGAAAGATCCCACAGGCCAAGCCCTATTTTTTGACGCAGCTGCAGCTGCTCTTCCACTGTAGGAGGGTTGAAAATGATCGATTTTACCGAAGGGTAGTCGTATTGCATCAAGGAGTTGAAAGCTTCCAGATCCAAAAAGCGAATCTCTTCTCTGTTGAAGCAGTGAAGCTCATTTATCTTCATCTCCACTTTGCCGTTGGTATAGTGCCTCTTCATCACAGAATATGCCAAAACGAAAGATGGAACAACCTCTTTTTTCACCTTTACCCACCCAAACTTCAGGCGATAATTCAAAAATTTCTGACGAACGATTTTGTAATCACGCCCACTCTCTTCGAGTGCGAGGCGCTTTTCATAAAGTGCAAGCCTCTCTTCAATCGATCCTGGAAGCGTATCGCCGCTCAAAGGAGAAAAGAGCTCGTCGGCAAGCATATTTTGCTGGTCTCTTTGGATCGCGAGACCAAACATACATCCACAGTAATCTTGACGATAGAGTCTGGCTCTTTTGGCCTCCTCCTGCTGCCTCTGCGTTCCTCCGCCTGTACGATAATCGACATAGACAAATTCGACGCCACAATCTTTGGCAAGCTTCTCACCGGTACGCTTAAGCTGTTCTTGGGATTTTTTGGGACTCACAAGTAGCGTGGTCGTCATCTTTTTCTCACCGATCTGCTGCGCCTTTTTCGCACTCATCTCAAAACGCCTATCGAAACAGACTTCGCAGCGCGCCCCTTTTTCAGGCTCGTATTCCAACCCTTTTACAGCGGCCATCCATGCTTTAAAATCGTATGGCCCCTCGATCAGCTCTATGCCGAGGATGTCGCAACTTCTTTGCACGTCCATCAGCCTTAGCCTGTATTCGCTATAAGGGTGAATGTTTGGATCGTAAAAGTATCCCACCAGTTTCTCGTCTGGAAAATCCTCTTTCAGCCGTTGCAAAAAGAAGTGGCTATCGACGCTACAGCAGATATGCACCAGCATTCTATGCCTCTTCCAGCGCTTCGATCCATATCTGCACCTCGGCATCACTGGGCATACGCCAATCACCTCTGGGCGAAAGCGCTATGGTTCCCACTTTTGGGCCATCGGGCATACAGCTGCGCTTGAACTGCTGAGAAAAGAAACGTTTTAGAAATAGTCGAAGCCACTTTTTGAGCGTCCCCTCGTCGTAGCGGTTTTTAAACGCGGTTTTGGCGAGAAAAAGGATCTTTTGAGGCGCAGCGCCACTTTTTATCATATGATATAGAAAAAAATCGTGCAATTCGTACGGTCCGACAATCTCTTCGGTTTTTTGAGATATCTCGTCGTCTGAATGAGGAAGAAGCTCCGGACTTACCGGAGTGGCGAGAATATCGAGCAAAACATCTGAGATCACGGGGTATATTTCCACTGCCCACTCCACGATATACTGTATCAGGGTTTTCGGGATTCCGATATTTATCGCATACATCGACATATGGTCGCCGTTGTAGGTGCTCCAGCCCAGCGCCGATTCACTCATATCCCCCGTGCCCACCACGATGCCCCCGAGTTTATTGGCCAAATTCATCAATATTTCAGTCCGCTCTCTTGCCTGAACGTTTTCAAAGACTACATCGTGCCTGGATGGATCGTGGCCTATCTTTTCGAAATGCTCGAGGCAGATGTCGGTTATATCGATCTCTCTCAAAGTCACGCCGAGCCCCTCGCAGAGACGTTTGGCATTTTGCAGCGTTCTGCCTGTGGTGCCAAACCCCGGCATTGTCACACAGACGATATCTTTCACGTCTCGCCGCATCGATTCGAACGCCCTATAGGTTGCCAAAAGCGCCAAAGTCGAATCGAGCCCGCCGGATATGCCAAGCACACACACTTTCGATCCAATATGCTCGACCCTCTTTTGCAGCCCGGCCGCCTGGATCGAAAAGATTTCCCTGCACCGCTTCGTGCGCTCACTCTTTTTGGAAGGGACAAACGGATACGGATCGATATGGCGGTTGAGCTGTCTGATGGCCGGAAGAGAAGAGAGTGTGATCTCTCTAAAAGGCTCGATTTTGCCATCCGTAAAACTCGTTTCGGATATCCGCATCGTCTGGAGACGCTCTGTGTCGATATCGGCGAAAATCACCTGCGACTCGTCCAAAAACCGCTCTCCACGCTCCAGTATGGCGCCGTTTTCGGCAATCATTACATCTCCTCCAAAAACCACATCGGTCGTCGATTCACCCATACCACACGACGCATATACGTATCCTGCGACACAACGCGCGCTCTGCTGGCGCACCAGGGCTTCTCTATAGTCACTCTTGCCTACGATCTCGTCGCTTGCGGATAGATTGAACAGAAGTGTCGCTCCTGCAAGCGCCTGCCATGAACTGGGAGGCACTACACTCCAAAGATCCTCACATATCTCTACGCCAAAGCACAACCCTTTCGGGCTTTTAAAAAGCAGATCGACGCCAAAAGGCACATCGTAATCCAAAAACCGCAGAGTTTCGCCTCGGATATCCATACCGCTGCTAAACCATCGTTTTTCGTAATACTCTTTATGCTCCGGGACGAAACTTTTGGGCACCACGCCCAAGATAGCGCCATTTTGTATAACTATCGCGCAATTATAGAGACGGTTTCGATGCCATATGGGCGCGCCCACGATCGCCACGCTTTGGCAGGTGGAGGAGATGTCCAAAAGCTTTTGGATGCCTTCGGCTGTCGCATTGTGGAGCTGCTGCTGATAAAAAAGATCTCCACAGCTGTAAGATGTGATACAAAGTTCCGGAAAAGAGACTATCGCAGCATTCTGCTCTTCGGAAATTCTCCATATATCTGCAATCTGATCGATATTAAACACGACATTCGCCACTCGCACTTTCGGTACCGCCGCTGCAACCCTGTAAAATCCAAACATATCCGACTCTTTTTCCTGATATTTAGAACCCATCTCGAAAACCCTCATGGATGAAAATGGCGCCCTGAAGTCTAAATTTTATCATAAAGGGATCTATAAGCATATAATTTCCAAAAAATTGATAAAATGATTCGATGGTACCTCCAAAGTGAAGGCTCGAAGATGTATACAATGGCCGTATGCCACCACGATACCGAAACCGAAGAAGATAGAAAAAGGTGGCTTTCGTTTGCCTTGATACTGGAGAAAATAATCGGGGAAAAAATAGAGATTGCCTTCTTCGACGATTTTTTCCAAGAAGAGGAGGCTCTATTCTCTTCCCGATCATTCGATCTTTACTATGCAAGCCCCATTGTCGGGTACAAGCTCTATAAAAAAGGATACAAGCCTATAGCGAAATTCAAGGGTAGTTTCGATACTTTTTGCGTGGTTGGCTCCAAAAAAGGAACCCTCTTGGGCAAAACACCGCTTCGTATCTCCTCTTTTCATATGGAAACATACATTTTCCCTCTTCTTTTTCTCGAAAACTTCGATCTGGTGACCGCCGATGTGAAGCTGGTTTCGACACAGGCCGAAGTGCTCCGGAGGCTTGAAAAAGGGGAGGCGGATATCGGCATACTATATGAAAATACTTGCGAAAAGATAAAAAACCTTTCTATTATAAAAAAAATTGAAACCTCCTTTTATCATCTGTTTATGGCGAGCCCGACCGTAGCGGCCAAATTTTCAAAAGCATTTACATCTTTGCCGGATACCGAAAAAGTGGATACGGCACTTTTTCTAAAAAGCCTTCACATAGATTTACCCATCTCTTCGATATTGAAAATCAAAGAGTTTTTCGATATCTCCAAAACCATTTTCCAGGTTCCTTTTATCACCACACTCATCTACAAAAACATAGGAGAAGAAAAAATAGTTTTCGCCAGCGACTCTCTTTGCCGCACACTCGATTACTCCTGCAAAGAGCTTCAGCGGATGGCCCCTGCCGACATTATGGATAAAGAGGATAGAGAAAAGATAGAGAAGATATTTCAAAGCGAAACACCCCTGGTGCGACAACCGCGCATCAGATTGAGGGGTAAAAACGGAAAAATTCGTTATGCCTACGTATTCTTTAAAACGATCACCTACCAAGAGTCCACCGCAAAATTCATCTTTTTTGTCGACATCACCAACGAAGTACGCCTTCAAAGACTCTATCACGTCCTTCGGGAGATCAATCAGGCTATCATTACCGTTCTAGACGAAGAGACGCTCTACAAAACGATCATCTCCGCTCTACTCAAAGAGCTCGGGATAAAATTTGCCTGGATAGGCGTACTGGACGAAAAGAGAGGTCTATTCAAAGCGATCTTTGAAAAAGGGGAACAAAAAGGCTATCTCAAAGATATCCAAATCGCCGTAAACGAGGAACTTCCTGAAGGGCGTGGACCTACCGCGAATGCATATCGGCTTGGAAAAATATCCATCAATCCCGACACTTCGACAAATCCCGTGATGGCTCCGTTCAAAGATGCGATGCTCAAAAGAGGTTTTCTCTCCTCTGCAGCCATTCCAATCAGAAAAAAAGGCAAAGTGGTCGCCGTACTCAATATCTATGCCGACGAACCCGACTTTTTCAACAAACTTACACGTACGCTGCTCGAGGAGCTGCAAAAGGATCTCGGTTTCGCCCTTGAAAAGATATCCACTATTCAAAACTCGATTCTGATCAAAACGGCACTCGAACGTTCCGATGAATGGGTATTGATGACAGATCAAGACGGAAAGATCATCTATATAAACGATTATGTCGCCAAAAAGAGCGGTTATAAGAAAAAGGAGATTTTAGGTCAAAAACCTTCCCTTTTCAAATCCGGAATACACCCTCGAAAATTCTACCGGGCACTTCATAATACACTGGAAAAAGGAGAAGATTTCGAGTCGGTTTTTGCCAATCGCACCAAAAATGGCACGATCTTTTACCTCGAAGAGAAGATCATTCCAATTCATATCCAAAAGAGGCGCTATTTCATCGCGATAGGCAGAGATATAACCTCCCAAAAGGCGCTTTACGAAGAGGTGGAGTACCTCAAGCACCACGATCTGTTGACAGGTCTTTACAATTTCAACGGATTCTCTTTCAAGGTTTCCGAATCTCTTCCCAACACAAAAAGGGCGTTGCTCGCAATTATCGACATAAAGAACTTCACCTATATCAACAAGACATACGGAATTGAAACAGGGGATCAAATTCTCAAACTTTACGCTCAAAGACTGAGAGAGTACTTCAAAAAAGATGATATTCTTGCAAAGGTAGGAAGTGATGAATTTGCCATCTTCACACCGCATCTATCCTCCAAAGAGGATATATTCATCATTAAAGAGAGAATCGAAGAGCTTTTTACCAAACCCTATACGATACACAAGCACCATTTGTCCCTCTTTGCCAATATAGGCATCTCCTACTTTCCGGACGATGGTAGCTCTTTTTCCAAACTATACGAAAATGCATCGACCGCCCTGCATTACGCCAAAACCCTTGGCAGCGGCAAAACCGCTTTTTTCAATAAAGAGCTCGAACGGGAAGCCGCTTTTTACATGAATGCGGAAAAGTTGATCGAAAAAGCTGTAGAGGAAGGGTTTTTCATCTTTCACTACCAGCCCTACTTTCATACAGAAAACAAAAAACTTGCCGGGTTCGAAGCTCTGGTGCGAATCAGAGAGAATGGCACGATCCACTACCCGGGAGAATTTATCGAGTACCTAGAAGAGTCGCCACTTTTGGATAATTTCAGAGAGTGGGCCTTCGATACTGTAATCGATACGATAAACCGGTGGCAGATACCGGTGAGCATCAATCTTTCAGGCAAAAGTTTTCTAAAAAAAGATCTGCTTTCACAGATTCAAAAATATCTCGAAAAACTGAAAACCGATACTCCATTGACGATCGAAATCACAGAGCGGGCATTGATCGAGGATGCAAAATATGCAATCTCCATTCTCAATGCATTGAAAGAGAGATTCAAAAATGTCAAGATTGCGATCGACGACTTCGGCACAGGCCACTCTTCTCTTTCTTATCTCAAAGACTTCAATGCCGATATTCTGAAAATAGATATATCTTTCGTCAGAGCGATGATGGAAGATGAAAGATCGAAAATGTTGGTTAAAGGTATTATCGATATAGCCGAATCTTTGGGGATGAAGACGCTGGCTGAAGGAGTCGAAACCGAAGAACAGTTCGAAATATTGAGAGATTTCGGATGCAACTATATCCAAGGATATCTGCTAGGCAAGCCGATGCCCAAAGAGAGGGCCGAAGAGCTGATAAGAGAACAAAACGGACAGGAAGGATAAAATCCCCCTATCCCGAAATAGAATGTAAAAAGTCTTACTTTTCTCTTGAAGGATAGATTTCGATTGTCTCGATCGTGTCATTTTGATCGATACTGTCGAGCACCAGCATACTCTCGGCATCGTCTTCTTCTATTCCTCCAAAAACCGTATGGACCCCATCGAGGTGCGGGCACGGTGCAAAACATATGAAAAACTGGCTTCCACCCGTATCCTTTCCCGCATGGGCCATCGAAATGCTCCCTTTGACATGTTTGTGTACATTTTTTTCCGTTTCACAAGGAATCGCCCATCCAGGGCCGCCAGTTCCTGCACGCGAAGGGTTTCCGCCGGGGCCGCTGTGAGGACAGCCACCCTGTGCCATAAACCCTTTTATGACTCGGTGGAATTTCAGGTTGTCGTAAAAACCCTCTTTGGCCAATGTCGCGAAGTTGGCTACGGTATTGGGCACTTCGTCCACATAGAGCTTGAGCCATATATCGCCTTTGTTGGTCTTGATTTTGGCATATTGAAACTGGTTCAAGGTATCCTGGTCATAATCGTATGTTTTGAGATTTTTTCCAAACATTATCTTCCTTTTTGTATAATTTTGGACAAATTATACCATGTCCAAAAGATAGGATATACTTGTAAAAACAGTGGAGCTTTTTATGAAACATATCGTCGTTGCTGGCGCAGGCTACGGAGGGCTTAGAGCCGTTGAAAAACTTGCCAAAATATCCGATATCGAAATCACTCTTTTGGACGAGAACCAATATCACTATATGCAAACAGAAGTTTATGGCTATATAGCAGGAACGAAGGATATCGATGAAATTGCCATCGATCTGGAAAGCTGGTGCAACGGATTCGAGCGCGAAGTCAAATTCATGAAGGCAAAAGTCACAAATATCGACCATCACCAGCGATATGTATATACCGATCACGGCAGGATCGACTACGACATACTTGTTGTCGCTACCGGGGCACGCACACATTTTCCCTCCTCCATCGAAGGCTTGAGGGGGCACTCTTTCGGAATCAAAAAACTTGAACGGGCTTTCGATTTTCGCCTTCGCTTCGAACGCCATATCGAACAGAAGCTCGAAGGCGACGATAGCGAAATCAATATTCTCGTAGCAGGTGCCGGTCTTTCAGGCGTAGAAGTCGCCGCCGAGATGGCATATATGCTTAAAAGATACAGACCATCTTTGGGGAAAAAAGCCGATCGCATAAAGATCACGTTGATCGACGCCTGCGACACCATCCTCCCGGGGCTAGATCCTTTTTTGATCGAAAGCGCCAAAAAAAGGCTCGAAAGACTTGACGTCACGATTCAAACGGGTGCTTTCATCGAAAAGGTGGAAGATAACCGTGTAATTTTCCAAGATGGCTCTTTCTGTGCCTATACCTTTATGGTATTCACCGGGGGAATCGTGGCAAACAGCGAGTTTGTGCCCAAAAATTTCGAAAGAAACCGCCTGGGCCAGCTTAAGGTGGAGAGCGATCTGCATCTCAAGGGAGCGGAAAATATCTATGCCCTCGGCGATGTAGCAGAGATTACCGACACCAATGGAAATCCACTGCCTCCTACGGCACAGGTTGCCGAAAGGAGTGCCGAACACATTGTAGAAAATATTCTCCTGCAACTCGGCGGGAGCGCAACACGGCCCTTTCATGGCAAAATAGACGGGCTGTTTATCGCGCTTGGGGGAAGATATGGTGCAGCAGAGCTCTTTTTTTTCCATTTCAAAGGACTGAGCGCATACTATGCCAAACGCCTTATAACATATATCTACACGCTCGGTCTCAACCTGCGCGTAAACGCAGTCTATAAAATAAGGCAATGATTATTTACGGCTATATCTGTTAATCAACTATTTTTCGGTATATTATGTATGAAAAAGAGGCGGAGCAGGATATCTCCACTCTTGAGGATCCGGGTATCGTGGCCAAAATTCAAACTTGCGTGATTAGGATGAGATATGAGAAAAGTGGTGGGGTTGTCGATGCTGTTTGCCGTGATGCTGTTTTTTGGAGGATGCGATAAGAAAAAGAGTGAAGAAAAACAGGTTGTTCTCTCCTTCATAATCCCATCACCGACAAAACAACAGATACTCCATTATTATAATGGCATCTATATCTATACTTCCAAAAAAGAGAAATCTATCCTCTCTTCCATTGTTGTCAACAACCCTGTAGAGTGCGGCAAAGAAGGAATTTTGGCAATCGCCGTAAAAAATCTTACACAAAAGCCCATCCAGATAAAATGGAACGATATCGTTCTTGAAAGCCCCGGACAAAAGATAAGGCTTATGCCAATCGAAATGATGCCCGATTATTTCAAGCGTCCAGACTGTGCAAAGCCGATGATAAATTTCAAAGAGAGCGGTGAAATCTTGCGCAAATTTCTTTTAAAGTATTCCAGGGAAGATAAAAGCATAATTTTTGATTCGGAGCGAGAGCTTGCAGATCTATATAAAAAAATCAGGGATGATTTGACTTATCACAAAATGCCGGCAAAAAATATTCTTGGGCCAAACAGAACGACAGTGGGCTATCTTGTCATCTTGTTCTCTCAAAAGCCGGAAAATTGCGCTGGAAGATTCACTCTGAAGATTCCGGTCGGCAATGATTTTCATATATTGCACTATAATTTTCATCCTATTGATTGATGGTATAATTTTGCAAAAAGGAATAGGCCATGCAGCTTTGCGTAGCACTCGATTTGCCCACAAAAGAAGAAAATTTAACGCTCGTCAAGGAGCTTGAGTCACACAATGACCTATGGCTAAAGGTAGGCTTCAGGGCATTTATCCGTGATGGACACTCTTTTTTGGACGAGATAAAGACTGTTAATCCAAACTTCAAGATATTTCTCGATCTTAAACTCTACGATATCCCCAATACAATGGCCGATGCCGCCGAAGAGATCGCCCATATGGGTGTGGATATGTTCAACATCCATGCAAGCGCGGGAAAAAAAGCGATGAAAACGGTTATGTTACGGCTTGAAAAATTCAAAAAAAGACCACTTGTGCTGGCTGTAACCGCACTGACCTCTTTCGATTACCACACATTCAAAGAGATCTATGGAGCCGACATAGAAGAGAAAGCGAAACAGTTCGCCCTACAAAGCTATCAGGCCGGATTGGATGGTGTAGTATGCAGCGCCTATGAAAGCGGTATGATCAAACATGAAACGGATAGCACATTTTTAACGCTTACACCAGGCATTCGTCCTTTCGGAGAAAAGAGTGATGATCAGCAACGTGTTGCCGACATCAAAATGGCGAAAGAAGAGCGGGTGGACATCATCGTTGTTGGCCGCCCTGTCTATAAAGCCAGCAGACCGGCAGAAACAGTCGAGAAAATCCTTCAAGCACTCTAAAGAATATTTACCAGTTCCCTTGGGGAACTGCGGTCTCCATCCCCCACAACATCCATCCAACAAAAAGTGCAAACAGTATGACAAAAACCAATGGAGCGTATTTTTGAAACATTGGATCTCCTGATTAATTTTAGAGCACCATTGTATCGAAAAAATGCAATGATATATCCAGAGGAACGAAAATTGCTTTATTTCAGCCACAGGTTGTCAAAAAACATCAAAGAAGGAGCCACCATGAAGATTCTGGATAAAGTAGAACTTGTCGTCAAGCTTAAGGAGCGAATCGAAGAGGCTAAAACCCAAAATTTGGCAATAGCCGAGCAGCTTCAAAAACTCTTGGAAAAAATCCTAAATTCCAGTAAATACAAAGCAATTTAAGCCATATATTAAGAATCAGCCGATATAATTTCACCCACCTCAAGGACAGGTGGGTGAGCTGGCTGAAACCACACCCCTGCTAAGGGTGCGTACCTTTACGGGTACCGAGGGTTCGAATCCCTCCCTGTCCGCCACTTCGATACCCTAAATTACGTACTTTAAGAATTACGCCTATTCAACCAGAGACTGCAACACCGGTCAAGCCACAAAATAAGCAGATGCAATTTTAGCGAAGAAAACTTCAAACGGCGTTTTTGCAACCCGATGCTTTCCTGGGTCGATGGTCCAATCGGCTCTGCATTCCCACCACCTCTTTTTTCCGAAATCTCTTCAAAGGCTTTCTCTTTGAAAATATTCCCGGACCAGTCCATTGGTATGCTCGTCAAGCACTCTGTCACAAGAGCTTGGAGTGCTCCACACATACATCCTTCCTCACGCTTTAAAACGACATGAAGATAACACAAGAACGGGACAAAAGGCTCTCATTGTGCAATACCTCGAGAAAAAGAGAAACCAAACGATGCCTTGGTGTAGTTTTTGTTGTAGTCGATCAGGCTTTCACCATATCCACTGAAAAACCGAAGATACCAAAAGATCGTATGCGATTCAAAGAAGGGGTAGGACCAGTCGAGTTTGACCGCACCCCTGTGAGCGCCCCCTTTGCCGAAATTGTAACGCAGCAGTCCGCCGAACTGATGACGATGCCAAAGATAAGTGAAGGCGATGTCTCCATATCCCATATAGTCGATGATATCTGGATTGTCGTCGCCATCTTCATTTGGATCCGGATAAAGAACCTTGCTGCCATTTTTGTCGACGATATAGCCACGGTAATAGGCATCCGGCTTGTCCGATTCCGGCACGCGATACCAGACGCGTGTGGTTAGAAAAAGATTTTCCCACTGAAATAATCCCTGCAGATAAAGACGATTCCAAGAGCGTGATCGGTATCCCTCCTGGCCGTTGGACTGGTGCAGGTAGCCCCATCTGGTCGCTTTGAGGCCGAAACGCTCGTTGATCCGGGGAGAGGTGGGAAAAACTACGAAAACCTCTGGGCTGTAGTTGGTCTCACGAAAAGGTGAGGATTTGGAGTAGAGCTGCCAGTAGGAGTGCTGGGTATAGGCGGCGGCAATAGTCTCATCAAGCCCAAAAAGGTTATAAGTAAGATTTTTCATAAGACTGAGTTGAAATTCGACCTCCGTCTGTGGGTCATAGGTGCCGTATTGATCGAAAAATTTCGTTCCCTCAATTTCGTCGTAAAGCTTGTAACTCTTGAATGCCGAGGGCTGCCGACGGTAACGGCTGCTGGCATAGGATGCAGGCAGTAGGTAGTTGGCTTTGTACGGCTGAAGGCCGAAAAATTTCCCGCTTGCGAACTCCTCCAGAAGAGATCGGGTCTCTTTTGTGTCAGTCTGCAGGTTTGCGAGCATCGCTTCGTTGGCTACGGCACTGCTCGCCCCTTTGAACTGTGCCTTGAAGCGCTCCTCGATTCTATCACTAAAGATTGCAGTCTCTCCGTCGAGAATCTTTTGGATGTAAGCATAATTACTCGCCACCTGTTTATACCAGTAAGAGGATCGTTCGAAACTCTTCTTGACTCCAAGCCCTTTTTCGTATAAGACGGCTAGCTGATACATCGCCGCCTTGTTGCCATGTTTCGCCAAGCGCTCCAGGTATGGCACGGCTTCGGCATACTTTTTCATCTCCAGCAACATCCTGGCCTTTTGAAAAGCCTCTTCCGAGGGTACAGTTTTTGGATCGACTCCGCTTTGGGCAAAAAGTACCAAACCAAGCCAGACGATAACGAGAAAATGTTTCATGTAAATCCTCTATCTTTCGGGGTAGTTCGCTGGAGCTCTCTTCTACGCCGCTTGTCTAAAGCGGTTTGCGCTCAGAGTCTTCCCCGTTTATAAATGGAGTGGATCAAAAGCCCACCCATAAAGAGCGCCGTCACGAACCCCGCCAGCCCCAAAACCGGAATCCCCAGCACCATGGGTGGGGTTTTAGCGAGCAGCAGCAATGAGGAGCCGATCAGAATGGCGGCGATGATGATGGCGATAGAGAGACGGTTGGCCGACTTTTCGATACTCTCTTCCATCTTTTCCAGACCCACATGGCGAAACTCCATCTGAAGTTTTCCCCGTTTCATCATTTCGACGATCGCTTTCAGATCCTGGGGAAACTGCATCAGAAAGTCGCCGAACTCCTTGGGCATTTCGCCCGCTTTGGAAAGAAAGGAGGAGAAAGAGAAGTTCTCTTTGTAGAAACGCACGATAAAGGGTTTGATCGCTTCGGCGGCGTTGAAATCGGGATCGAGGATTTTGCCCACCCCTTCGATCGTAATGAGCGCCTTGGTGAGTAGGTAGTTGTTCTCTCTGAAATAGACCCTGTAGCGGTTCATCAGCGAAATGATGTCCTCAAAGAGTTTTTTTATGTCGATATCTTTGAGCGATCCGTAGAAATAGAGGCGGATGATGTCGCCCATATCTTTGGCAAAGGCGTCGGTGTCGAGGTTTTCGTCGGTGACTTTCGCCAGCCTCAGAATGCACAGGGCCGCTTTTTCCTCCTCCTCTTTGGTGATGTAGTAGATCATGTCGACGAAATCTTTGCGGTCTCTTTCGGAGATGCTCCCCATCATTCCGAAATCGACGAAGGCCACGCGGCCATCACGAAGCACGAAGATGTTGCCCGGATGCGGATCGGCGTGGAAAAAGCGATGGACGAAGATCTGCTTGCACAGCAGGTCGAACCCGGTTTTGGCGATCTCTTTGGGATCGAGCCCCCACGCCCGTGTCGTTTCGATGTCGGTGACTTTAGCCCCCTCCACGTACTCCATGGTCAAAACCGCGTCGCTGCAAAAGTCGTCGTAGAGCCCGGGCACGAAGATTCGCGCGTCGCCTTCGAAATTTTTGCGAAAACGCTTCAGGTTGAGCGCTTCGACATGGTAATCGAGCTCTTTTTTGATCGTCTTTTCGAACTCCTCCACGATCTTAGTCGGCGAATCGATGCCGTAGTCGGTGAGTTTGTCCTCCAGCAGCGCGGCGATCCGGTACATGATCTGGATGTCCGAGCGGACCATCTCCACGGTGCCGGGTTTGAGCACTTTGACCGCGACCGACTCCCCGCTTTTGAGCCGCGCCCTGTAGACCTGCCCCAGCGAAGCGGAGGCGATGAGTTCGGGCTCGCCCTCGAAAATCTCGTCGATATCTTTTCCAAACGCCTCGACGAACCGAAAGCGGATCTTTTCGATAGGAACCGAAGGCGCCCGGTCCTGGAGCTTGGAAAATTCATCGGCCAGTTCCAAAGGGATGAGATCGGGACGCATGGAGAGAACCTGGGCCATCTTGATATAGGTCGGTCCGAGCTCTTCGACCGTTTTGCGAATACGCTCGCTTCGGCTGAGTTTGAGCTCCTCGCGAGTCTTCGACGGAATGGAGAATTCGAGATATTTCTCCACTCCCATCATCTTCACGACGTCGTGAAAACCGTTTCTTATCAAGACAGCGGCGATCTCCCGGGTGCGTTCGATCTGGCGAAGGGTATCGAACATCACCGCTACGATCGAAGCTTTTCGATTTCGTGTTTGAGCGCGGTGATTTCGCGTCTGAGCGAAGCTATATCCTCCTTGGTCGCAAGGCCGAGCTCCTTGAGCTGTCTATGAATCTCGTCACGAATGGCCCGATCCGTCTGTTTCGCCCGCTCCTGGGCCTCTTTTTTCAACTCTTCAAGCATTTTATTCCCCTCCTCTTTGCTGATATCTCCCTGTTTTATCGCCTCTTCGACGAGACCCTCCATCTTCTCTTTGGCGATCAGCATCGTTCCTAGTCCCATTTTGACGATATCGTCAAGGCTCACTTTTTCCACAACCTTCTCCTTTCGTTTTTCATTGTATATAGAGAATCAGTCGTTTTCCGACTCTCTCGATAGCAGTATACCAACACCTGAACCTCTCGCGCAAGTAAGGGTGGACTTGACTCTTGCACCCGGCGGCATATTACGCCTCTTCATCCTTGAGCGACTTTTTCGCTCCTTCCACCATACCTGTAAAAGCACCTTTTGCAACTTTTATCATCCGCCTGGCAAGTATCTCCGCCTCCTCTTTGGCCTCATCCAGGAGCGCCTTGGCTTTCTCTTCGGCTCTCTCTTTCAGTGTAAAAGCGGCTTCTTTGCCGCGCTCCTTCAGCGCTTCGGCCGCTTCCAGCGCCGCCTCTTTGGCCTCTTCGAAAATCTGTTTCGTCTCAGCCTTCAGCGCTTCGATCTGATCGGCCACGGCCTTTTTGGCGGCGTCGCCCAGTTCGTCCGCCTTTTGCGGAATCGCATCGAGCGCCTCGGTGAAGGCGTCGTAAAGCTTCTCCATATCCTCTTTGGTCTGGCGGATATCCTCTTCCACGAAGGTTTTCGCCTCGTTGCGGACTTCCCGGATCGCAGCTTTGGTCTCTTCGATTTTTACCAATACCGCTTTCTGGGCGCCTTCGATGGCACCTCTGGCGGTCTCTTCGAGCTTCTCGTCCGCCTCCTGAGCCGCTTCCATCGCCGCGACGATCGCCGCTTCGGTCACCTCTTTGACCTTTTGCGCATCGGCGTGCCCTTCGTTCAAAGCGTTTTCGATCGCCTCTTCCACGATATCGGCAACCTTGCGCTCGACATCTTCGGACTCCTTGATAGCCATCTCCACGCTCTTTTTGACCGTCATCTCCATCAGCCCGATCATCTGCGCGCTTTTGAGTTTGAGATCGGTTACCGTCTCTTCGATGCGCGCTTTGGTCTCTTCACTGAAAGCTTCGGCCGCCTCCTTTGCGCCCTCGATCGCCTCTTCAAGTGTCTTGGCCACCTCCACCCGCTTCTCTTCGAGCCGGTATTTCAACGCCAGCATCTCTTTTTCGAGGGCTTTTGCGGCCTCTTTCGCCTCCTCTTTGACGCCCTCGACCGCGCCTTTTACCGCCGCTTCGACAAGCTCTTTCTCTTTGGCGCCCAGCGCTTCGAGCTCTTTGAGGGCCGCCGTAACGGCCTCTTTGGCGATCTCGCGGCTTCGCGCAACTCCCTCGCCGATCTCCCGCTTCGCCTTCGCAGCGGCGCTCTTTGTGATCTGCTCTACTCTTTTGGCGGTCAGCTCTCCCGCCTCCTTGGCCTTTTTCAGCTCTCGGCCGATCTCTTCTTTCATGGTTTCCAGCATTTCAATTCTCCTTTTAATTTGAAGTTATTTGTATTTTAGCACTTTTTTAGTGCACAGTCTGCGACACAGGTAGCGTTGTCGCCATCCCGGCCGCGCTGTCAATCCTCCTTTAGCAAAGTACCCATATTCCCGAATCTTGTAAATTTTTGCTTGACCCACATGACGATATAGAACAAAAACGGTATGAAAAGCACCCCAATCAGCGTCGCGGCAACCATACCGAAGACAACGGAAGTTCCCAGGATATGCCTGCTGTTCGCCCCGGCCCCGCTGCTCAAAACGAGCGGCAACGTTCCCAGAATGAACGCGAAAGAGGTCATGATGATCGGTCTGAATCTCAGTCGTGCCGCTTCGAGTGTCGCATCCATCAAGGTGTAACCTTTTTTCAGTCTCTCGACCGCAAATTCCACGATCAAAATAGCATTTTTGGCGCTGAGCCCTATCAATGTGATCAGCGCCACCTGGTAGTAGATATCCGCTTCAAGGTGCATGAATTTGAGCAAATAGATCCCCCCCGCCGCTCCAAAGAGAGCGAACGGCACGGAAAGCAGCACCGATATGGGGATGCTCCAGCTCTCGTAGAGTGCCGCAAGAATCAAGAAGACGAAAATCATCGCATAGACCATGGTGTAGTTGCTCGAATTTTTCAGCTTGTCTTCCTGGTAGGACGTTCCGGCCCACGAGAGCGTGTAGCCGCTTTTGGGCAGGACTTTGGCGCTTATCTCCCTGATGGCTTCCATCGCGTCTCCCGAGGTGTATCCCGGCGTCGCAGTTCCTGTGACAT
>JAMOOM010000037.1 GCA_027065515.1 Campylobacterales bacterium
TGAAATAGATGCGGTTTTGAAACTCGATGTATTTGCGAAAAAGGGTTTCGCTCTTTTCTTTGCGACTCTTGTCGTTTTTGCCTTCGAGGGCGCTGGTCACCTGATTGGAGAAAACGAGGATCATGGCTCGATAGGCCAGCAGCAGCGTGGCCATCTGGAAATAGACGGTGCGAATGTGACGATCGAGAACATTTCGGGCGAAGTCGTTGTTTTTGCTAAGGAGCATGAAGCTGTAGCGGGTGACGCCAAAGAGGGTACCGTAGTCACTCCAGCGGGGGTAGGTGGCTTTTTGGAGGAGGGTTTGAAGTATATGGCGGTTCTGGCAGGTCGAGTTGCCGCCATCGACGAAAATATAGCGATGCCACTCCTGGCTGGTTTCATAAGCGTACTGCCCGTTTTTTTCGTTGTAGTCGGTCAGCTCATCGGCGATGCAGTCGTTCATATAGTGGCACATAAGATACATCCTGTCGTCGATGAGAGGGATGCAGTCGTTTTTTTCGTAAGCGTCGCCGAGAAGTTTTTCGATGAAAAGGGGAAACCGATGGGGTTGATTGGAGATTTTTTCCATGTCGCGGTAGTGATCGAAGCTCTCTCGTATCGGTTTTTCGCCCTCCAGAGCGAGAGCAAGCGAGCAGGCCAAAAGCTCGTCGATGGTGTTTTCGACCAGTCCGTCGCCCAGAAACTGGGGAAAGAGACGGCGGCCGAAGTCGTTGATGCGCAGGATGTCCTCGAAGCCGTCGTAACGGTGGTTGATTAGATGAAACGAGAGAATCCCCACGCCGTTTTCAAAGTGGCGCAGGGCGATGCCGTCGAGTTCGAGGCGATAGGTTTGGTTTTGGACTTCGATGATATATTCGCCTTTTTGGTTTTCGTACTCGAAGTAGCGGGAGATGCCTTCGCCTTTTTTGTTATTGAAAAGTAGCGGGCGCACGAAGGGGTGGAAGTAGGTGGTTTCATTGTAACGGAGAGCCGCTTCTTTGCCTTCGATGGCGAATGGAATCTCTCTCCACCTTTCGTTTGGATTCAGTGTGTTCTCATTGGTGACGAAAGGTAGCATGAAGATGTGGTAGCTGTGCATTGCCTTTTCCTCGTGTGTTTCGATAATGGCATCGATGGCCTCTTTGGGAGTATGCTCTTTGAAATACTCTTTGGTCAAGCCAAAATAGCCCAACGGATTTCCTCCGTAGTAAGCGGTTCCTTTATCGACCGCCTCCTTGAAACGGCCGATCAGTTTCGTTATGGTGCCGCCATAAAACGAAAGCGTCGGTTCGTCGGGATCGATGACGATGGCTGGAAGCTTTTTTTGATAGAAGAGCAGATCGACGAGGGGAGAGATATGCTTCAGGCGTGTTTCTACAGTCCACACCCCTTTTTCCAGGCGGGCGGTTTTGGCATCGAGAATGGCTTGCTCTATTTCCCCTTCCGTCACGCCCTGGGCTTTCATGTCGGCTTCACGGATTTTTGCGATATCTTCAGGGGTGGCGCCCATGGCTTCGAGGGCCGGGATGTGCCCTTTGTCGTTGGCGGATACGAGCTGCTGCCAGCGATTGAGTTGGACGCCAAACATGTCGGCTACCTGCTCCAGAGCCGAAGGGCGGCACCATAGTTTGCCATGGTGATCGATGACGCGATAGTTTGAGGGCGGCTCGATGTCGTCAACGAGCTCGATACCTACGATTTCACCGTCAAAATCCAGAAGATCCCCGTAGTCGCTCAGCTTTGCGCCCCACTCGAGGTTTCGGTCGGCATAGAAGCATGCGCCTTCGGCCTCTTTTTCGTAGGGTTTGCAGCCTTGATTTTTCAGGAGCTTGCAAATCTCCTCCATTTCGAGGTCGCAACCTCCAAGCAGGAAAAGAGTTTTTCTCATCTTGGCTCCATAATGATATTTTTCAAGAGACGTCCTTTGGTTAAACCGATGATATTGAAAACATAATCAATAACAGGAAAATTCAGATATACCCAAGTTGAAACCGATGATTATACACAATTTCGACGAATGCATATCTTCGCCAAAGAGATAAAAAGATAAAAGAGGTCGGGGCTTGAATTTTATGCCCAACAGAAAAATTCCAGCGGAATTGACAGACGAGGAGCTGCGCCACCGGCATTTACTCGATGGCTGCAGGAGAATGAGCATGGGCGAAGTCCATATGCTCATGGACGCGCTGGGGAAAGAGTGGGCGGAATTTCTGATCGTCAATATCGTACGAAACGGTTTTTTGGATGAAATGATAGTCCTCTATCTCCGGGACGACAGGGTCGAAGAGGCGACGGAGGGTGTGGAAAAAATGAAAGATTTCGGCATCATTAGAAGCAAGGTGGTGGAGCTTGCCGGAAAATTCGATCTTACGCTCCCCGAACTGTTGAAACTGAAGAGAAAGCTGCTGGAGTTTTTATGACTTTTCCAACGCAGGCATCGGTGCCCGATGGCGTGGAAGGGTTGAAAAACCGCCTTTTTACGTGACATTCCCGACTCGTCGGGTTATGAGGCCGATCGTTATGGGTTGAGGTATTTTTTTATATCTTTTTCGATCGTTTCCTCCAGCCATTTAGGCTCCAGCACCCGTAGATAGGGCAGCCACTGCTTGATCGTCGGCACGATCTCCATCTCATGGGTGATCGTCACCACTACTTCCAAGCTTCCGTCGGCATCTTTGCCCTCGATGCGCTGAGTCGGCGCGAGCGGCTTTCTCTCGAAATACTTCGCCACCGACCCGTCGATGAAGAGCCGCACCTCGAAAGGCTTGGTGTCGGGGTCGAACCAGATGCTCAGAGCTTTGGCGATGGCGCCGTCGATATCCTTGGGTGGTGTGAAGATCTCTTCGTCCAGGCGGATTTTCGAGCAGTGTCTAAGCAGGTATTTCTTTACGACGTCGTTGCGGGCATCCATGGCCAGGACATACCAGTAGCCCTGGAAGTTGACGATCTTCAGCGGCTTGATATCGATATCGTAGCTGCCTTTGTCCATCCGGTAGCGACAGTGGACCAAGCGGCACTTTTTGATCGCCTTTTCGAACTTCACCGCCTTGGCCAGCATCGTGTCCAGCGATTCGGTCGGGAGGTGGAAGTAGTAGGGGTTGGCCGCCTGGGCTTTGAGTTTCCTGAGTACCCGGTGGGCTTTGGTGTGGAACTCGCCCCCCTGCTTTTCGCTCAGTTTATCGAGCATCTCCAGCACGGCCAGCTCCTCGGCACTCAGCGCTCTCTCTTCGCTTTCCCGCCAGGCGAGCATCATCTTTTCGCCCGATTTTCTGATGGGTGTGTCGATCAGTCTTTCGTTGATGTCCCGCTGGATCGTCCGGATGGAGACCTGGCACTCCTGCGCCAGCTCTTTCATCGAGAGGATCTCCCCCGCGTAGAGTCGGGAGAGAATCATGGCGAGACGGTCGGTCGTGTTTTTGTAGAGTTCTCGCCGTCTCTGCTTTGTAGTCGTCTGCTCTTTATGAAAAGGAAGCGCCATAGCTCACCCTTTTTTCTCTTAATTGTAACGATTCTACCTTAAACAGCGACACGACGTTGTCATGATGGCACGGTAGGATAACGCTACTGAATAAGGAGGCCACGATGCGAAAACAAAACCGAAACCGGGCTTTTACGCTGGAGACGCCCGAAACCCCCATGATCAGAAAGATCGTCGCCACGCTGCTGCTGCGCTTCAACGCCCTACCCAGGTTCGTGAACGAACACGGCTTCTACCGAGATTCGCTGGCCCAACTTCTGGGGGTGGCCCATCTGGAAGAGGATGTTCTGGAGGATCGCCGCGAAGTGATCGAGGCGGTGCGAGCCGTATGTGTACAGACGCTGAAAGAGCCCGCCGACTATCCCGAAACCCTGGAAGCCAATCTGGCCCGCCTGCGCCGTATCGTGGATCTGAAGGATCTGGAGGCCGACCTGCTGCGATTCACCATTTTGCTCCACTACAGCCCGGAGCTCGACGATCTCTTCGATCTCTTCGAACCGCTTCATACCGCCAGGGCCCAGATGCTGCTGGCTGGCGTGCTGGATGCCGACTACAGGTCTATCGGTCGCATCCTCTCGCCCCGGGGCACGCTGGCTAGGTCTGGACTGCTCGGTGTCGATCGCAACTTCGGCGGCAACTCCATGCGCAGCAAGCTCGATCTGCTCTCCAGCGGATTCGCCGACATGATGATGAGCTATGAGGGGGAGGATCTGTACGAGATCTTCAAAGAGGCGGTGCGCCGGGTCTCGGCACCCTCTTTGAACCTGGAGGATTTCAGCCACATGGCCAAAGAGCGCTCCTTGATGCTTCGTTATATGCAAAAGGCGGCAGCCACCCGGAAAGCGGGTGCCCACATCCTGATCTACGGCCCTCCGGGCACCGGCAAGACCGAATGGGTCAAAACCATGGCCGCTGCGATGGATCTGCGTCTTTTCGAGATCAGCTACGCCGACGAGGATGACGAGCCCCTGAACGGCCGAAACCGCATCAACGCCTTCAAGAGTGCCCAGTACCTCTTCGGCGGTAAAAGGGTGATGCTGATGTTCGACGAGATCGAGGATATCTTCGAGGAGACCAATCCGATTTCGTCACTCTTCGGCCAAAAGCCCACCCCGAGCCGCAAAGGGTGGTTCAACCGCATTCTCGAAAACGCCCCGGTTCCCACGGTCTGGATATCCAACTCCATCGCCATGATGGACGAAGCGATGCTGCGCCGTTTCGATCTGGTGGTACATATGCCCGTACCCCCACAGAGCAAGCGGCTGCAGATCGCCAAAGAGGCGTTCGGGAAACGGGTGAAGGAGCCGGCCCTTCGGGCCATGGCCGAGCATCCCGCCGCCGCTCCGGCCGTGCTCTCCCGTGCCGCCGAGGTACTGGCGCTGATCGACCCCGATAAAAAGGAGGCCGATACCTATGCCCTTACCATCGTATCGGCCACACTCGAAGCCCAGGGGTACCGCCCGCTCAAAAAGGCGACCCGGATAGTCACCGGTGCCTACGACCCGAAGCTGGTCAATTGTGACGCCGATCTGGCCACCATCGCCGATGGGATCGCCCGAAATCCCTCCGCACGTCTTTGCCTCTACGGACCTCCCGGAGCGGGCAAGAGCGCCTTCGGAAAATGGCTGGCTGGGAAACTCGACCGTCCGTGCCTGATCAAAAAGGGAAGCGACCTGCTCAGTATGTGGGTCGGTGGAACGGAAGCCAACATTGCCGCCGCCTTCGACGAGGCTGAGCGGGAAAATGCCGTACTGGTTTTCGACGAGATCGACGGCTTCTTGCAGGATCGCCGCGAAGCGCAGCGCAGCTGGGAAGTGACCCAGGTCAACGAGCTGCTCACGCAAATGGAGGCGTTCGAGGGAGTTTTCGTGGCCACCACCAACCTGATGGAAAATCTCGACCCCGCCAGCCTGCGGCGGTTCGACCTGAAGCTTCGCTTCGGCTACCTGCGACCCACCCAGGCGGCGGCGATGTTCGCGAGCACCTGCGGGCAGTTGAGCCTGAACGGCGAAAAAGAGGGGTTGCGCATCGTCAAGTCGCTGCGCACCCTCACCCCCGGCGACTTCGCCGCCGTCGTACGCCAAAGCCGCTTCCGACCGCTTGCAAACGCCCTGGAGCTGGCGGAGAGACTGGCGGAGGAGTGTGCCGTAAAAGAGGAGTCTCCTTCCAGAACCGTGGGCTTTTCTCCAAAACGAAGATAAGAGGAGGGCAAACCCTATGCTTCGACTGACAAATGATTTCACCATCACTGCCATCAAAAGACACAAAGGGCATCCTCTTTTTTGGAAAAACAGGGAAGTCGCCTATCATTTTCGCTACAAGCACTACCGGTTGTTTCTGCATATAGAAATCGAGCCTGTCGGGATCACCGAAGAGGACAACATCGTCATATCGAGTTTCGGTTATTCGCTCGATATCGATCGCTGGAACGACAAAGAGAAAAAATGGGAATTTCTCTCAGATTTCGACCCGGAAGATGGGCAATCGACCCGCAAATATCTCGACGATTCCCGCGCCAGGGGGATCGTTTTTGCGTTTGTCAAACGGTATGTCGATAAATTCTTGCATCTGAATCGGCCCGCCATCATCATTCGTGGCGCAATGAATGATGAAAAGATTGCTTCGAGAAGGTACAAGGAACTCGACGATATTTTCCAAAAATACTACTTCAAAAAAGTTTACGATGTACAAAATCACGAAACGCTCTATTCGCTTTGCGGCAACTACGGCGAAAAAGGGAACAAAGAGATATGGGTCTATGTCAAAAAAGCGTGGTATTTCGATCAGGTGCACCGCGTGCTTCCCGTCGAATAATTGTTGAAAGGTATGATATGGGTATTGAACATCTGGATTCCATGTTTTTGGAAGTATTTAGTGAAGAAGAGCTTGAAAAAATCATTGAAAAAGTCGCTTTTTTTGGCAGGGAGTGGCTTTTGTTCGTGGGTGAGACGGGGGTTTTTGAAGTGACGCTATCAAACGGTAAAATCAAGATCGAATGGCTAAGCTGCAACGAAGAAGGAGATCGGCTCATGGTAAAAGAGGATTTTTTGAAAATGCTGGAGCATTTCAAAAAACAACCGATAGTTTGTATCAATGTTGATGCTTAGCGGAAAGAGGCAAAGATGATATTTTTACTGGCAAGCCGAAAACTCTACGACAAACCGGAACTGATCGAACGGTTCTGGCCACGTATTGAAGCTTTTTTGCAAGAGCACATTGAGCCAAACGAACCGATTTTGATGGGAAACTTTCTGACTGGCCCGTTGCGCGAACGCCTGCAAAGCGAGGGCTATATGCTCAAAATCCAGCCCCAGGCCCGGCACAGTCTGGCCAACCACAACAAGAAGCTCATCAGAGAAAATGACCCTATTTTGCTAATTCGCGTGGATGGTTCCAGCGGGATGGGCGAATTTGCCGCCTACGCCAAAGAGCGGGGCAAGTCTGTGTATATGCTGGAGCTTGATAGCGACGAGTCTGCAGAATCGATGGATGATGGAAACCTCAAAAGAGAGAACCATGCCATGAACAAAAATGAAGAACTTGATAGTGTTGGAAAATTTTCTATACATGAATTTTTACAAAAACCTCTCTTTATACCGGAATACCAGCGCCCGTATGCCTGGAGCAGGGAACAGGTGGAGGCTTTGCTGGACGATCTGTACGAGGCTTTCGAAAAGGAGCAGAAAAAATACCTGGTCGGCAACATGATTTTGCATAAAAATGACGAAGAAGAAAAGTACAACATCGTCGACGGCCAGCAAAGATGCGTGACCTTTTATCTGATTTTCAGAGCTTTGGTCAAGAATAAGGGTTTGCTGAATGGTGTCGAACTTTCCGTCCTCTCGGCCAAAGCGTTAAATGAGAACCGAAAACATATTGAAAATTTCCTCTCCAAGCTTGGTGAAATGGAAAAAAGGAGTTTTCATGAATATTTAGAGAAAAATGTCGTGGTCACCTATACAGTGGCCGACACGCTGGACGAGGCGTTTTTTTACTTCGACTCCCAAAACACGCGTGGAAAGGCACTGGCCAGAAAAGATCTGCTCAAAGTGCACCATTTCCGCTATCTGCCACACGACGACCGCTTGCGGCGTAAAATCATCACGACATGGGAGGCGATGGAGTTTGACGGTGAAGGGGAAAACCGCAAAGACCGTATCGAAGAGCTGCTAAAATCATATCTTGGCATCGCCCGAAAGGCGGTGCGCGGCGAATTGAGTGGAAACGATTTGAAACATCTCGATGTTTTCAAGGAGTTTGAAGCCTGGGGGCAAAGTCAAAAGCTCAACCGCTACAACCAGCCGCCCCTTTTCGAGTCGTTCGACTACGATATTTTTGAAAACAGACTCCAACTGGTGACCAGGCCTGCCAGGTTCATGGGTCCTTACCAGTTGGCCGACGGTGATTGTTACCTGCCTTTTGAAATCACCCAGTCCATCGACGGGGGCGAGAATTTCTTTTACTACCTCTTAAAATACATGCGCCTAAAAGAAATGCTGGATAAAATCCCGGCCTTTACGATGCTCGACAGCGCCACCGGAACGGGCAACGGCTATTTGAATACCGTCTATAAAAGCGCGTTGATGTTTTACTATGACAAATTTGGCGGCGAGGAGATGGAGGAGTTTGCCTATCTGCTTTATTTCATGATGGCCTACATGCGCATCAAAAGATTTAATGTGGATACCAGCAGAAGCGGACGCTTGGATGACAGAGGCGTCGTCAAGTTTCAATGGGATGAAAATAATCTTTTCGACCCGTTTCGACAGATCTATCTCACATACGACCACTCCCATCTTTGTGGCGCCATGAGGCGGTATGGCAAATTCAACTTTTCCGATGATGAGTTGAAAAAAACGAGTAATCTCAAAGGCGCGGCCAAGGAGTTCGTCTGGGCCCAAGGCATCGACAGAGAAAAAGCGAAAGCGTACTACGCCAAGATCAGCAAAAGCGTCACATGGGAGGAGAAAAAAAATGATTGAAGAATTGAAATGGGAAGAGTTATCCAAAGAGAAAGAAAAATTTCACTTTGTCATTCCGATGTACCAGCGCCGTTATGCCTGGGAGCGCAAAGAGGTGCGCCAGTTGCTCAAAGACCTGGATGAGTGGAGCGATAAAGAAGAGTATTTCATCGGCAACATTGTGGTGGAAGAAATTGACGGCAAACTCAATGTCATTGACGGCCAGCAGCGGCTGACGACCCTCTACCTGATGGCCGCGACGGTTGGAGAGCCACCTTTTGAGCTTGACTATGCCGTGAGAGATAGCGACAGGGAGTTTTTGAAAGAGCTTAAATCGCTTGAAATGAAAGAGAAAGAGATTCAAAAGCTTGGGAAAAGCACGAAAGCCGACCCGATCTTCGAGGAGAATATCGACGAGATTTTCAGGTTTGAGACTGTTAATATCACCACCCTTTTGGAAAAGGTTAAATTCACCCTCACAAGCCTGAAGTCCGACGATCTGGATGTGGCCAAATACTTCGAGGTAATGAACAACCGCGGCAAACAGCTGGAAAAACACGAAATCCTCAAGTCCTACTTTTTGAACGACACATCAGAAGACGACCGCTGGGACGAGGAAAAATCGGCCTATGCCGTGATTTGGGACTACTGCTCCCGCATGGAGACCTTTTTTGAGGATTTTATCGTGACCTACGAAAGGAGAGAAAAAGAGAAAGATAAAAAAATCGTTGATGTTCGCAAACAGATAATAGATGTATTTGATGGCAAGAAAAATTTTGCAAACCTTTTGAAACAAAATGGCAATGAAAACGACAACAATCCTTTTGGAAGAAAATCGATTGAAGATTTGTTAGATGAAAAAAATCCAGAATCGGAAAGCTCCAGGGAAGGGGTGGATACGCACCAGACCCCTTTGAAATTCTCCTATTTTTTGCTTCATGTTCTTGATATTTGGCTGCATAAGAAGAAATGTGACAAGAAAGTTCTCTACAACGACGCGAAACTGCTGGATCAATTTATAGATATAGGGTCTCTAGATGTTAAAAACATGTCGATAGAAGACAAGAAAGCGTTCATCCACTTTCTTTTCAAGTGCCGAATACTGTACGACTATTACATTTTCCATCGTGACGATAAAAAAGTGCCGGTTTTACGGCGTATTGTTTCTAAAGACGAAAAATGGATTAAAGAACAGAATGTTGATTTGGAGCTTTTGAACATCCAGCTTCTTTTCAGCCTGAGCGCAGATTTTCATACACAGGAGTGGATCGCGCCGGTTTTGAGCTTTTTGCTCGAAAAATCCGATAGTACAATCTTTGGCCATTACGATACGTTGAGAGAGTTTCTGGAAAAGCTGGATGACGCCCTTGCCGCCAAGCGATTGGAAAATGGGAAACTGAAAGAAATTTACCAACAAGCCATTCTAGAGAAAAACCTGAACAATAAAGTGAACGAACTCGACAAAGAGAAAGTTACAGAAAAAGTCAATCAAGGCGTTGCGACGGAGAACTACTGGTTCTACCGGCTCGATTACAAGCTTTGGAAAGCTTTTGAACATCGAAATGAAGAGGGTAATCCCTGGAAAGGTATCGAGTTAAAAAAAGTGTCGGCGAAAAAAGAGATGATCGAAACGTTCTATCTCAAAAACCTCAATTCCGTCGAGCATATCTACCCCCAAACCCCCACCGACGAGTGTGAGGAGAATTGGCAAAAAGATAAGAAGTGTTTGGATAGCTTTGGCAACCTTGCCCTGATTTCAAAACATATGAACTCAAAGCTCTCCAACCAGTGTTTCGAGAAAAAAAGTGTGGATGTTAAAAACCAGATAGAAAAAAGCACCGTCGAATCGCTCAAACTGCTTTTGGTCTTTGCGAAATATGATAAGTGGACGGCTGAAAATTGCGAGAAACATCAAAATGAAATGGTTGGCCTGCTTCAAAAGCCCCATCATGCGGCAGGGTCTTGAAACAGGGTCTTCAAACATTTGCAGACACGACACAGTGTTGTCATAAAGTAATGGTACTCTTTTAACCAAAAAAACGCGAAAGAGAGAAGATGAGATGCTTTGCCCGACGAACCGGGTCGATAAATAATTGGACAAAAGGGCAGGACAAAAGGGGACAAGGGGACAAAAGGGGCCATTTGACCCCTTGGACTCGACGAAGCAGGCGGAAATAGTGTTATTGTTATCATTTGACCCCTTGGGCTTTTGTTGATTGAACTGAGCTAAAAGGGCCAAGTGGCCCCTTGGGCTTGGGCTTAAAACAGACTTAGGATCTGGTGCCGCAAGGCATGGAGCCTCAAGTCCCCTCGTCCGCACCACTTCAAGCCCCTAAACAATACACTTTCAAACTCTCATTCTTAAAATTTGTGCACTTTAAATTCGAATTGGCGTTATAAGGCTATAATATTCCGACAGCGATATAAAATCAAATCCAAAAGGTAATCGATGCATTATAGTGACATTCTGATCATAGGCGGTGGACCCGCAGCTATGGTAGCGGCCGGAACTGCTCGGCAATACTATCCCGAAAAGAGCGTAACCGTTTTGAAAAAGACGAAAGACTCCCTGGTTCCTTGCGGCATTCCCTACGTTTTTGGGCCTCTCCTTCAGTCGGTGGAGGACGATATGATTCCATGTGGTGAAATGGCGGCCAAAATGGGGACGACGTTGATTGTGGAAGAGGTCGTGGATATCGATTTCGAAGCCAAAAGCGTCATGGGAAAAAGTGGTGAAACATACGGATACGACAAGCTGATTATAGCCACCGGATCGGTTCCCAAAATCCCTCACCAGATTGAAAACCACGATGCCGACGGTGTGTTTTTCGTTCCAAAAGACCCCGACTATATCCGCCGAATGCACGAAGCGGTCGAAAAGATGAAAAAGATCGTGGTGGTGGGAACCGGTTTTATCGGAATCGAGATAGCCAATGAGCTTTGCGACGCCGGCAAGGATGTGGCACTGGTGGGGTCTCGCCTTTTGAAACACTCTTTCGATTCGGAAATGAGCGCCTTTATGGAGGAGATCGTCAAACGAAAAGGTATCCGCCACTACCTCGATCGGCGTACATGCAAGATAGAGACGGACAAAAATGGGCGAGCGGTCGGCGTGCTGTTTGAAGATGGCGAAAAAGTGGCCTGTGACGGGGTGATTCTGGCGACCGGATACCGGCCAAATACGGAACTCGCCAGGCGAACTGGGCTTTCGATGCGCCAATTCGACACGATCTATGTGGATGAATATATGCGCACCACTCGCCCGGATGTATTCGCTGTCGGCGACTGTGCGGAAAAACGCCACTTCATCACCAAGCGCGGCATTCCGGTAATGCTCGCCTCCACCGCGACGGCCGAAGCCCGTATCGCGGTCACTAATCTCTACAGCATCAATCTCGTCAAATCCTTCTCCGGCACGATCGCGATCTTTTCCACCGTTATCGGCGATACCTGTTTCGGCTCGGCCGGGATCACCGAAGAGGATGCCAAAAAAGAGAAAATCTCCATTCTCTCCTCCTTCGTCACGGTTCCCGACAAGCATCCTGCCCGACTTCCCGGGAGTCACAAGCAGGCTCTCAAGCTGACCGCAAGCCGATCCACGGGGCAGGTCATCGGCGCTCAGGTGGTGGGTGGTATCGACATCGGAGAGATGATCAACATGCTGGGCACTATCATTGAAAACCGTATGACCGTATTCGATCTGCTTGGGCTGCAAGTGGCAACCCATCCTTTGTTGACATCGGCACCCACTACATACCCTATCGTTGTGGCGGCGCAGAATATTGCCAGTCGATTCATCGGTGAAAAGGGACAGTGAGGTCTATCCAAGGATCCTTACGAAGGAGAGGACCAGGGCTGGTTCGCCGCCCTCGTCGGCTCTTCAATCTTCGAACATGGAGTCGTCGGTACTGTTGATATCGAAAGTGGTTACAGCAGTTTCGTTGGTATCCAGATCACGAACGACTACCCTCCATACCCCTTTTGCGCGTCCGGGAAGAAAACGGTAGTCATATACCGAGCCGTAGAGAGGCGGTATTTTGAAATGGCGGATGCGGTCGTCTTCGGGCGAACGGGGGGATATCCAGTGAAAAAGCACCTCTTTTCCGGATGGATTGTCGGACCGGTCGAGATAGTATGTACAATAGATCTTTTCATTCTCTATATTACATTGCACTTTTGCCGCCATCGCCGCCACTGCACAAAAAAGAGGCAATAAGATTAAATTTCGTTTCATACCCGTTATCATAGCAGATTTCCATGGATCGTCGCAACGATCCTCCTGCTGCCGCCGTGATGGCGCGCTTCGATCAGATAGATTCCCTGCCATATGCCAAGCGCTACTCTCTTGTCGCTTATGGGAATCGTGATCTGGCATCCAAAGATCATCGATTTCAGATGCGCCGGCATATCTTCGGGTCCTTCGAGGGTGTGCCGGAACTTTTCATAGCCATCCGGGATCAGTGTGTCGATGAATGTTTCGGTATCCAGCCTCACATCGGGATCGGCATTTTCATTGATGGAGAGTGCGGCGCTGGTGTGCTGCAAAAAAAGATGCAACAGTCCGGATTCGTATCGTGTGATCGAAGGCAAATGCGAGAGTATCTCGTCCGTCACCAGGTGTACGCCGCGCGGTTTCGGGGTCAGCTCCAGATTTACCTGCTCCATCTGCATCATGAGATTATCCGAATATGAACTTGATAACTTTTTTGACGACGCAGCTCTCCTCGTTTTCGTTCTCTTCGTTCTCGATAGAAGTCTCCACGCTTTTGCGCATTACCGCCGAATCGCCGATATAGCCTATACGCTCCTTGGCTTTTGCGAGGGCTTCGCTTTCGCTGGCGGCCATCGTCAGAAGCACGGCCATCCTTCGCCCTTCGTGGCTTTCGGGCTTTCCGAATATGCG
The DNA here is from genome assembly GCA_027065515.1 of Campylobacterales bacterium. Lineage (GTDB taxonomy): Bacteria > Campylobacterota > Campylobacteria > Campylobacterales > Hydrogenimonadaceae > Hydrogenimonas. Next base: position 13,322 of record JAMOOM010000037.1, read on the forward strand.
TACGAACGAATCGGACATGAAGGCTTTGTGGTCCACATGCACGACGGGTGTAACGCTTTCATGTTTCGCTTTGTAAGCAGCGCTCGCGCCAGGCGTAAAAAAGGTAAAATCGAGCGGAAGGCCAAGCACGGCGCGCAGATGCAGAGCAAATTCGCTCTGGCTCTGGGTGATCAATGTCACCATTCCCGTATCGTGCGGGCGTGGGCTCACTTCGGAAAAATAGACCTCGTCACCCTTGACGAAAAGCTCCACTCCGAATATCCCGCGTCCACCCAGTCCGTCGGTTATTTTCTTGGCGATCTCCTGCGCCTTTTCGAGCGCTTCGGGTGTCATGAACGCCGGCTGCCAGCTGAATATATAATCGCCATCTTTTTGCTCGTGGCCGATCGGCTCGCAAAAAAGAGTCTGCTTTTCGTGGCGCGCGGTAAGAAGGGTGATTTCATAATCGAACGACACGAACTCTTCGACGATCAATTCACTAGAATCGCCCCTTGCCTTCTTGGCGATCTCCCACGCCTTCTGGATATCCTCTTCGCTTTCGACGATGCTTTGGCCATGTCCTGAAGAGCTCATGACGGGTTTGACGACACATGGAAACCCGAGCGCTTCGGCCGCCTCCTTCAGCGCCTCGAAACTGGTAACGAAGCGATAGGCGCTGGTTTTTAGTCCCAGCTCTTCGGCTGCGAAACGGCGGATATTTTTCCTGTTCATCGTTTTGTTGACCGCTTCGGCGTTGGGGATAACGTGGTAGCCCTCCTTTTCGGCCGCAAAGAGCGCATCTATGCTGATCGCTTCGATTTCGGGAAGTATGTAGGAGGGGTTTACGCGGCGTATCAGGTCGAGCACCTCTTCGCTGTTTTGCATATCTATGACATGTGATTCGTGGGCTACCTGATGAGCGGGAGCGTTTGGATATCGATCTACGGCGATCACTTCAAGACCGAGGCGTTGGGCTTCGATCGCCACCTCTTTGCCTAGCTCGCCGCTTCCAAGGAGCATGATTTTGATCGAATTGGATTTCAATGGTGCCGGAAAATGCATATAGAATCCTTTTTTAACGGTATTGTATCATTCAATCGATTATAAAAAGCATGTCGTTTGGGATAAATGAAGAGAAAATGGAGTAGATAGGGCCCCAAAAGGGGCCTGCTGCTAGAGACGGGATTCGTATCTGCGCAGCATGAAAAGACGTTTGAGCAACTTCTTGCGCGCAGCGATTTTCTGCTTTTTGCGCTTTTCGGTCATTGGCTCATAGAAACGTCTTGCACGAGCTTCAGTGACGATCAAGTTACGATCGACCTGCTTTTTGAATCGGCGATATGCTTCATCGAAAGACTCGTTTTCACGTACGAGGATGCCAGGCATTCTGACATCACCCCCTTCCAGTTTGAATTTTGGAAGGAAATTATAGCATACTTTTGTTATGATATTTGTAAAGGAGCCAGTAATGCAAAAAGTATTCGATGACTGTAGTGAACTAGACCGCCGATGTTATGACAAATTTGCATTGAGCGAAGATATTCTGATGGAGCATGCCGCCAACGCGATGGCGCAATATATCCGAAACCTGGATCGTGCAGGAAGCAGTGTCTGTATCGTAGCGGGACCTGGAAACAACGGGGGCGACGGCATCGCTCTGGCCAGGCTTTTGCATGGAGATTTCGAAGTCTCGTTGGCGCTTCCATATGGAGCGGAATCGGTCATGGCTAAACAGCAGCTCAAAAGAGTTTTGACCCTGGGGCTGGATCCTGTGCGCACAGTGCCGCAAAAAGCCGATATCGTCGTAGATGCACTCTTTGGTGCCGGCCTTACAAGGCCTCTTGGTGAAAGCGGTATCGATATCGTCGATACGCTCAACCGTATGGACTCCTATAAGATCGCCTGCGATATTCCTACAGGCATCGATCCCGATGGCAACCCCAGCCCCATCGCCTTCTATGCAGATGTCACCATCACGATGGGAGCTTTGAAAAAATCGCTTCTAAGCGATCTGGCCAAGCCGTACGTAGGAAAAATCGAAGTGGCCGATCTTGGGGTAAGTCATATTTTTTATGAAGGTTATACCGAGACTTTCATGCTCGAAAAAAACGATTTCAATCCACCCAGCCGTACAAATGTGGCATCGCATAAAGGTCATTATGGCCATCTTGCCGTCGCTGCAGGCAAAAAGAGAGGGGCGGCGGTGCTTTGCGGCTGGGCGGCGTTGCGTTTTGGTGTGGGACTGGTCACTCTCGTTGGCAAAAAAGGGATCTCTCAGATGCCGAACTCTTTGATGCTGAGTGGCGAGCTGCCGGAGGCCGCGACCGCAGTGGCGCTGGGAATGGGAATGGGCCGTACATACGATCCCATATTCATGGAAAACGATCTGATCGAGCGAGACCTCGCAGTGCTGATGGACGCCGATATCTGCTATGTTCCGTGGGTAAAGACACTGCTCGAAAAATGTACAAAAACCGTTATAACCCCCCACCCGAAAGAGTTTGCGGCTCTTCTCTCCACATTGGGTATCGATGATGTCGAGGTATCCCAAATTCAAAAAGACCGATTTGGCTGGGCGCGGCGTTTCAGCGAACGATATCCCAATACCGTGCTGCTTCTAAAGGGAGCGAATCCCCTGATCGTGTATAAAGGGACCCTCTATATAAATCCACTTGGCACGCCGGTGCTGGCGCAGGCTGGCAGTGGAGACGTGCTAAGCGGCCTGATAGCGTCTCTTTTGGCACAAGGCCACACTCCGCTCAATGCGGCGATTCAGGGCTCGATCGCCCATGCGTTGCTGGCCCGCAATTACAAAGGGGCAGACTTCAGCGCCATGGCGGAAGATCTGATAGAAGGGATCCGATGGCTCACACGCTGAATCTTGTCGTGCTCTTCAGCGGCAAAGGGAGCAATCTCGAAACACTGATCGAGCGCTTTCATCGCAAAAAGATAGGCGAAAGGGAAGTTCGGGTATTCGCGGTGACAAATCGCCCGAATGCCGGCGGTATAGCCAGGGCGCGACATTACGGCATAGAGCCGATCGTCTTGGATCACACACTTTTTGCAAGCAGGGAAGAGTTCGATGAGATGCTGGCGGATACCGTCGCCTCTTTGCGGCCGGATCTGGTCGTCATGGCCGGCTTTATGCGCATACTGACACCACGATTTACCGAGCGCATCGAAGCGATCAATCTGCACCCGTCGCTGCTGCCGCTGTTTCGTGGAACAAGAGCGATCGAAAAGAGTTTTAAGAGTGGCATGAAAGTAGGGGGCGTCACCGTCCACCGCGTCACCGCAGAGCTCGATAGCGGCGAGATTTTGGATCAAGCCTGTGTAAAGATCGAGCCGATCGACACGATAGAGAGTTTCACCGAAAAGATCCATCGCGTAGAGCACACCCTGCTGCCAGATGTGGTAGAGAGGCTACTGAGCTCTCTTTAGTCGATTATCACCCCGCCACAAAACCTGATGCCTCCCAGCTTTGGTTCGCCCTGATAGACGATCTTGAAATTCATCTTTTCACGATTGTCCAGCGGTCGCTCGAAATGCACGCGCCCCGTTATCTCGTCTATCTGCATTTTGTTGCAAGGACTTTGAGGGTCGGTGCTGTAAAAGGAGATCCCTTTGTCCGATATGTCGAATATATAGACGTCATCTTTTATGCCGTTGTCGAGATACAGTTTCGCTCGCAGAGGGGGTGAAACGATCGTTCTTGGCATTTTCCGATTGTTGGTCACTGTCTCGAATCCATCGCTGAGTACCTTGAGCTCCGCACTCTCGTGAGATATCTGCTCCATGATGTTTTCAACTTCTTCGCTGCTTCGCAGGATCTTTTCGTTTTCTTCGGTCAGGCCCTCGAGCTGCGCCAAAATAGCGTTAAACGCTTCGCTTTCATGCTCGAACGCTTCGTTGAAGCGATGCATCGTCTCGATCGTCTGCGACTGTGTAGAGGCGATCTGCCCGAAATAGTCTCCTATCTGCACGCTGCTCTCCTGGAGTTGGACGAAGAATGATTCGGTCTGTGTGGCGCTTTTGACCACGCCTTCGATATTGCGCATCATGGAGTGGATGATGTTTCTGGTGTTTTGGGCATTTTCCATGGATACCTCGGCCAGCTCCCGCACTTTTTCGGATACGACCGCAAAACCGCGTCCGTGCTCTCCCGCCCGCGCCGCTTCTATGGCGGCATTCAGGGCTATCAGGTTGGTTTCATCCGCAATATCGGAAATCATATCTATCGTTTGGGACACATTGTTCGAAAAGCCTTTCAGCTCCTCGATCGCCTGAACCGTGCCGGCAAGCGCTTCGGCGGCCCGCTTCGTCTCTTTGTCGTTCTCTTCGAGTCTGTGTTGTCCCTCGTCGATCAGCTGTACCGAACGCTCCACCTGCGACAGCAGCGTCTCTATGCGAGTGCCCAGCTCTTCGTTCATCGATCCGATCTGCTCGAGACTCTGGACCACCTGCGCCACTTCGGCCGTCTGCGCGCGGACGCCGGCATTCGATTCGTTCAGCTTGACCAGCGCATACGATGCCTCGAACGCTACATTTTTCGACTGCATGACCACTTTTGCGATGACCGGCCTGAGAACATCCACCATCTGCCTCAGGTGCAAAAAGAGCTGATCGATTTCATTGCGGCTTTTTGGATCTACATGAAGATCCTCTCCCAAAATGTCGTCGATAACGAATTTTCCCTTTTCGACCCGTTTGAAGATTTCAAGCAGTTTGTCGAGCCGCCGCGCGATAAGCGATCTGAAAAGAATATGGATCACCAGCAGCACCACAGCGATAGTCACGAACCAGTTGGCGAAGGCGAATACAATATTCTCTTTGAGTGCCGTTTTGTAATCGTCCAGATCGATTCGAGCCGCCTCGATGGCGATGACATCGCCTGGTGTCCATGTGGGGTGGCACTGCTTGCAGCGTTTCTCGGCGATCATCGGTTTGGCTGTCATATAGTACTCTTTTCCATTCAGGCTTACATCTATATAGCGCTCTTTGACGTTTTTGTGCTTTTGGAAATAGTCGATCGTCTCGGCCTCGAAAGGGAGAGCCAGGTTTTTGGGATCGA
>JAMOOM010000038.1 GCA_027065515.1 Campylobacterales bacterium
GCTTCCGGCATAACGCGAGTACCCGCTGGAGCCTGCTGGAAATGGACGCTGCCGGCCATAAGCGATGCCGCCAGAACGGTAGATAGCAATAGTGATTTTTTGATCATTCTATTTATCCTTTTCATGTTCAATGTTTATGGGCTTATCTGAAAACCGGCGATACACAAACAAGCCCCGGAAAATCTGAAGTGTCAGGTAAGGAGTCAGCATGTAAGGGAGGGAGTAGGTATATATCCCGAGGCTTGTTTGTATATCGCCGGCTGTGCGCCCTTTTGATAATCGTATTCTACACGAGTATAGGTTAACGCGCTCCAATGGATAGTAAACGGTTGGCAAATGGGTTACATAGCTACCAAATGCTATAATTCGCCAAAATCGCCATTCAAGGAAAAAGATGCCCCCTGTTCTAAAGAAAATTATCGCTGTCGCACTGTTGCTGATCGTCGCCAATGTAGGATTTGTCTGGTATGGACAGGCAAGTTACGAAGCCACGCTCAAATCTTTGAGCAAAGCGTTCATCGACGACAACGCTTCTGCCAAAACCATGAACACTTCCGCGCAACTTCCACCTGCAATATCGGGATATATCGATTTTTCCAACCCTGCCCGCAAGCCCTATCGGGCCGTGGTGCTGCAATTTGACGGCACATACAGCCCCAAAGAGGGCAAATCGATGAAAATGCACGCTCTGGCACTGCTGCGCCCTACTCCCGATATGCTCTGGGGAATCCGCCTGGATTCCAATCCTCTCATCACTTTCAATGCGATAGAGACCTATCATGCAAGCCGCGCCATGATGCAGACTACGCTTTTTGGCATCATTCCCATAGCGAAATTCGACGGCACCGCATTCGCACGGTCGGAGTTGGCAAAGATTTTGGCCTATGGGCTTTTCAATCCCGACCTCTTGAAATGTGAGTGCATCCGATATGAAAAGGTCGATACAGACCATACGATAGCCACGATAGAGGATGGAAATCTTACCGCTTCGGTCACTTTCACCAGCGACGACAAAGGGCGTATAGTAGAGGTGTCGAGCGACGATAGAGTGAAGCCCGTGAACAAAAAAATGTCCAAAGCGCCATGGCGCATGAGGGTTTTATCCTACAAAGAGTTCGAAGGGATTCGGCTGCCGGCAAAGATAGAAGAGAGTTGGGGCACAAAAGAGGGCAGGCTGCGCCCATATGCCGAATATACGCTCACTCAGGCCGAGTGGCTTTAGAGTCGCCCTTTGATCTTTTCCAGCCACTCGTCGAGCCGTTTTTCAAAACCCATCCCTTTGGATTCGTAAAACTTCATCGGCTTTTGCATATACTCTTGCTCTACCCATCCTCCAAAATCGTGTGGATAGAGGTATCCCGGGTGGTTCGGGCTTTGCAGGTGCTTCAATACAGGCTGCATCTCTCCCTTTTCAACTGCGCCGATCGCTCTATCGATCGCTTTGTATGCGGTGTTGGATTTGGGGGAAGAGGCCAGATAGATACAGCACTGCGAGAGAATGATGCGTGCTTCGGGATACCCTATTTTACTTACGGCCTGCATCGTATCCACGGCGATGCCAAGCGCATTGGGGTTTGCATTTCCCACATCTTCACTGGCGAATATCACCATCCTTCTCGCGATAAATTCCGGAGGTTCGGCGGCCGCGATGAGCCGCGCCATCCAGTAGAGCGAAGCGTCCACGTCGCTGCCGCGCATACTCTTTATCATGGCGCTGACCAGATTGTAGTGGGTATCGCCGCTGTTGCTTCCATCGTGCAACGCCGCCGGGCGGAGCTCTTTTAGCGTATCGACATCGATTTGCGAAGAGACGGCCGCAGCCGCTTCGAGCAGGTTGAGCATGGCACGCATATCCCCTCCACTCGAATCCACCAGATATCTGCGCGCATCCTCATCCAGCGAAACCCCCTCCTTCGAGACGACGCGGTCTAGCATATGTCCAAGATCCGCGACCGTCAAAGGTTTGAATTCGAAAAGCAAAGAGCGCGAACGCATCGCTGCAGTCAGAGAGAAGAACGGATTTTCGGTGGAGGCGCCGACCACAAGAGCGTCGTAACGCTCCATAAATGGCAAAAGAACCTCCTGCTGCGTCCTGGAGAGGCGATGCACCTCGTCGATGAATACGAGAGGCTTTATGAGTGAATTTGCATACTGTTTGAAGATGGCTCTAAGCTCGTCCACTTTGAGCGTAGTGGCGTTGAGCTCATAAAAGGGGCGTCCAAGTTTTTCGGCGATGATGCGCGCAAGAGTGGTTTTCCCGACACCCGGAGGGCCGTAGAAAAAGCTGTGCTGCAAAGCGTCGTTTTCGATCAGCCTGCGAAGAGGGGCACTCTGACGCAACAGATGCGCCTGGCCGACAAACTCGTCCAGCGAGCGGGGACGGTAGAGCAGGGCCAGATTGCGAGATGCCATCAGAGCGGGGCGATCAGCCGTTGACGACCTGGACAATCACCCGGCGATCTCTCGGCCCGTCGAATTCACACAGGAAGATGCCCTGCCATTCGCCAAGCTGAAGTCTGGCTTCCTCCATAGGAACCACCACGCGCGGGCCGCAAAGGGCAGATTTGATGTGTGCTGCGGCGTTTTCACCCTGATGGTGATATGGATGCGATGCCGGCGCAACCCGTCCAAGCGCTTCTAAAAAATCGCGGCGAAGCTGCGGGTCTATATTTTCAAAAAGTATGACACTCGCCGTGGTATGTGGCACGAATACCGTCACCAATCCACTTCTGATCCCCTTTTTGATCACCGCTTCATGCACCATTTCGGTTATATCGACCATCTCGGAGGTGTGGCTGGTGGAAATTTCCAAATGAATCATTCTCTCTCCTCTTTTTCACTGCTGTTTTGGACGCTTTTTCTATCCTCGTTCTGCCTGCTCTTGATGAAAGCGTGCAGATCGTCATACTCTTTTTGGCTCAGAAAACGTGTTTTGCCCTTCGGCAGATTGTTCAGGCTGATTCCGCCGAAACTCACACGGTGCAAATCGACGATCTCTCTATCAAAATGGGCAAAAAAGCGGCGCAATTCTCTGTTTTTTCCCTCTCCGATCGCGACACGGACTTTGGAGTAGTTGGACTCGTTTTTGAGAATCTGATAGGCAAAAAATGGAGCGAACTCCATCTCGTCGATCTTGCTCTGCTCGTGGGCGCCTTTTTTGCCTTTTATCTTCATGCCCTCCCGCATCGCCCGCTCCATCGACGGAGTGATCGAACCGCGGATCTTGAGGTTGTACACACGCTCCAGCTTGCTGTGCATCAAAATATCCGCCACGCGTGCCGAATCGGTCAAAAGAATCAACCCTTCACTGGCATAGTCGAGTCGTCCGACAGGTACGAAGTGGGCGAATTTTTTAGGCAGTGAATCGTAAATCGTGCGCCGACCCCTGGGATCGCTCTTCGTGACGAGCTCTCCTTTCGGTTTGTGATAGACGATCATCGTCATTTCGTGCATCGATTTTGGCTTGATCTGCCGCCCTTTTACTTTGACGATATCGTTTTCGTTCACTTTCGTCG
>JAMOOM010000039.1 GCA_027065515.1 Campylobacterales bacterium
AAACCTCGCTGCGGAATTTTTCGCCTCGATGACAACTCTAACAGGCGACGAAGCACAAAAAGAGGAGGCCGAAATGCTTTTTGCCTCCATAGGCCGGACACTTTGGGTAGAGAGCGAAAAAGAGCTTGATATCGCCACGGCGATCGCAGGAAGCGGCCCAGCCTACCTGGCTCTCATCGCCGAAGCTCTCGCCGACGGCGGCGTAAAGGAGGGATTGAAACGCACAGACGCGATGAAGCTGGTCGAAGGACTTTTCACAGGCTTCGCGCCTCTGATAGCCCACAGCCACCCCGCTCTTCTCAAAGATGCCGTCATGAGCCCGGGCGGTACGACGGCGGCTGGCTGCGGGGCGCTGGAGGAAAATTGCATCCGGTCCGCTTTCATCGAAGCGGTGGCAAAAGCATACGGAAAAACAAAAGAGTAAAGAGCGCATTTATGATATTCATAATCCAGGAAGCATCTCTTTTTTAAAATCTTTTTATATTTATTATGTTATTTTGATTACAGACGAAGTATTGCATGCTGAACAGATAGGGGAAGAAACAGAGTTTGAGCGAATAGCATGGATGTCATAGCGCCAATGAGTACATGATCGCTTCCTTGAAAACTTCTTGGCATGCGATATTATTTCTACCGAAAGGGTTGGGAGCCATGAAAATTACAAACTACATATGCAAAAACATAGAAAAAAGGGGGGGATTTTATCAATTTTTCCTTTTAATCGTACTGGCATTTATGATTTTACCTATCAAAGCATCCGCATCAATACTTGCCAAAGATACATTCCATCACTCGGCAAATGGATATAGCAAAGACGACGGCGATCCGGAAGCCCTAAAAATAAAGGGCAATGGATCATCTTATAAAATATACTCTCTCGATCAAGCCAATATGCCTGTTACAGTTTCATTCAAGCTAAAACGTCGAAATGGCAAATGGGAGTCAAACGACTGCATTTCCGTAAAATTGAACGATGTGGAAAAGCTCAATAAATGTAAAAACGATCTGCCTACATCCTATAGAGGATATTCGTTCGATGCTCGAACCGACGCAAACGGTAATCTAAAAGTCGAATTCATAAACAGTGCAAATAAATATAATGAATGGATCAAAATCGATGATGTAACGATATCTAGTAACGATAGTAGAGAAGGTGTCGATGATCTCTGTTACGACTCGATATCCTACAGCGGCACTTGCATAGATTTTGGCCCGTTCAAAGGAGGTGTGAACTGCAAACAAACCATTGATATTCGCTCCTTGAGCAACGATACGTTGGCTGCCGTAACGGCCGTTATCGACAAAAGCGGTATCTCCGGAGATCTGTTCAGCGACTGCGGCGTTGACGGTAAGAGTGGCGATGGAACCACATGCGAGCAGTTCAATGAGTACGATTTCGGTCCCTTCGGTATGTTCAACAAAGGAGTCCGCTTCGATCTTGACGACCTTGAAAAAGATGAAGAACACTCCATATACACCGTCTCCTTGCTGAACATTTCCATGTTCAGTGGAGACAACCTCTATGCAGAATACATCAAAAAAGGTACGACCTACAAGGCAAGGCTCAAAAAGTGCCCCCCGTCCGAAAATGACGAGACGTGCAGCGCACCGACAGGGGTGGGCGAAGGCTCGTGGCGGGATTTTTGTATCCGCTTCAAAGCCAATGTGATGGGGGACATGGTTTCTATTGGAAATACTTTGACTGTAGCACCCAAAAACGATGCTAATTCGGCCGATTGCAATACATATACAAATGGCTCTTATATCGATCCCATTTTAACGAACAACTCAGAAAAACGCTATTGTCACTACAACGTGGATGGAGAGCAAGGGTCGGCTGCAACAAGGGCGGAACTTCTTTTGCCACCCGGAAGTAAAATCGTCTGGGCAGGACTTTACTGGCAGGCCCTCTCCGATCCCATCGATCCGGACAATTTTTCCATCGACATCCGCAAAGATGGTGAAAGCTACCATACGGTATCGGCAGATAGAATCGATTATCAAAACGATTACAGCAAACATACGGTAAAAACCGGTAGCAGCAGTGGAAGAGGAAAATATGCCGACATCTATTCCGCATTCGCGGACGTAACCGATCTTTTCCAAAACGAAGGGTGGCTGGACGGCAACTATACCATCCGAACGACCGACGTTATGGAAGGGCGGGAAACATGGTTCGGTATTTTTTCGGCATGGAACCTTATCGTCGTCTATAAAAACAATTCCTCGCTGCTGAAAAACATAACGATTTTCGATGGCTGGAAACAAGTTTCAAACGATGTGGGGCACAAAGACGTCCAAGTTGATGTAAGTGGTTTTTATACACCCAGAAGAACTCCCATTAATGCATCGGTTGCCGTTTTTGCCGCGGAGGGTGACTACAACATAGACGGCGACAAACTCAAAGCCAGAGATCAAAACGGGGCCTTGGTCGAGTTTCTCAACAACAACAATCCCAGTTTGAGCAACCAAACTTTCAGCTCTTTGGTTCAGACAGCCGGAAGCAGGGAGCCACAGGAGCGAAACAACAACGGTATCGATATCCAGCAACTTGACATGGGTGACATTATGGCTCCTGAACAAACCTCTATGGAGTTTCATTTCACATCCACAAAAGATCTTTATTTTCCTTCCGTCATCGCATTTTCGACAGACCTTTTCCAGCCAAAATTCTGCTATGACTACAGCTACAAACAGGCCAGCAGGGTATTTACCGAAGATCTGAATGTCAGCGGAGAAAGTTTCGAACCATATATTCATGGTAACTTAATCCCCGGGATCCCAATCGATATCTCTCTTTATATAAAAAATATGGAATTTTCCGATATCCTTGCCAAAAACCTTTCGATAGACATTGTCGACATCAATACTTCACAGGCAACCTACCGCAGAGACAGCACCTATATCACTCCTCCGGGCGCAATCGCAAAAATCCATCATGACGATATCAACGTCAGCGATAGTTACGACGCCAATATCACGATCGGGGATATTGACAGCCAGCAGTACTTTTACATCTATTATTCACTTGACCCTCAAAGTGGCATGAGCACCATCGATATGCCTATGCGAGCCATTGTCCATTATACGCTCGAAGCAAATATTGGAGGTCAGGCTGTCACACTCGATGATTACTCTACCCCATTATCCAAAATGGATCCTTGTATCAAACAGCCTGTGCCCTATCAACCGGCATATGGGACATTCAACGTGGTTCAAAAGGATATTTATACAAATGTAGGAGCAAATTACTACAATATTCCGACCCAGGTAGCTGGAAGGAACGAGAATTTCCGTGTTGTTTCATACGATGAAAGCGCCGTTACATCAGAGAAAGCCGTCAGCACGGTTGTCGGAGTGGAAGTGATTGACATGGGTGCCTTCCACGATATCAATGCATCATGCTACGAACCTACGAATACTATTAGCCCAAGAAGAAAGTGGATCGTAATCGGAGGTGATTCAAATATGACATTCGCGGATTTCAATATTTCCGACATAATGCCCAAATC
>JAMOOM010000040.1 GCA_027065515.1 Campylobacterales bacterium
CCACCATTCTAGCCGAATTGGATCCAATGTCGATGATAGCTGTACGTTTGGCCACCGGTCAATGACCCTCTTTCAAAGAGTGGATGTTACAGCTCTTTTTCAAGGTGCTTGAATTTGAATTTGAGCTCTTCGACGTTTTCTACATTGTCAGGATCTGGAACGATGCAGTCTACGGGGCATACGGCGATGCAGGCCGGCTCGTCGTAAAAGCCGACGCACTCCGTGCATAGATCGGGATCAATTACATAGATAGGATCACTCTCCTCGATAGCTCCAGTGGGGCACTCTTCGCGACATGCGTCGCATGCGATACATTCATCGGTAATCATCAAAGCCATAAATAAAACCTTCTTCGTTAAATTTCCGAGATTTATAACCTATCTAACCTTAATTGGAACTTATAGGAATTTCACACTGGGGATTTGTGGTGAAAACGAGGGTGGCGATAGCTCCAGAATGTCCATCTTTTCGGTTTTCAAGACTTATTTTTGCGCCCATGGCGTCTGCTGCCGATTTGGCAAGGAAAAGCCCCAAGCCTGCGCCCGGAGCGTTTCCAACGCGCTTAAATGGTGCAAAAAGATCGATATTTTCATCCACTCCAACACCTTCGTCGATTACCTCCAACCGGATCTTATCTCCATTTTGGGGTCTCGTTTTCAGAATGATTTTTCCGCCTTTGGGTGTAAACTTGATAGCGTTTTGCAAGAAATTTTGTACGATCTGGTTGAGCAAGGTCTTTTGTATGCAACCAACGAAGGAGTCGGGTTCGAGATCCATCACCACCTCTTTGCCCTCCGATTTTGCCAACAGAGCGAAATCTTCACCTTTGCGACGGATAAAGTCGACGATATCGATGGTTTGTGGAAGCTCGAAGTGCGCCCCCTCCTGCCTTCCGATCTCCAGAATTGAGCCGATCATCTGGTTCATCTCCTGGATCGTTTTGTTGGAGAGCTGGAGCGCTTCGATATATTTTTCCGGTTCTCTTTTTTTGATCAGCGTTACATCGTTTTTCAGCTTCATTACATTCAGGGGAGTTTTAAGCTCATGTGCGGTGCCGATGAAAAGCTCTTTTTGGTATTTTACAAAAGTCTGGATACGGTTTATAAGACGGTTGATCGATTCTCCAAGCGGAATGAACTCTTCTGGAAGCGTACGCGTATCGATTGTAGTGAGGAAATTTTCATTCAGCGTGGAGAGTTTTTTTGTCAATCGGGTTATCGGCACCAAAAGCATAGCCGAAAGACCGAAAGCATAAAGAACGATGAGAATAAGGCTGATTAGATTGATGATAATGATCGAGCGCAAAATTTTATGAAGCATTCTGGATACGTTGGTGATATCCTTGCTTATGAGCAGATAGGTCTGCGCTTTGAAATTGTAAGGGTAAATCAGTTCGATATAATGTTTGCCATCCATCTTTTTCTCTCGCCACTCGATTGCACTGTAAAACTGATGGGGGGCCGGGATCACTTTTGCGGAGATGCCTAGGGCGTTTTTGAGATTTTTTGCATCGATCTTCTCTCCTTCTTCATAGTCGGGGAATGTCTGTACTATATATCTGGCTTGTTTCACCAGCTGCTGGGAGAGCTCATCGTAAATCGACTGTTTTATAAAAGCATACAGCATCGTTGAAAAAATTATCAACAATATTGTCGAAGCTATTATGAGCTGGGTAAGAAACTGGTTGCGGATACTTCTGTTTTCAGCCACCTGAAGCCTTTGTCAGCGATATGGGATGTTTATGAAAGCATATTTTAGCGTATTGTGAGAGATTGCAAAGATGAGCCGGGAGAGTCGGGCTCCCGGCGGAATATTGTTATTCGGATTTCTTTTGAGGATAGCAGAATCGATAGCCGCGGCGGCGTACCGTTTCGATCGTTTGGATGTTTAGGGGTTTATCCATCTTTTGTCGGATCTGGTTGATCGCCACTTCGATTACATTGGGAGTAACCAGTTCCGGCTCTTCCCAGATGGCATCAAGCAGCTGCTCTTTGGATACGATTTCGTCGCGATGACGAGCCAAGTGGGTCAACACCTCGAAAGGCTTGCCTTTGAGTTCGATCTCTTTATCTTTATAAACGACCTTCTCTTCCTGGGGGTTGATTGTCAGGTCGTCGATTTCGATCACGTTGCTGCCACCAAAGCGCAGGCGTGCTTTGATACGGGCGATAAGCACATCGAAATCGAAAGGTTTTTTGATGTAGTCGTCCGCTCCCGCTTCCAGCGCTTCGATCTCGCTCTCTTTGTCGTCTCGTGCAGAGAGAATGATTACCGCAGTTTTGGGGTTGTTGGCTTTGGCTTTTTGGATAAGCTCCAGGCCGCTGCCATCAGGAAGCATCCAATCTGCGAGAATCAGATCGTAGTTACGGATATCGAGATAGTAGTCGCCATCTTTGAAGTTTTCTGCCGAATCGGTCTGATAGTTGAACTCATTGAGACCTTCGGAGAGGGTCTTGTTGACTGTCGTCTCGTCTTCTATAATAAGTATGCGCATGCTTGTCTGTCCTTGGGCTATTTGGAATTTAAGCGGGATTATAGCATATTTTTAGATTGTTTTAATCTAATTTTCAAATATTTTTAAAGAAAGTAGCGAAAATCGGTAACGCAGACGGTGCAATTTGGAAGGATATCCGGTTTGCATATTGTAATTTTTATTGTCTTGATCTGCGAAAAATTCTCCTTTATCTGCAAAATTAGAGCCTCGAGTGCCTCTTCGATCAGGTGGAATTTCTTATCTTGCATCGTGGCGATTATCGTATCGACTACGTTGGCATAATCGATAAAACCTTCATTTTCACCATCACTGCTTTTTGAATACGCATACCCGATTTCACACTCTACGATGATCCGTTGTTTTGAAATGCGCTCCTTTGGAAGTACTCCAATGATCGCTTCAAATTCAAGGTTTTGGATAGAGATGGTCATGCGACGCGTTTTTCCCTGCCTGTAAGAAGACGCACTATATTTGGAATGTGCTTATATACGATAATGATCGAAATGATCCAGATGGGTGCGTGGGAATGAATATTTGGAACATCCGGATATATAACGTAGCTGGCGACTATGAAAGCGGCCAGCGCGCCAAGAGATGCGAGCGAAGAGATGCGAATGGTTTTGATCAGGATGAACCATACGACAAGAGCTATGGCGGTGACATCCGGCATCATGAAGGCGAGTACCCCCACACCCGTGGCGATACCTTTGCCCCCTTCAAACATCAGATAGGGGCTGAAGCAGTGGCCTGCCACGGCCAATACGGCTATGGCCCATAGTGTGGCATCCGGCACTCCTGCCATTTTGGCTACAGCCAGGACGGCTACTCCTTTCAAGGCGTCGAGCACAACGGTGGCGACGGCCAATTTTTTTGCCAGTTTCGGATCGCGCTCCTTTACGACTCTCAATACATTGGTCGCGCCTATGCTTTGGCTTCCACTGTTTTTGATGTCCACGCGCGCGAAGGTTTTTGCCAAAATCAACCCGAAAGGAATGCCTCCTACAAGATATGCCG
>JAMOOM010000041.1 GCA_027065515.1 Campylobacterales bacterium
ACAAAGCCACCGCGATGAAGATGCTAAAAAGCCGTCTCTATGAGCTGGAGCTCGAAAAGAAAAAAGCCGAAGCCGACGGCATCGAAAAAAGCGATATCGGATGGGGGCATCAGATCCGCTCCTATGTCCTGGCCCCATATCAACAGGTAAAAGATACCCGAAGCGGACAGGCTTTCAGCAATGTGGACGCGATACTCGATGGCGATATCGACAAACTGATCGAAGGCGTCCTGATCGCCGAAGCGGAAAAAGAGAAAACGGCGTAGAGTATGGGTTTTGGGATGCGACTCGTATGGCTGCTTCTTTGGGGAGTAGCTTTTGGCTACATCGAAAGCGCCGTAGTCGTATATCTTAGAGCACTGTATTATCCCGAAGGGTTTTCCTTTCCGTTGGCCCCCATAGATCCTTCAATCCTAAAAACGGAGATCGTTCGCGAAGGGGTTACCATTGTCTTGCTATGGGCAACAGCCGCTCTCTCCTATAAAAAACTCCAATCGAGAATCGCCGCATTTTTCATACTCTTTGGCGTATGGGATATTTTTTATTACATCTTTTTGAAAATAGTTCTAAACTGGCCTGCCTCGCTATCTACATGGGATATACTGTTTCTCATTCCGCTTCCCTGGGCAGGCCCCGTATGGGCGCCCGTCCTCGTCTCGTCGGGACTGATTTTCTTCTCTTGCACAATCTTGTTTCTCAACGAAAAGAAAAAATACGCACGATTTGCCCCATTGACACTTGTTTCGCTGGTAACGGCGGCATGTATAATCATCGCATCGTTTCTGATACCGGGTTTGGAGGTGGCCAAAGGCGGCCTGCCGGGAAAATTTCCGGCACCGCTTTTCTGGATCGGATTTGCACTGGGGATTGCCGGCTACATACGTGCCATACGTCAATCGGATCGAGTGAGTTGATTTGAGCGAAGGCTTGGATTTTCATATCATATAAAATGCCGCGGCCGGTTATCGCTCTACCCCATATGCTATAATCTTTGTATGGAATTTTTCACTTCGACATGGCATGCTATGCGCGAAAGCGATCCCGCCAAAAAAGGGGCGCTCGTACAGCAGTTATACACAGATTTACGCCAAAATACCCTGACTTTCGACCATGACGCACCGATATTGCTTCCCAAAGAGCCCTCCTATGCACCCCTCGTCACGATCGTGAGACCTCGTAATGTGCCCAAGCGCAAACATTTCGACAATCCTGAAGGGCAGAGGGTGCTGCTGCATGCAGTGGCGCACATCGAGTACAGCGCCATCGATCTGGCACTCGATTCGGCTTACCGTTTCAGGCATATGCCGGTCGAGTATTACCTGGACTGGGTCGAGGTAGCCCACGACGAAGTTCGGCATTTTACCATGCTCGAGAAGCTGATGAAACAGGTAGGGGCGGAGTATGCGGATTTTCCTGTCCATACCGCACTGTTCGACGCCGGAAAGAAGACGGCGGCGGATATCCTGGAGCGCATGGCGGTGGTACCCCGCTACCTGGAGGCGGGCGGCCTGGACGCCAATCCGCGCATTATCGCCAAACTCGAACGCTACCGCACCACACCTATGCTCGAGGCGATAATCGAAGCGCTTAGGACGATTCTGGAAGAGGAGGTTTCCCACGTGGCCAAAGGTGACAGGTGGTTCAAACATGTCTGTAAAATGCGGGGCCTCTCGCCCGAGATCTACTTCGACATCATAGAGCGGCACTATCCGGGCTTGGAAACCAAGCGGCTGCAGCTAAATGTGGATGCACGCCGCGCGGCGGGGTTTGCTTGCAGTGAGCTAAAACGAATGGGGGCACAAAAGTGTGAATAGCTGCAGCGTTCAGGATGGACGGCCGTGCTGTAAAAGCCGATATAAAATTGCGATGAGGCATCATTGTCGATAGCGATTCTTCCGTATTCTATCTCGAGGGCGACTCCAAAAAGCGTGGGGATTCAAAGGCGCCTAATAGGTACGAAACTGCAGCTCGACGGTTCGCTCGATCGTTTCGTCCACCAGGCACTGGGCCACATCCATAACGCCGCCGCTTCCGCTCGTTTCGTGGTTGAAAAACGTGCATTTGGCGTCACGGTAGGCGATCCATCTGCGCTGTAGATCCCGCAAAGCCTTTCGTCGGGAGGGCTGGATTTTTGCACGCACCATCCTGTAGATTCTGTTGAGACGGGCATCCTGTCTGCGAAACTCCGCATCGAGACACGCCAGTTCGTCGGCACTGCCGTGTGCATTTCGGCTACACTGTTCATATTTGGTGGTGTAGAGTGCCTGGATATCGATACACTCTGCGCTTAGCAGAAATGGAAGCCAAAGAAGAAGCCAAAGTTTTTTGGTCACGACAAGATCCTTTCTCGATGTATTGTCCTCCCGATATTTTACAAAAAAATAGAGAGATGCCTCTAAAAATGCAGGAGAGTTTGCAATCTATCGCCATTATAGGTCCTATTACCCCTTCAATATATATCCCACTCCATAGACGGTATTGATACGCTCCTCATCGACAACTTCTGCAAGTTTTTTTCGAATATTCTTGATATGGTTATCAAGCGAGCGGTCCGATCGCAATCCGGCATACTCATGCAGCTCCTCACGGCTGACGGCCTGGTCTCGTTTTCGAAGAAGATAGACGAACACTTCGTATTCGATGGCTGTCAGATCGATCCGTGTCCCCCGGTAGTAGATGGCGCCATCGCGCTCTTTGAAAACCGCTTCCCTCTTCCGTTCGAACCTTATCTGACTATGCTTACGCAGCTGCACCCAGATGCGGGCCTCCAGCTCCTCCATATCTAGCGGCTTGACCATATAGTCACTCGCTCCGAGACGAAAGGCTGTCAGTTTCAACGGCGTGTCGCCGTAAGCGCTGGTGACGATGACGGGTACACTCATATGTTCTTGAATGCTCTTGAGCACCTCCAGCCCGTTGAAATCGGGAAGATTGATATCCAGAAGCACCACGTCAAAACGCTCGTTTCGTAACCAGGAGACGGCATCGGTAGCCATAAAAACCGGTGTCAATTCAAATCCGCAATCGCTCAGATAGGCATAGATAAGCTCCGATGCGCACTCGTCATCCTCCACCAGCAAAATCCTCTTACCGATCTCCATCAAAATCAACCTTTTTCTACAGATTTTACAGATTTTAACCAGCTTTGGCTGAGATTCTCATTTTATAATGTTCTAAACATCGACGAAAAAATTTCCACCACGGAGAAGCATGAGTCAGATTACGACCCGAGCGAAACTGATATTGCCTATTTTCAGCCTCATCGCAATCCTGCTCACCCTGGGCGGTATCACCATTCAAGCCTATTACGACAAGATTCACATGCTCGATACGCTAAATGAAAAGATAACCTTCGGCCGCCTTACATCCAGACTGATGCACTCCTTGCAAAAAGAGAGGGGACTCTCCAGTGGATTTTCCAGTAACGG
>JAMOOM010000042.1 GCA_027065515.1 Campylobacterales bacterium
AACGTCACAGCGTCGGCCCCCATCCGCTCTGCCCTGAAAGCTTCTTGCAACGTATGCGTGCTGACGATCGTATAAAGGCCCATCTTTTTGGCAAGTGCGACATCCGCGATCTGATCGGAAGCAAGATGTATGCCCTGGGCACGAAGAGAGTGTGCCAGTTTCAAATCTGTATGAAGAAAAAATCCTATATGGGGAAAACAGTTTTTCAGTGAAAGGAAAGCATACGCCAGCTCCGGATAATCCTGCGTTTTTTTGTCCCTTAGGACTATCCAGTCCGGCCTATGTCTGGCAAGCACCTCTTTCGCGTATCTTTTGAAATTCCCGGGATTGTCGGTATAGTAGGCTGGATCGGTTATCGCGTAACGTATCAATTCGTATCTTCTGGCTCTTTGATTTCCTCTTTTATGGACACTTTGGATGCTTTCAAAGCGCTAGCTATGGTTTCCAGTAATTCACGCTGTCGCTTTAATTCACGGAACTTTTCAAACTGCAATGATGTCACTTCCAAAAGTACGACAAAAAGCAGACCAAAAAGAGATCCAACAATGCCGGCCATAAAAGCGATTACAAGACCGAAAGGAAGAAACGACCAGAAAAGAAAAGCGGCGCCGAGAAGCACGAGAGCCCAGGCGGCGCCGAGAAGAAAACTTATAAGTGTTTCGGTGAGTGTCTGCCTCAAAGAGAGTCTCCTCTCTTTTAGAGAGATTCCTCTTCAAGAAGAACCGCACCCGCAAGGTACACATAGGTGAGAATCATAAAAATGAATGTCTGCAAAATAGCGGAAAACGCCAGCAGAAGGAAAGCCGGAAGCGGCACAATCCATGGAGCCAACATCAAAAGAACCCACAAAAAGAGGTCATCACCCTTGATATTACCGAAAAGTCGGAACGACAATGAGATAATTCTGGAGATGTGAGATACGATCTCGACAGGAAACATCAATGGAGCAAGCCATTTAACTGGCCCCATAAAGTGAGCGAAATAGTGCACTACACCGTGACGCTTGATCCCTTCGAAGTTGTAGTAGATAAAAACGATCAATGCCAAAGCGAGTGTCATATTGATATTACCGGTCGGAGATTCGAAACCGGGGATGATACCGATAACATTGGCAATGAATACGACGATACCGATCGTGGCTACAAGCGGCAGATATTTTCTTGCATTGCTTTCTCCGATAACATCGCGTCCCATCGCTATAACGCCCTGCAGATACGCCTCCACTACATTCTGCGCACCTACCGGCACGAGTTTGAGAGATTTTGTCGCCATTTTAGCAAGAAGCAGAGCCAAAACCGCTGTCAGCAAAAAATGCGTAACGAAGATAAAGCTATGCTCGTGATTGAGTGCTCCAAAAAAGGTAAATACACCTTCCATTAGCCTTCCTTTAATCTGAATTTATGCGATTTTAACACAAAGACCATTAATTGGGCTTTAATGACACCCCTGAAAATTTCTCCTGCCCGATACGGTACAGGGCGAAATCGAACCGCACAGGATCTTCGGGGCAGACACTTTTGAGCTTTTCGGTCAACAAAATCGCCGCTTTCCAGTCGCAGCTTTTTCTGTTCAGCAGGCCGAGCTCACGGCTGACGTGAAACGTGTGCGTATCCAGAGGCATTATCAGATCCGAGGGCGACACTCTCTTCCATCGACCAAGATCCACATTGTCGTGTCGCACCATCCAGCGCAAAAACATCATCCAGCGCTTGTATGCACTTTTCGGTTTTTTATCTTCTGGAACTTTTCCAAGCAAAAACTCATATCCTCTGCTTCTATATTCATTGAGACCGTACAGATATTCAAGCAGAACAAAAACGCCATCTATAACCCGCCTCTTCTTCGAATACCCCTCCATAAAAATCTCTTCCAGCTGCCCGGATGCGATCTTGGAAAACGTCAAAAAGATCTGAACGACATCTTCGCTAGACTGAAACCGATAGTAGTGCCGATCGAGAGCCTGACGAATTTCCGGCTCTTTGGCATTCAGAAGCGAAAAATCGAGCGAACGTAAAAATTTCACGATCGCCACGGCATTGCCGTACCCAAAGAGCGCGCACAAGAGTATAGCCCTGTCGTCACGCTGTTGCGCGGCAACCTGCAAAGGATCGGCGGCGCCTCCTGAAAGCTCGTCCGTATCGTTTCGCCTATCGGCTTCTCGCAAAAGAAGATTACGCAAGCTTGTAGAAACGTTTTCGTTCATTCGATCCGCCTATTTGGAGCTGTTTTCTATATTTCGTAATAGTGCGGCGCACCAGTTTGACGCCGAACCTGCCCTCTATCATTTCAAGCAGTTTTTGATCGCTCAATGGCTTCTGCCGGTTTTCGCCCGCGATCGCTTCGACTATGAACGCCTTGATCGTCGCATTGCTCACCTCTTCGTCGAAACCCGCGGTAAAGAATGTTTTCATCGGAAATATTCCACGATCACACATTAGATATTTGTTGGAAATTGCGCGGGAAATCGTCGAAGGGTTATGGTCGAACTCCTGAGCTATATCTTTCAGTTTCATCGGGCGTATATCGCCTCCTTGAAAAAAATCGTACTGCAACTCAACGATCATGAGTCCTATTTTATAGAGTGTAGCCTTACGCATTTGCAACGCATCTATCAAGCCCCTGGCCTCTTTGATCTTTTTGCGGACAAAACTGTGCTCTGTCGATACGCTCGATATATGGATATCCGGATAAAAAAGATCGTTGATCTGCACATCGATACCCTCTTCGGTAGTCTGTATAATCAGATCCGGAACGAGAGGAGTCGAGGCTTCGAGCGTTTCGAGCGCAGGCGGATTTTTGAAGCTGCGTATCACTTTGAGCGCTTCACCGTAATCTGGATCGCTTCTGTATGCTCCAATGTTTTCGAAATCTTCGAGCATTCGATCTATCAGCGAAAAAAGCGGCTCTTCGACTCCGCTTTGAAGCAGCTGAAAACGCATCGACTCACCAAGTCCATTCGCCCCGACGCCGGAAGGCTCCAGATAGGCAAATCGAAGCCTTATTTTTTCTACACGATCGGCCGAAATCCCAAAACGCTGCGCTATCGATTCAATATCTCCTTCGAAATAGCCTTCGGAGTCGATCTCCTCGATGATCGCGTACGCTACCTTTTGGCTAAGCGGCGTCGGAAAAAGATCGTGGGTTATCTGCTCGTACAGCAATTCAAAAAGCGATTTTTCATACACCCCAAGCGCTTCGATCGTATCGCTCACGAAATGGGCTTCGTTCCTGTCTCGTACCTTTCCCGGAACATCTGCTTTTTTCCCAAACGAAGTCTCGAAACCCGAACACACTTGCATATACGGATTTTCCGCCTCGTATTTTTTCAGTTCGTCTTCGAGCTCTTCGAGGCCTGCTTGTAGTATCGGTAGCCAGCTGCGCAACGTATTCGAAAGCTTC
>JAMOOM010000043.1 GCA_027065515.1 Campylobacterales bacterium
GAAACAGCCCCGGTTCGTGGATATGGAGGATGCGCAGACAACAGGAGATTGGTAAAGTCAGGCAGTTGCGGCTTCTCTTATTTCTTCCAGCTTCTCGCCAATACTATATGGACGCAAATTGAAACGATTGCTAATCACATTTATACATAGTAAGAGGTCGACATTTCGAAATACCCTATGGGAATTGAAACTAAAAATAGAGGCAATAGTAGTCAGGGGCTTGATTTTTAACAATCTATGAAATTGATGATACAAATAGCCATGAATATTGATTATCTCACTTTGGATAAAGCCATCTCTGTAGGTCATACTTATTCAAAATTCAAGCCCCGACCTTTTTTTGGGGAACAACTCTTTTTCTCTTATCCTGTCAGCCTATTGTCATACTTCAAATTTCTATCTTTACGATTCATTCTCAAACTTTTTTGTTTCTTTCAGCCATTTTGATATAGATATGGAGTATATCTATGGCGGCGGGAGTCACTCCGCTGATCTGGCTGGCGGCTTGAAGTGTGGGGGGCTCGAAATGTATAAGCTTCTCTTTGATTTCGTTACTGAGCCCCGATATTTTCTCAAAATCCATATCTTTTGGAATTTTTACATCCATAAGCTGGTGCATCTTTTCGATCTGTTCTCTTTGCTTTTCGATATACTTGTCGTATTTGGCGTGGATCATAAGCTGCTCTTTGACCTCATCGGGCCATTGCGCAGTTTCAGGGATGAGCGCAGGGAGTTTATCGATCGTAAAATCCGCCCTTCCTACGATCGCCTTGATGGGCGTTTTGTCGGTAATCTTTGCGAGCCCCATGGATTCGAGCCTCAAAAGAGTTTCGCGGCAAGGGGTGAAGAAACGCTCCTCCATAAGCTTGAGTCCCTCTTTTATGAGTGCTTTTTTCTTCAGCATTTTTGCATACACCGCTTCGTCTATCAAGCCGAAAGTGTGCCCATACTTCATCAGTCGCAAGTCGGCATTATCCTCTCTGAGCATCAGCCGATACTCCGCTCTGCTTGTAAACATCCTGTAAGGCTCTTTTGTCCCTTTCGTCACCAGATCGTCTATCAATACGCCGATATAAGCCTCATCGCGCCCCAGTACGAAAGGCTCCTTGCCGCGGATGGAAAGCGCTGCGTTGATACCGGCCATCAATCCCTGCGCCGCAGCCTCCTCGTAGCCTGTAGTTCCGTTGATCTGTCCTGCCAGGTAGAGATTTTTTATCTTTTTGGTCTCAAGTGTATGTTTCAGCTCCGTAGGATTTACATAATCGTACTCTATCGCGTAGCCGTAGCGGACGATTTTGGCATTCTCCATCCCTTCGACCGATCGAATCATGGAGAGTTGCACATCCGTAGGAAGGGAGGTACTCATCCCATTTATATAGTACTCCGTAGCCTCCAGGGTCTGCGGCTCGATGAAAAGGTGATGGCGCTCTTTGTCTCTAAAGCGGTTTATCTTGTCTTCGATACTCGGACAATAGCGTGGCCCGACCCCTTCGATCTGACCAGAAAAGAGCGGTGCGCGATGAAAATTTCCCTCTATCAGCGCATGTGTGTGTGCATTTGTATAGGCGATGAAGCACGGAAGCTGTTTTGGATGGAAGCTCTCCCTGTCGGTTCGGAAACTGAAAGGCTTGGCGGGTTCGTCGCCTGGCTGGGGTTCCATTTTCGAAAAATCTATCGTCGCTCCGTCTATGCGTGGGCACGTTCCTGTCTTTAGCCGCCCGACATCGAGGCCCAGCGCTTTGAGATTTTCCGCCAGCGCGGTAGAGGCGAATTCTCCTGCGCGTCCGGCCTCTTTCGTCACTTCGCCTATGTGAATGACGCCATTTAGAAACGTTCCGGTCGTCAGGATAACTTTTTTGGCCATAAAACTCTCGCCCAGTTCCGTTTTGACCCCCGCTACTTCGCCGTTTTTGACAATCAAGGCATCGACCATACCCTGCAAAACATCGAGATTTTCGGTCCCAAGACATACAGTGCGCGCCTTCATTCGATAACGGTCCATGTCGATCTGGGCACGGCTTCCTCGCACTGCGGGTCCTTTCGTTTCGTTCAAAACTCGATATTGCAGACCCGCCTGGTCCGTCAACAGCCCCATTTCACCCCCAAGGGCGTCGAGTTCTTTGACCAGGTGCCCTTTAGCCAGGCCGCCGATAGCCGGATTGCAGCTGGCCGCGCCGATCTGTTCCGCCAAAATCGTCACCATCAGTGTTTTAAGGCCCATACGCGCAGGGGCCAAGGCGGCTTCGATCCCGGCATGCCCTCCCCCTACAACGATAACATCGTAATTTTTCATACTATTTTGTCCATATATTTCTATAATAATGCGCGATTATAGCTTTTTGAGGTTAAAAAAGATATGATAATACCAATCTAATACCCACACAAGACAAGGGAGAGAGGGCGATGTTTACAGGACTTATCCGGGAAATGGCCGAAGTGGTAAGCTACGCCGACAACAGACTGAGACTGCGAGCCAAATACCGTCCAAAAATCGGAGACTCTATCGCTGTCAACGGAGTCTGCCTGACGGTCGTGGAACTCCTGCCGGATGGGTTTGTAGTCGAGCTTGCCGATGAGACCAGAAAAGTGATCGCGATGGAAAACCTCAAAGGAAAGGTGCATATCGAACCTGCGATGAAGATGGGCGATCGCTTCGAAGGGCATATCGTCCAGGGGCATGTAGATACCATAGGGACGATCACACGCATTGTCCGGCGCACGAACGGTACGGACTTCTTCATCGCCGTAGCGCCAAAATATCTGGCCTATATCATCCCGAAAGGATCCATCACTATCGATGGCGTAAGCCTTACTGTAAATGATGTAAACGATGAGGGTTTCAGGCTCACGATCATTCCCCACACTATGCAAAACACACTCTTTGGCACCTACCGCACCGGTTCTCGTGTAAATGTGGAAACGGATCTCTTCGCCAGATATGTAGCCCGGATCATATCCCACCAAAAAGCTGCCCAAAAAAGCGGCTGGGAAGATATAGAACACATGCAGGCACTCTACTGATGCGTCTCTTTTTGGCAAGCTACGCCACGGTTGAATTTTACGAAGAGATAAAGCGCGACATGCATCCATTTTTCGATGCCAAATGGGTCGAGCCGAAAAACCTTCATCTCACCTGGCTTTTCCTAGGCGAGCATCCATCCGCTTCACCTTTTATAGATCTGCTGCGGCCACTTCAATCTCTGCCCAGATTACCGATGGCTTTACAGGGATTTGGCACATTCGGCCACCCTGCACCTTCACACTTTTT
This sequence comes from Campylobacterales bacterium, assembly GCA_027065515.1. Taxonomy (GTDB): domain Bacteria; phylum Campylobacterota; class Campylobacteria; order Campylobacterales; family Hydrogenimonadaceae; genus Hydrogenimonas. The sequence goes on from JAMOOM010000043.1 coordinate 3,269, forward strand.
TCTAAAAACTTCCCAGAAAGTGGCGCAGATCATCCATGAAAAAATTGCATCGATGGTGGGGGTGAATCCGGAAAACCCCTTCCGCGCCCATGTTACGCTCGCTAGAATCAAGCGGTTT
>JAMOOM010000044.1 GCA_027065515.1 Campylobacterales bacterium
AAGGTCAAAAAGGCCCTCAGGCAGAGAACGTAACTCCGCTTTAATCGATTCACCGAGGAGGCCTACCGGCTTCCTCCTTAAAACTCCCCCTACCCGATTCTAAACTCCTACTACTCAAAAAACATTTTATATGTGCTAACTCACACAGCCCAAACCCATAAGTGCAATTCAGGCCGAGTGAAAAGAAGATGACCTTTTTTATTCGACCGTTACACTTTTGGCGAGGTTTCTGGGCATATCGACATCGTTTCCAAGTCTGATGGCAATCTCCATCGCAAGAAGCTGCTCCACTACCATCATCTCGAAAAATTCGAGCATTGGATGAGTATGCGGATGGGTAAGGATGAAATCGTCGGCGAGTTCGAACATCTCGGGTGATATCGAGAGTATCGTCGAATCGCGTGCGCTCAACTCCTCGACGTTACTCTTCGTTTTATCGTAGAGTATCGTTTTTGGCATCAGTGCCACGGTAAAGAGTTCCGCATCGGCTAGTGCGATGGGGCCATGCTTCATCTCTCCTGCCGGATACCCTTCGGCATGCAGATAGCTGATTTCTTTGAGTTTGAGTGCGCCTTCCAGGGCCAAAGGATAGAATATATCTCTTCCGATAAAGAAAAACCCATGGCCATGCAGATAGCGTTTTGAAAGGCGCTTGCACTTTTCATGCACTTTGAGCGCATCTTTCAGTACTCGTGGCACCTGGTGCATAAAAGAGGTTTCACCTTCGACCGTTTCAGGAGCTATCGCCTTTGTACGTTTTGCGAAAAAGAGCGAGAGCATCCACAATACCATCACCTGCGTAGCGAAAGCCTTGGTGCTGGCAACCCCTTTTTCTATTCCGGCGCGCGTAAGAATGGAAGTATCAGCCAAACGAACTATCGACGAGTTATCTACATTGCAGATCGCAAGAGTTTTCAAGCCGGCACTCTTGGCCATCTTGAGGGCTTCAAGTGTATCTGCGGTTTCGCCACTTTGACTGATGACGATAAAGAGTGTATCGGTATCTAAAAGAGGATCTTTGTATCTGAATTCACTGGCGATTTCGACATTGACAGGCATCTTGGCCTGTCTCTCGAAAAGATAGCTCGATGTCAATGCGGCATGATAACTCGTTCCGCATGCACAGATTTTGATACGCGAGATGCCTTCGAGAAAATTTTCGGAGAGCTCTTCGAATGCGATATCCTTGTCGAGAACGCGTCCTATCATCGTATCGCTTATTACATGATACTGCTCGTAAATCTCTTTTTCCATAAAAAATCTGAAGCCACCCTTTTGAGCCCTTAGCTTGTCGCCGCTCAAAGGGACGAAAGCCAAAGGTTTGGGTTCGGAGTATATGGTGTCGGGTGTAGCGTAACCAACGGTACCATCTTCCATATAGGCAACCTCTTCGGCCTTTCCGATCAGCGGGGCATCCGAAGAGGCGAAATAGATCTCACCCCCAGGATTTCTTCCGATGATCATCGGAGAGCCCTTACGGGCAAAAAATATCGTATCCGGAGCTTTTTGGGTAATGAGAAGTACGGCATAGGCGCCGTCAAGACGATCGATTGTGCGCTTGAATGCGTCATACAGTTCTTTGATATCTTTGGCGTTGGCAGCCTCTTTTTCGAAGAGATGGACGATCACTTCGGTATCGGTCTGACTTAGAAACTGAACCCCATCTTTTTCCAGTTCGGATTTTATCTCTCGATAATTTTCTATTATACCATTATGGACTACATAACTGTATTTACCCATGTGAGGGTGGGCATTGAGCTCGGTAGGTTTTCCATGGGTGGCCCACCTGGTATGGCCTATGCCTACACCTGGCCCGATGGTCTTGAAGTTTTTGGTCTTCTCTTTCAGGTTTTGAAGCTTGCCGACCGCTTTGAACGCCTTGATATTGCCTTCTTGCATCACTGCGATACCGGCAGAATCGTACCCTCTGTATTCAAGTTCACGCAATCCTTCGATAAGTTCGTTTTTTATCTCTTTGCTTCCTATGTATCCAACTATTCCACACATTAAAATCTACCTTTGAGGTCTTGACTATTTACCAAGACAAAATTCGCCAAACATTTTATCCATAATGTCATTAAAATCCACTGGTTTCGATATGGAGCTGATGGCCTTTATCGCTTCACTCAGATGAAAAGTGAAGATTTCCAATTCACCGATCATCAAGGGTTCTTTGGCGGCCTCTATCGCCTCCTTAGCTCTCTTTACCGCTTCTATCTGGCGGGTCGATACCAATAAAATCTCATCGCCCTGCGCCATTTTTGCCAATCTTTTTTGAAGCTCTTTGGCAATTACTGCGGCCTTGTTGTCCGTGGTGAGCTCGATTGGATGATATGGCAAGAGCCTGGAGTCGTCAAGCTTTTTGGGAAGATCGGTTTTGTTGAGGGCGACGATAAAACTCTTTTCATCCCTGTAGCGTCGTATCAGAGAGTGAATTTGCTCATCCTCTTCATCCCAGGGGCGACTCGCATCGAACAAAGCGATGACGATATCGCTTTGCTCCACAGCATTTATCGACCGCTCTACGCCGATCTTTTCTATCGCATCTAAGGATTTTCGGATACCTGCAGTGTCCACTATGCGCACGATATGCCCCCCGATTCGTATCCGCTCTTCGATCGTATCGCGCGTAGTGCCCGCAATATCACTGACGATGGCCCGTTCATAGTCGAGCAGCCTGTTTAACAGGGAGCTCTTTCCAACATTTGGCTTTCCGATAATGGCCACTTTGAACCCTTCGATCAGGCCGCGGCGGCGTTCGCTGGAGGAGACGATCTCTTCTATTTTTTTCTCAATCGAATCGAGTTGATGCAGCATGCTCTCTACCATATCGGCAGGAAGATCCTCTTCCGCATAATCTATCGTCACTTCGGCAAACGCTATGGCGCGAAGAAGCTGTTCTTTTATCTCTTCGACGAATCTTTTCAGCTCACCCTTCATCTGGCGGGCAAGAATTTTTGCTGCATCTTCGCTTTTGGCTTCGATAAGTTTCGCAATCGCTTCCGCTTCGGTAAGATCGATCCGTCCTCCCAAAAAGGCACGGCGCGTAAATTCGCCTGGCTCGGCCAATCTCGCCCCACAGGAAAGAATCGTCTTCAAAATCTCTTCCGCGACGATACTTCCGCCATGACACTGGAACTCGACAACATCCTCGGTCGTAAAGCTGTAAGGCGCTTTGAACCAGATTACGATCGCTTCGTCGATCAGTTCATTGTCTGTATCGTAGAGATTGCAAAGGTGGGCATATCTGGATTTTAGTGTGGATTTATGAGTGAGTTTTTTTGCGATCTCGAGAGCTTCGTTGCCACTTACGCGAACGATAGCGACCGATCCTACCCCACTGGCAGTGGCGATAGCCGCTATCGTATCGCTCATCTTTTCTCCATAAACTCGTTGATTATGATATAGCGACCGCCCTCTTTGTTGGTACGAACCGCAACATATTTTTGAGGAAAAAGTTCACGTAGTCGCCTCAGGGCTATCTGCACCAAAATACCATCGAGAGCTTTTGTCTGTGCACGGCCTTCGAGATCCACTCTTTGAATAATCGGTTCGAGGTAGTTTTCAATCATCAACTCCTGGTTATGGAGAAATTGGGCAATTTCAAGCCGTAGCTTATACCCGTATACACTGTGTATCCAGTTGTATAGCAGATAGGCCAGCGCTTTATAGCGATACCCCTCTTTGCCGATCAGCAAAGCGGCATCTTCACCGTTGAATTCAATGAGAATAGTCTCATCATCATACACTCCTACACTTATGTCGTCTATATTGAAACAGGTACATGCAAACAGGTTGTCGATCTTGGCCTGAATCTCTTCGGAAATAGCGTGAATATCTGGAGTTTCTGCATATAGATTTTCAAACATCTCTTCAGTTCTGGCCAGCGTCTGTGCCTCTTTGAAGGAGTTGTCGCTCTCCTTTGCGGGCTCATCACTTTTTTCGATCAATATTTCGGGAGTCTCTTTTTTGGGCGAAGCGGAGATGGATTCTTTTATGCGATACTCCGCTGCATCGGAGGGTTTTTGAATCTGCTGCGCAGCAGGAGCCACCTCTCGTTCTTTTCGTTCTTTCGGTAAAGGTTTTTCTTTAACAGCTGTTTCGGAGTCAACCTTTTTTAAAGGTTCGGAAAGGATAATCGCATTTTTTCTTCCAAAACCCAAAATCCCGCGCGAGGGATTTTGGATAATCTGAATCTCCAGTTCAGTGACCGAACAGCAAAAATCACTGGCCGCGAGCGCATAAGCCTCTTCGAGGGTTGAAGCTTCGAACTTTTTCATCTATGCCGCCTTTTTGTTCTTTTCCAGCATATGATTGATCATGAGCTGTTGGGCCACAGAGAAGATATTGTTCGTAAGCCAGTATAGAACGAGACCGGCAGGGAACGTAACGAAGAAGAAAGTGAAAACGACCGGAAGCCATTTGAATATCTTCTCTTGCATCGGATCGGTGAAGTTGCTGGGTGTTACACGTTGATGTAGCCACATCGAAGCACCCATGAGAATTGGCATTACATAATATGGATCCATCACCGAAAGGTCGTGAATCCAAAGAATCCATGGTGCTCCCTTGAGCTCGATGGCGTTGAGAAGAACTCGGTATATCGCAAAAAATACCGGAATCTGCAATACCATCGGCAGGCATCCGCCAAGCGGATTGGCTTTGTGCTTTTTATAAAGCTCCATCATGTGGGCATTCAACTTTTGCGGATCGCCCTTATATTTGGCCTGAAGCTCTTTGATTTTCGGCGCCAGCTCTTTGAGCTTGTGCATCGAAACCATTCCTTTGTAGGTCAGTGGATAAAGAATAATACGAATAAGCAGCGTCAACGCAACGATCGTCCATCCCCAGTTGGGTATGAAGTTATGCAGCCACATCAAAACTTTAAACATAGGTGCAGCGATGAAGGTGAACCATCCAAACTCTATCAGCTTGCTCAATTCCGGGTGTATGGCACTCAGTATTTTGTACTCTTTCGGCCCTATATAGCCGTGCAGCGTTCGGTCTGCGCTTTCGCCTTTTACAAACAGTATAGGGTTCTCTTCAGCATCTTTGTTTACGACAACGTCCATACCGTTTTCAAAATCGTAAAAAGCAGTTGCATAGTATCTGTCAAACGATACCGCGATCCTGGCTTTTCTGAAAGATTCCGTCCCTTTTGCATCGCCATCGTCGATGATAGTGAGCGTACCATCGGCTTCTTCCACCATTGCCCCGTGAACCGTATAGTTGTCTATGCGAAGATCTGGACGGTAGCCGGGAGAGATAAAGTATGGAACGAGACGGCTCAATTTGACATCGATGTCATAATGGTGATCCGGATAGATCGTTATGATTTTCTGGACTGTCAGATCGCCAAGATTTTGGGTAAAAATCAGCTTGCCAGGATTGTTCTGTCCAATTTTCAGTTTTTGCATCGACGCGGTATATGGTGTTTTGAAAGCCAGCTCGTTTAGTGCGGGATCGCTGAAACGGATTTCGAGAGGACGTGGAATGTGTGGAGAATTGAAAAGTTTGAGCTCCTTGCCCTCCTCTGTGCGATATTGTCTGTCTTTGAGATACATCTGGCTTATGCGACCAAGCTCGTCGAACTCGAGCCGTGCATTGGAAGTCTCTACGGTAGCAATCACCTTCGAATTCATTCCTGGCGCTTCCGTCGTGTTTTTTACGGACTCTTGGGAAGGCGCTGTGACGGCAGAAGATGCCTTGCTTGCATTCTGCTGTACAGCCGACGCGGAGGTCGCTGTGGTCTGTACGGTGCGATTTTGCTCCTGAGCAACTTTCATTTTTGCCGTAAAAAAGTAGTCGTATCCGATAAATACGAGCAAAGAGAGCACGGTTGCGATGACAACGCGTGTCTGGGTATTCATATTCTCTATCACTGTGGGCCTTTCAAAAAAATATTTTTAATCACACTACATCCTTTTTTACCTGGAACGTACCAAAATGATATGTTTGGAATTTCCCCGTTTCTATATATGGGATGAAGATGTTTGCAAGAGATTTTGGGATAGTCGATACCGCCTACAAAGAGCTGATTGCATCGAAGAATCCTTAAGATGGAAGAGATGACTGCGTTGAAAATATTGGGATTGTTCTGAATCTGCCATTTAGCGTACTCTGAACAGGTAGGATAGTATCGGCAGCTTCCAAATCCCAGAAGCGTCAAATATCTCTGATAGAATCTCAATCCACCCGATAACACCTTCCTGATCATTTCATTGCCTCATTGCCCGATATCCAGTCTTTTGATTGCTCGTTTGAATGCCTTCTCGAGATCACAGAATGGAGTCTCGAGGATCGGCGGTTTCGCGACCATTACATAGTCGCCCTCTTTCAGTTTTGGAGCCATTTTGAGAAAAAGGGCCCGAAGCCTTCTTTTGGCTCTCGCCCGCTTTACAGCATTGCCGATCTTTTTGCTGGCGACGAATCCGACTCTGTATCCCCTCTTTTTCGGTAGGACAAAAAGGACAAACGCTTTGTCATGCCATCGCTTGTTCGATTTATAAACTCGATCGAAGTCTGCAGAAGTTTTGAGGGAATCGAAGTGGATTAGACCGCCAATCGCTTACGACCTTTTGCACGGCGTGCATTGATGATCTTGCGACCGTTTTTGCTCTTCATGCGCGTTCTGAAGCCGTGTGTACGCTTGCGCGGAGTGTTGTGTGGTTGATAGGTTCGTTTCATCTATCTCTCCTTCTTAGATTTAGCCTGATATTTTAATTAAAATTAGCTTAATGGCAGATTACACGGATAGGGCAAACCGCCTAAAAATGATATTTGCGGTATTTTTGTATGCCGTTTGACATCGGATGTCGATCGATGGCATACAGTTATCAAGGATTATGGACGCCAAACATTTTTCGCATGCAGACTCAATCGATCATATTAGATAATATCATATCTTATCCAAAGCTGTTTCATTCAATTTCGTTGAAGAGAATTTATCTATTTTGCCTATCATATTAATTAAGCCCGGATTGGATAAAATTCCGTAAAATTAAGCAGCACGCAAAAGGTTGAGCATGAGTACAGAACGCAAAGATTTTTTACGCAGGATCGTCGAAGAGGATTTGAAATCGGGCAAATACAGCGAGGTAGTTACACGCTTTCCGCCCGAGCCGAACGGATATCCGCATATAGGGCACGCCAAGGCCATCACTATCAATTTCGGTATCGCCAGGGATTTTGGCGGTAGATGCCATCTGCGCATGGACGACACCAACCCCACTACTGAAGACCCCGTCTATGTAGAAGCGATAAAGGATGCCGTCAGGTGGCTGCGCTTTCAGTGGGATGGCCCTGTACGCTATACATCCGACTATTTCCAGCGACTATACGAATATGCCGTAGAACTCATCAAAATGGGTAAAGCCTATGTGGACAGCCTCAGCGAAGAGGAGATTCGCGAATATCGTGGTACGGTGACCACACCTGGCAAGCGCAGCGTCTATGCCCAAAGAAGCGTAGAGGAGAATCTGGATCTGTTCGAGCGGATGCGCAAGGGCGAGTTCGCCGAAGGGGAGCATGTGTTGCGGGCAAAAATCGACATGGCTTCTCCCAACATGAAAATGAGAGATCCTCTGCTGTACCGTATCCGCCATGCACGCCATTATCGTACAGGCGACAAATGGGCCGTCTATCCGATGTACGACTTCGCACACTGCCTCTCCGACTACATCGAAGGAGTGACCCACTCGTTTTGCACCTTGGAATTTGAAAACAACCGCGAATTGTACGACTGGATTCTGGAGACGTTGAAGGTTTCGCCTCCCAGGCCTCACCAATACGAGTTCGCCAGATTAAATCTAAGCTATACCGTAATGAGCAAGCGCAAACTTCTGGAGCTTGTCGAAAAGGGAGTGGTGAATGGATGGGACGATCCACGGATGCCTACGATTGCAGGATACAGAAGGCGTGGATACACCCCCGAATCGATTCTTGCATTTTGCGATCAGATCGGCATCGCCAAAGCCAATTCGCTAGTGGATGTAGCACAGCTGGAGTTTTGTATCAGAGACGATCTGAACAAAAAGGTCCCTCGTGTCATGTGCGTGCTGGATCCACTCAAAGTCACTATCGACAACTATGATGAAGAAGAATCCCAGGAGCTCGAGGCACCCTACTATCCTCATGACGTGCCAAAAGAGGGATCGCGCAAGTTGCCGTTTTCGCGAGAGATCTACATAGATAGAAAAGATTTTTCGGAAAATCCCCCAAAGGGATATTATCGCCTTACCCCGGATCAGCCTGTACGGCTGCGCTACGCCTATATCATCCGCTGCAAAGAGGTGATTAGAGACGAAAAAGGAGAGGTTGCAGAGATCGTCGCCGAGTATTATCCCGACTCCAAAAGCGGATCCGACACGAGTGGCATAAAGGTCAAAAGTGCCATTCACTGGGTGGAGGCGAATAGTGCCAGAAGGGTCGAATTGAGGCTTTACGACAGACTTTTCAAAACGGAAGAGCCAAAAGGTATCGAAGATATCAATCCCGATTCGCTGAAAATCGTAAAAGATGCGCTTATCGAGCCGGCAGTGATCGCCGAAAAGCCGGACGAGCGCTTTCAGTTCGAACGGGAGGGTTACTTCTATGCGGACCCTGTGGATTACAGCGACGATGCGCCAGTGTTCAACCGCATCGTCACACTCAAAGACTCCTGGGCCAAAAAGCAGAAAACCACAAAGTCAAAACCGCATCCGAAGCCCAAAACGGAAAAGAAGCCTGCCCAAAAGATGCAGCGACCATCGGACGAAGCTGCATCCATGGGCGAAGAGGAGAAAAAACTTTTCGACTACTACACCAGAAAGCTTGGCCTGCGAAGCGAAATGGCGAGCACCCTTGCCCGTGACGATGTGCTTTCGAGCTTTTTCAAAGAAGTGCTCAAGCACCATAATGAGCCTGAAAATATTGCCAAACTCGTGATAAACGAGGTAGCGAGAGAGCTGAAAAATTCTCAAGATGGCCGTATCGGATTTACACCCGCACAGATAGCCGAATTGGCGGAGATGATCGAGAGCGGACTCATATCCAATAAAATCGCCAAACAGGTTTTCGAGGAGATGGCAAAAAGTGAAGAGAACCCAAGAGCTATCGTAGAAAAAAGAGGACTGGTGCAGATTGCCGATCCTGAAATACTACTGCCCATTATCGATGAGGTAATAGCCAGCAACCCCGGGAATGTGAAAAAATACAAAGAGGGCAACGAGCGTCTGTTCGGTTTTTTTGTGGGACAGGTTCTCAAGGCGACGGAAGGGAAAGCCAACCCGAAAGTGGTCAACGACCTGGTGTCGAGTCGCCTAGAAAAGTGATCTTTCCGATCCTGTGATCCCCCGATCGGGGAAAGCGAAATCAAAGGAGAGCTCATCGCCTTGGCAGCGAGAGTTCCAGGTCGCGGACCAACGTATATACATAATCGAATATCTTAAAATGGTTCAATAGCCACATCAAGACCCCTGATGCAAACCGACATTATGCAAAGGGCACATCCAGAATCTTTCCGATTTGCTACAATGTAGATTCCACAAGGAAAAGGAGGTGGCCGATGGAAGCGTTTTACACCCTGAGTGCCGAAAAGGCGCTTGAGCTGACCGATTCATCCCCGAGTGGCCTCAGCGATGAGGAGGCGCGGAAGCGTTTGGCTCATTATGGCCCCAACACCCTTCCCGAAGGCAGGCCCAAACCGCTCTTTATGACATTTCTGGAACAGTTCAAGAGTCCTATCATTATTATTTTATTGATAGCGGCCGTGATCAGTTTCACCATCAAGGAAACACTGGATGCCTGGTTTATACTGGCCGTATTGGTGATCAATGCAGTCGTCGGCACCTGGCTCGAACACTCTGCTGCACAAAAAGCACAGGCTCTCAAAAGCAGCGTCAGAACGTTCGCCAATGTGTTGCGCGATGGACGTATTCGTCGCATCGAAGCGAAAGATCTTACCATTGGCGACATTGTATTGCTGGAGAGTGGAGATAAGGTGCCCGCCGATATCCGTCTGATCGAAAGCCACGATTTAAGGGTGGACGAGTCTTTGTTGACCGGCGAATCGGTTGTGGTGGAGAAGAGCGCCTTAGCCATTTTTGACGATCCGGAGTTACCGGTGGCCGACAGAGCCAACATGCTTTTTGCCGGCACCTACGTCACTTCCGGGCGAGCAAAAGGGGTCGTGGTAGCGGTAGGATTGCAGACGCAAATCGGTCGCATTGCCGAGATGTTGGCACAAAAGAGTGAAGCCAAAATTCCGTTGATCGAGCGCCTGGAACGTTTTTCGAAAAATATCGCCGTGGCGATCACGGTGGCTTCTGTCGTTCTCTTTTTTATCGCTCTATATCAGCATATGGCGATCGCGGAGATATTTTTTCTCATTATCGCCCTATTCGTCTCTGCCGTACCGGAAGGGTTGCCTGTAGCTATTACCGTAGCCCTTGCGGCAGCGGCGGTGGCGATGAGCAAGCGTCATGTTATCGTGCGAAAACTGGCGGCCATCGAGGGGTTGGGGTCGTGCACGATGATCGCGACAGACAAGACCGGTACGCTGACACAAAACCGCCTGGAGGTGGAGCGCTTCGTAGTGTCGGACAAAATCTATGATAAACATGGGAATAGACACAAAGATCCGCTGGAGACAATGGTTGTAGCCAATGAGGCTCGCCTGTCCAAAAATAACGATCCTTCGTCTATACTGGGGGATCAGGTCGATGTCGCTTTCGCGGTTTTTGCTTTACGAAAAAGACCTGAGCTTGCCGAGCTGCTCGAAGCGGAGCGAATCGATACGATACCTTATGAATCCTCAAAAAAGATGTCCGGCGCCACTGTCAAAAAAGATGGAAAATATCTACACGTCATCAAGGGTTCGCCGGAAGTGATTTTGGAATATGTGAAGATGGACCCCTTTAAGAAGGAGTACCTGACAAAAGAGATCGAAAAATGGGCGGCGAAGGGGTACCGCATCATCGCGGTCGCAAAAGTCGAATCGAAAGAACCATCGATCAAAACGTTGCTTGAACAAAAGATTTTTGAATGGGTCGGCTACGCGACCATTATCGATCCACTCAGAGAGGGTGTGGAGGATGCCGTAAAGCGGTGTCATAGGGCCGGTATCACGGTCGTGATGGTTACAGGCGATCATCCGTCCACCGCCTACCATATCGCAAAGAAGCTGGAAATAGCCATGAGCCCCGAAGAGGTGATGGATGGCGAGATGCTGGCGCGCTGGACGAAAAATGGTGAAGATCCCGAGGAGATCGCGGATATTCGCATCTTCGCACGGGTAGCGCCGGTCCAGAAGCTACAGATCGTCAAGGCCTTCCAGAAACTGGGCCACTACGTGGCGGTTACCGGTGACGGCGTCAACGATGCGCCTGCTCTTAAATTTGCCAATATCGGAATCGCTATGGGAAAATCTGGCACGGATGTAGCAAAAGAGAGTGCCGATTTGATTCTGACCGACGACGCTTTTCCCTCGATCGTGAATGGCATCGAAGAGGGGCGCCGCGCATACGACAATATTCGTAAAGTGATTCATCTGCTCATATCGACTGGATTGGCTGAAATCATTCTGGTGTTGCTATCGCTTGTTTTCGTCACGCCCGTACCCTTGCTGCCAATTCACCTACTATGGCTCAACCTCGTCACAAACGGAATCCAGGATGTGGCATTGGGTTTGGAAAAAGCTGAACCGGGCATTCTCGAGCGGCCACCCCGCCGCCCCAATGAACCGATTTTCAATGGGGTCATGATCAGCCGTATCGCCACCGGAGGCCTCTATATGGGGCTGCTAGCTTTCGGACTTTTTTACTATCTTTTGAACAACGGTTACGATACCGACTCGGCAAGAAATCTTACCTTGATGCTGATGGTGCTTTTCGAGAATGTTCATGTGTTCAATAGTCGCAGCGAATATTTACCGATCACCAGGATCAAACATCTGCAAAATCCTCTACTCATACTTTCGGTGATTGCAGCACAGGCTATACACTTGGCAGCACTACACATTCCACTGACACAGAATCTGCTGGAGGTAGAGCCAATTCCTGTGAAGATATGGGACGAGCTGATTTTGCTTGCGCTGGGGCTGGTCGCAGTGATGGAGGCCGAAAAGTGGATTCGCAACAAGATTGCCGGCAACAAAGGATACACCTAAGGGGCAATCGCGGTATAAAATCCGGATTGACCTGGAAATTATCCGAAAACACCGCTTTTTATTGTCATACTGCCTTGTAAATGGTGTACAATTCCGGCATGAAAACGTTAATTTTTCTTTTACTTCCCTTGCTTCTTTTTTCCGAAGAGTTCAAGGTTGCAAGCTACAATGTCGAAAATCTTTTTGATCTGAAAAAGAGTGGATCGGAATATGTGGAATATATTCCATTTACAAATCATGGATGGAATGAAAAGAGCTTCAAAACCAAAATAGATAACATTTCCCGCGTAATATGCGACCTGAAGCCTGACGTTATAGGACTGCAAGAGATTGAAAGCGACACTTCACTCAAAGCGTTGCAGGTCGGCGTAGAGCGTTGTGGATGGCCGATGGCTCATCGCGCGATAGCCGACAGGAAAGCGACGACGGTCAAAACCGCCCTGCTTTCGAAATATCCGATTTTGCAAAAGAGCGAAATAGACCCCGATGGCACTTTGAGAACCAGGAATATTCTCGAAGTTCTTCTGGATATAGACAAAAAGAGAGTTCGAATATTCGTCAATCACTGGAAATCACGCAGCGGTCCGGAGAGCCGACGGATCGTCAGTGCAAAGGCATTGATGCGGCGGCTGATGAAACTGCCCAGAAATGCCGACTATATTCTGCTTGGAGATTTCAACAGCGACTGGAAAGAGTGGCGCACAATCGAGCGTTCCCCGCGACTGAACGACTCAAACGGGATAACCGGCATCAACCATATTTTAAAAACCGTAAAAGATGGTAAACCTGTCAATAAATACGAAATAAAATGGCCCTACCACTATGACCTTTGGATGGAGCTACCGCCCCAGAGACGATGGTCGCACAACTTCTATGGCCACAAAAGTGCGCTCGATCACATCATCATACCCGCCGGATTGTTCGATAAAATCGGGGTAAATTACAAAGACCGCTCTTTTGGGGTGTTCAAGCCAAGCTATCTGTTTACCGAAAAAGGGGCAATATTTAGATGGCAGATCGGCAAAAAAAGATATGGCAAACATCTTAATGCCGGATACTCCGATCACCTGCCGATATACGCTTCGTTCACCACCGAGCCTTTCGTTTTTCTAAAAAAGAGGAGAAATAGATTCGATGATGACAATAAAAAAATCGAGTCGAAAACCGTCCACATATCGGACCTCTATTCCATGCCGCTCGGGTGGATCAATGCCATTATTCCAGAAGCTGTCGTTATATATAAAAAACGCGGCATAGCTATACTCAAAGAGCCGAAAGGAAGGGCGATACTGGTCTATAAAGATACAAAGAGGCTCAAAAAAGGGCATCGCTACAAAATAGCCGTACGCAAACTATACGACTATCGCGGCCTTCGCGAAGTGACGAAAATCGATCTGCTGAAAGATTTTGGAGCGACGAATATAGAGCCTCTGCTGTTGAAAGGCTCCGAAGATCCAGGCAGGCCCAAATACGTCAATGAAGTGGTGAAAGAGATTTCCGGTATCTACAGGAGGGGATTTCTACATTACGGAAATGGCAAAAAGATCAGGATCTACTATAAAAAGCGGAAATCCCGGCCAAAAAATGGCGAAAATGTTACATTACACCATGTAAGAATCGGGCTTTATCGGAATCGGCCTGAAATCGTAGTAGAATAAAGGGCACTTCTATAGGTGCCCTAAATTTTATATTTTGGAGACTGGTATGGGAAGCGTGGAGTTAAGTACGATATTTCTGGTGGCACTTTTGGGTTCTTTTGGGCATTGCATCGGTATGTGCGGCGGTTTTGTGCTGGCCTATACGGCTGCCAAGGTCGATACCCACTGGTCCAAAACGCATCAGATGATAGCTCACCTGCTCTACTCTTTGGGTCGAGTCACCAGCTATATGATTCTTGGGGCTATATTTGGATATCTTGGCCAAAAAATTGGCTTCAGCCTGACGGCAAAAGGGGTGCTTTTTGTCATAGTCGGCATATTGATGCTGATGATCGGCCTTTCACTTATGGGGAAACTGAAATTTCTAAACTCCATCGAATCTTCCATCGCCCAAAGTTCATGGTTTGGCAAACTCTTCCGCATAGTGGTCCACTCCAAGACTCTGCCCAGTTTCTATTTCATGGGAATGCTCAATGGATTTATCCCCTGCGGACTGGTCTATTTCTTCCTGACGGCCGCAATAGTGGCAGGTTCGGCAATCAAGGGCGCCATCGTCATGGGTGTATTCGGGGTGGCTACAATTCCTGCAATGCTCGGTGTGGGTATATTTTCATCACTCATCAAAGGCTCTTCTTCCCGTCAGCTTATCATCAAAATAGCTGCTGTCATTGTAATGCTTTTTGGCCTTTTTACGGCATACAAAGGATATATGATGATCGCGAAGCCGGAGATCATTCAAAAAAAGATGCATAAAATACATCGGGAGTTACAAATCCTACCCTCTTCTCAAGCAGAGCCGAAATAGAGCGTATATAGCGTAACCACCCAGACGACGATCGCGAAAATCAGGCTTAGCAGCACCATCGCGGCACCGGCATCCTTCGCCTGCTTCGCCAGAGTATGATGCTCTTTTGTGACCAGATCGACTGTTCGCTCTATAGCGCTGTTTCCAAGCTCTGCGATCAGCACGAAAAGCAAAGAGAGACCGAGTGCCGCCTTGGCGGTTAGCGGTATAGGCATGAAAACAAGTCCCACCCAGACCACTATGCTCAAAAACATTTCGATCCTGAATGAGGTTTCGTGCAAAAAAACCTCCCAAAGACCCTCTGTCGCATAACGTGCATTTTTAAAAAGATGGTATTTTGGCTGGTTTCTCATGTGCGTTTCTTTAGGATGTCTTGATAGAATTTAATCTTCTTTTTGAGCCTTTTTTGCAAAAAAGGACTGGATTCTCCGATCATCTGCAGTATCATAATCGCATTTTCGGTAATGGTTTCGATCTTTCTCGCAGACCACTCCGGAGGTGGCGGCAACATGCTGCTGATTCTATCGGCAAGCTTGGCCATGGCTATCTCCTTGGGCTGCTGTAAGATGCGCACGAGTGAATCTTTGAGCTGATCCTCTTTTGGAAGTTTGGGATTTTTACTCATCGCCTCCACTCCTTCGGCTACAGCTTTACCGAAGTCTTTCCGGATCGACTTCGAGCTGACATCGCTCTTTTCCATGACATCGTGAAGAAGCGCCACAACGCAGGCCAGATCCACATCCGCCTCTTCGCCGGCCATTATGGAGGCGATCACCTCCTGTGCGGCAGCTACCGGGTGGGTGATATATGGATCACCGAATTTGGTCACCTGGCCGTAGTGCGCCCATGCAGCCAGACGCAGAGCTTTGTGATAGATATCTGTATTTGGTATCATTAGACTACTTTATGTAATTTGATATTCGATTCGCAATTTTACCAAAAAGGGAAAAAATTTGTTGGAAAAACTGATACCCGTCGTAACCGAGGCTGGAAAGTTGTTCGAAGAGGGGTTTTATGCCACCAAGGAAGTGCGGCATAAAGGTGTAGTCGATCTCGTTACACAGTATGACGTAGCGGTGGAGGATCTTTTGAAAAAAAGGATTGCCGAAGCGATGCCGGAATTCACGCTTATCGGCGAGGAGAGCGCGGACGAGAGAATGCGGGCCAAAAGAGCGATCTATATCGACCCGATCGACGGAACGACCAATTTCATTCACAAGATCCCCGTATGCGCCATCTCCATTGGAGTATGGGTGGAGGGTATTCCGGTCGCTGGCGTAGTGTACAATCCTCTCTTGAACGAGCTTTTTTCCGCAAAAAAAGGGGGTGGAGCCTTTTTGAACGGTCGCCGTATCAAAGTATCGGATACTACGGATCTGCAGCAATCCCTGCTCTCTACAGGATTTCCATACACGAAAGTAGAAATGGGGCGTGATTTCGAGTGGGTGATCGAAACGATGAAAAACCTCCTTCCGTACACACAGGACATCAGAAGGCTCGGGGCTGCATCGGTCGATCTTTGCTATGTCGCCAACGGAATATTCGATGGCTTTTACGAATGCAATCTCAAACCATGGGATGTAGCTGCAGGCATTTTGATGGTTATGGAAGCGGGTGGGCGCATCAGCAACCACCGTGGCGAGCCTTACGATTTTGGTGATCCCATAATCGTCGCCACAAACGGAAAAAATCACGAATTGCTGCTTGGCAAACTAGCGGACTACGAAAGGATCGACAGTGATTCATCTACCTAAATGCCAGACCGACCAGCTTATGCAGCTGATATCCGCCCACTACCCTTCCCAGCAGATCCTGCACATCAGCGACCTGAGCAACGACCTACACGAGGCGCTTTATGATTACACGAAAAAGAGAGATTTCGAATACGATCTCAAAACGGTGGGAGCGGAAATTGAAGATGATGGGTTCGGCAGGGACCATTCAGGTTTCGCGGCATCGAAACTCGATCTTTCGGCAAAAGGGTATAATAGACATGCAAAAATGTATGAAAACATCTTCGTGACGCTCGAGCCTGCCTGCCTGGAGAGTCAAATGGATAGTTTTTTTAAAAAATCGTATAGAATAATGAAAAATGCCGGCATAATAGCCGTAATCGTTCAAAGAGATGCGCCCATCACGAAACTCGTAAAAGAGCAGCTTGAAAAAGATAATTTCGTAGCATTGAACACCATCGAAATATTTGATGGCTATGATGTAGTTACGGCCAAAAAAATGCACGGATGGGGTGCATATTCAGTAGGATTTTAGGAGTTGACAATGGATACAAAAGAGAGAAAATATACACTTGAAGAGGCTATAGAGCTCTATGAAAACGACCGCTTCGAAGAGGCGCTTGGAGCTCTGGGTCAATATAAAAAAGATCCTGAAGCCCAGTACTATATAGGAATGCTCTATTTCGAAGGCTTCGGAGTGGAAAAAGATATCGAGGCTGCCGAGCGATGGTTTAAAAAAGCGGCACGCCAGGGAAGTCTCGATGCTGAATACATGAGGCTTTGCTGTTCGGGAGACACCAGCAGCTGCTGCAAGGCTTGATCGAGCCGGGTAAAAATTCATATATCAATATCATATCAGATACTGCGGCGTAAGTTTTTTGAGCTTTTCATAGATTTTCTGAAAATCGGTCCCATATACACGGGTATGACCGATGGTGGTGATAAAGTTGGTGTCACGTGAGAATCTTGGAACCAGATGCAGATGGATATGTTCCGCGATACCTGCTCCGGCGGCAGCTCCTAGGTTCATGCCCAAATTCACTCCTTCGG
>JAMOOM010000045.1 GCA_027065515.1 Campylobacterales bacterium
GCCGGAATGCACAACATTTTGATGGAAGGAAGCCCTGGGTGCGGAAAAAGCATGATCGCCAAACGGCTTCGATATATCCTTCCGCCCATGGAGCTCGAGGAGATACTACAGGCGAATCAATATGCGATGCTAGGCGATGAAGAGCCATCTTTCGAACCTTTGAGGCCGCTTAGGGCGCCTCACCATTCTGCGAGCAAGCCCAGTATTTTTGGTGGAGGTTCGAGCCGTGCGCGCATTGGCGAAGTGGCCCTGGCGAATGGCGGGATTCTTTTTTTCGATGAGTTTCCACATTTTCAAAAAGCGGTGCTGGAGGCTCTTCGCGAACCTTTGCAAGATCACCGCGTCCTCATCTCTCGCGTCAATAGCAAGGTGGAATACGCTACGAGGTT
The DNA here is from genome assembly GCA_027065515.1 of Campylobacterales bacterium. Taxonomy (GTDB): domain Bacteria; phylum Campylobacterota; class Campylobacteria; order Campylobacterales; family Hydrogenimonadaceae; genus Hydrogenimonas. Next base: position 390 of record JAMOOM010000045.1, read on the forward strand.
TATGTTCGTGGCGGCGCAAAATCCGTGCCCGTGCGGCAATCTGCTCAGCACGGTGCACCCGTGCCGATGCAGCGATCTGGAGATCAAGAGATACAAACAGCGGATATCCGATCCGCTTCTTGACCGTATCGAAATTTACGTGCAGATGCAAGAGAGCGATCCGGAAGATTCCCCTTCGATCGATTCGCACTCCATGCATGCGGAGGTTATCGAAGCCTTCAGGCGCCAAAAAGCGAGAGGGCAGAGCAGGCTCAACGGCAAGCTGGACGAGAAGGAGTTGGAGCTTTATGCAACTTTGTCCAAGGATGCGCAAGAGACTCTTTTAAAGGCGGTACAAAATTTCGGATTGAGTCATCGAGGTGTGGGAAATGTAAAAAAGGTAGCCAGAACGATTGCGGACCTTGCTGGCAGCATAGAGATCGAAAAGAGTCACCTGCTCGAAGCTTTGAGTTTTCGCCGTCGGGGATAGAGCGCTGCGGCCCAAAAAGGCCACACGCTTGTCAAAAGATCGCTACGGCCCATTTCGTAACGAAATATCCGACTACGATAAGCCATGCAAACATCAAAAGCGCCAAAAGAATGGGCCGTATTCCGGCCTGCTTGAATTTGCCTGCATTGGTCTCCATGCCCAGGGCCGTCATCGCCATCGTGAGCATGAACGTATCGACCTGATTTATGCCACCTATAATCGATGCGGGAATGATATCGAGCGAGTTGATACCGCTCATGACGACGAACCATACTGCAAACCACGGGATCACAAGCTTTACGCCACCCCCTTCGCTGCCTGACTTTTTGGCGGCGGCAGAGATCCAGATCCCCAGGATGATCAATACCGGAGCTATCATCATGACACGTGTCATCTTGACGATGACGGCGGTATCGGAAGCTTCGGGCCCGATGGCGCCGCCAGCGCCCACTACCTGCGCCACTTCATGAACCGTGCCTCCTACATATATGCCATAGGTTGCCGGATCCATATGCAAAATACCCGATTTGTACATCATTGGATATAGAAACATCGAGATCGTACCGAAAAGCACGACCGTGCCGACCGCGATCGCGCTCTTGTATGGTTCGGCTTTGAGTACGGGCTCTGTTGCCAAAACCGCTGCCGCACCGCAAATGGAGCTGCCCGCGGCGGTGAGTATGGAGGTGTCGCGGTCCAGCTTGAAGAGTTTCATCCCGGCCCAGCTTCCCAGCAAAAGCGTAGAGGCAAGCATCACGACCGAGACGGTAAATCCTGCCGCCCCCACATCCATGATCTGCTGAAAGGTAATGCGAAAACCGTAAAATACGATCGCCAGCCGAAGCAGCTGTTTGGCTGAAAAGACGATACCAGGCACCCACTCTTTTGGCAGGTGGCCTCTTAGCGTATTGGCATAGAACATACCGATTACGATTCCGATGATCAGCGGGCTGATCGCTAGATTTTTGATGAAAGAGATTTCGGATATCTGGATCGCGGCGATCGAGAAGAGGGCCACGAATAAAATACCGTTGAGTGTATAGCGAATATTCTCTTTTGAAAATGCCATGAAGATCCTTTTGTCCAGTAATACTTATCTTATAAGCATCTGAATATGAATTATACTCATAATTATAGTCTATCATGGGCGAATAAACAAAATAAGTATTATGTGTTACAATAATAAAAATATTTGACCATATATGCCTTGATGATCTATAAATATTATAGGCGTTCTATAAAGAAGGGAGGGGAAAGATAGCATGAAAGTGACGATGCGTCAGATGGAGATTTTTCTGGAAGTGGCTCAAATAGGCCATTTGACGAAGGTGGCGGAAAAGATGGGGCTTAGTCAGTCTGCTGTCTCCATGTCGATAAAAGAGCTTGAAAATATCATCGGTTACAAACTTTTTGACCGTATCAACAAAAAGCTGGTGCTCAATGAAAAAGGGCGTGCTTTCGCCGAAGAGATCGCCCCTCTGGTCAGCAAACTCAACGATATCGAAGAGGAGTTCAAAAACGACAACAACAATGGCGAGCTGCTGGTGGGAGTGAGCACCACGATAGCCGATTACCTGATTCCGTCGATTATCTGTAACTATATGCAAAGCTATCCCCATGTGAGAATAAAGCTCAAAATCGGCAATACAAAATCAGTGGTCGATATGATCGAGCAGGGGATGGTGGATATAGGCTTCGTCGAAGGGAATGTCGATTCCACCGCGGTAAAGCAGGAGATCGTAGGACTCGATGAGCTGATCGTGATAACGGGAGACAAGGAGCTCGCTTCAAATGAGGACGGATACTATATAGACAATCTTTTGGACAAGAGATGGGTGATTCGGGAAGAGGGATCCGGAACACGTGAAGTCTTTCTGACCCATCTGGGCGATCTGGCCAGCCAGCTCAATCTTTTTTTGGAACTGGGCCATCCCGAATCGATAAAAAACATATTGATGCAGAGCGAAAAGTGCCTCAGCTGTCTTCCCAAAATAAGTGTGATGCGCGAGCTTGAAAGAGGGGATCTGTTCGAGGTGAAAATCAAAAAGATAAAGTTCGAGCGCCAATTTCTGCTTATATATCACAAAGAGAAGTACAAAACGACACTGTTGAATAAATTTATCTATTTTACGCGTATGCAGCTGGGGAAGATTCTAAAGCGATAGATCGAAAGAGACATCCAGGCTTCTACATCTTTTGGCTGGCGATTTCATACTCGGCGGGTGTGTTCATATTGAAAAAAGGCGCATCCTCTTTGAAATCGACAAATAGGGTATCGGCATTTTTCAGCAGATACCCCAGGCGGTGGCTTTCCTCTTCGACCATCTTTTCAAGCTTTGGTTTCAGCTTTGTCGTGTAGATTCCGCACATAGGATGGCTCCCGCCGGGACTTCTCGCTATCACCGCTTCGGCATCGAGCTTTCTGTATGCCGTTATCACTTTTTGGATAGTCTCTTCATCGACGAAAGGGGTATCTACCGAAAGAGCGAAAAAATCGCACCTGAGATTTTCAAATGCCGCGAGAAGGCCGGAGGTGGGAGCGAAAATATCCGTGCCGTCCGCAACGAGAGGTGCGTCGAAAGGAAATTTGTTCTCTTTGGCGCTGAAATAGACCTCTTTAAAGATTGGAAGGAGTCTGCGGTACTGATACTCGGCAAGCGTAGAGTGGTCCCGAAAGGGTAGCAGCGACTTGTCGCGCCCCATCCGGGAGCTTTTCCCGCCGGCGAAGATGACGCAGGGGATCTGAAAGCGGGGCATCAAATAGCGCGTGGGTCGACAATTTTTCCGGCGATGGCGCTGGCTGCCGCGACTGCGGAGTTGGCGAGGTATATTTCGCTGCTTCGCGCGCCCATACGGCCTACGAAGTTGCGGTTTGTCGTGGAGATGCAGCGCTCGTTGTCACCCAAAATCCCCATATATCCTCCCAGGCATGCGCCGCAGGTAGGGTTGGAAACGACCGCGCCGGCATCGATGAGGGTGTCGATGTAGCCCGCTTTTTCGGCGGCTTTCAGGATCTTTTGGGTCGCCGGTGTGACGATCATGCGGGTATGGCGCGCGACTCTTTTGCCTTTGACGATTTCCGCTGCGATTTTGATATCGCCAAGCCTTCCGTTGGTACAGCTGCCGATAAAGACCTGATCGACCTTCAAATCGTCCGCTACGGCCTGGCTGATCGGCTTGCCGTTGCTGGGCAGGTGCGGATAGGCGATGACGGGCTCGAGTCTGCCCACGTCGATTTCGATCGTCTGCACATATGTGGCATCGGGATCGGAATAGTGGTATTTTGGCTCTCTGGCGAGGGACTTGTCGGCAAGAAAGGATCTGGTTACCTCATCGACTGCAACGATACCGCTTTTGGCTCCCGCTTCGATCGCCATGTTGCAAAGGCTGAATCGATCGTCCATGCTAAGGTGCTCTATCGTGTCGCCTGTAAATTCGAGCGCTTTATATAGCGCGCCATCGACGCCTATCATTCTGATAAGCTCCAAGATCAGATCTTTGCCGTAGATATGCTCTCCCGGCTTGCCGGTAAAGACCACTTTGATCGTTTCTGGTACCTTGAACCAGTTGCCGCCGGTAATCATCGCAAAAGCCAGATCGGTAGAGCCCATCCCTGTGCTGAAAGCTCCAAGTGCGCCATGGGTGCATGTATGGCTGTCCGCACCGATGATGACGTCGCCGGGCACGACGAGCCCTTTTTCGGGAAGCAGCGCATGCTCGATCCCCATATCCTTTTCGTCGAAGAAGTGCTTGAGGTCATGCTTGTAGGCAAATTCCCGACTGATTTTCGCCTGGTTGGCGCTGGCGATATCTTTGGCCGGTATGAAGTGGTCCATCACGATGGAAAATCCATCCGGATTAGCCAGCTCTTTCGCCCCGCTCTCCTCGAAAGCGCGAATGGATATGGGCGTGGTTATATCGTTGCCGATCACCATATCGATAGGCACACGGACGATCTCTCCGGCTTTTACGTCGCGGCCTGCATGGTCGCTGAATATCTTTTCGGTAATGGTCTGTCCCATAAAAATCCTTCTCCTGTGCATCAACGGCACCGTAAATTGTCGCGATTATAGCAAAAGGCGTCCAAAAGTCAGCTTTTGAAAAAACGCGGGAGTCTCTTTAGCTTTCCCGCTTCTTTGTCTGCGGCCCGGCATATGCGCGAATGGGATGGAGCCTACGCCTTTGACGGCGAGGCGGTGTGCTACAATCACGGCATCAAACTGTGGCCAAAAAGATCCGGATGGAGTATAATATATTATGAAATATTATCAATTGGAAGCCGTGGCGGAGTATCTGAAGAGATTCGACCGCATCAGAAGGGCCGAGCGGGTTGGCGACAATGTGATCCGCCTGCTTTTTGACAAAACGGATGCCGTAGCCTTCGATCTCACCCGCGGTGGCGCCGATATTTTCGAAGCGTCCGGTCTGCAAAGTGCGCGAAGCTACCATGCGCCTTTCGACACGATGCTCAAAAAACGCTTTGGCGGAGCGAAGATTCTGGATGTATATGTGGTGGGCGGCGACAGGATTTTGCGCATCGACGCCGCGCTCGAAGGTGCGTACAAAGCGCAAAAGAGCACTCTGCAGCTGGAGTTTACGGGCCGCCATACCAATGCGATCATTCTGGATGAGAGCGAAAATGTGCTCGAAGCGCTGCGCCATGTGGACAGCGATTCCAGTTTCAGGATCGTCAAGCCGGGATCGCCCCTCGCACCCCTGCCGCCATATACCGGCCCCCGCAAGGAGGGTCGCGTGGAAGATGTGCGAGAGTGGCTCAAAGAGCGCGCCATCTCCAGGGCCAAAGCGCGGCTGGCAAGGCTCAAGGCCCGCCATCTAAAAGCGCTTGCAAAGAAGATGGATCGCCTTGAAAAAGAGCTGAAAAAGTTGCCCGACAAAGAGGAGCTCGAAAAAAAAGCCCGCCATATGAAAGAGAGAGGCTCGATCGTTTTGGCCCATCTGCATGAGATCAAGCCCTACGATAGGCAGCTGAAAACGGTGGATTTTGAAGGAAATCCCATCACCATAGAGCTGCCGGCTTTGCCGAACCCCAAGCGAATGGGAGAGCACTTTTACAATCTGTCGAAACGCGCGGCGAACAAGGCCGTGGGACTTCATATGGAAGAGGAGAGCCTCAAAAGCAGACTCGCTTTTTATGAAAGGGTGTATAAAAATGTCGAGAGCGCCAAAAGCGAAGATGAGATATCGCTTCTTTTTCCGCCAAAACAGCAGCGAAAAAGAAAAGAGGCCAGAGCCCAGTGTGAAATATTCTGGATCGACAACTTCAGGGTGATGGTGGGGCGAAACGAACGTGAAAACGCATGGGTGCTAAAACAGGCCAGGGCGCACGATCTGTGGCTGCATCTAAAAGATAGACCCTCCTCGCACTGCATCATCCAAAGCGGAGGGCGCAGGCAGATCCCGCGCGAAGTGATCGAAAAGGCGGCCAGAATCTGTGTGGAGACGAGCGTCACTCAACCGGGGGACTATTTGGTCGATACTACTTACAGACGCAATGTCAAAATCGTATCGGGCGCACAGGTCAATTATGTCAATTACGACACGTTAAAGATCAAGAAGGGGTAGCAGATGGCCGTTACACCGCTGCACAACATCATCTTTGTCAATCAGAACATGAATGTCGCCGCATCGGCGCAGAATATGCAGTTCAATCGCTACGATGTGCAAAATGCGGCGGCTCAGGCGCTGGTGAACGAAAAAGAGAAAACGATCGAGGAGACGCGGCCAGCCGAAGAGGCCCACAAGATCGACCCGGAGCGCGAACATACCCGCGACGAAGCCCAATCGCAAGAACGAGAGCGCGAAAGGGTGGCCAAACTGAAACCGAAAAAAGGGGATAAGGGTTTCACGATGGATGATGAAGGCAATCCTCATATCGATATTCATGTATGAGGTTTTTAGAGGCGCCCTTCAATTGAAATCGGTTATACTATATGAACACTTTAACTGCAAAGGTTGACGATGTCACTTTTTTCCATTTTTTCAGAAAACAGAGCCCGTTTTCTTACCGGCGCCATACTCGCAGCCGTCGTCGTGGCGATCGGATTGATCGACAACTTTTTCCTCATATGGCTCTTTTTGGGGGTAGTTTATCTCTTTTCTTTTTACGAGGCGATGAGGCTTTTTGGAATCGACGACGAAAGCCACAATCAAATGTACGCATACGCCGCGGCTGTCTGGCTGCTGGCGCTTGTCTATCCAAATCCAGACGATCTGTTTTTCCTGATCGCCGTCGTTTTCGCATCGATTCTGGCATATACGCGAAATTTCGACAAGCGCCTTTTTCTGCCGTTTCTTTATCCTACCGCCTCTTTTCTGTTTCTGCTTGCACTCTATGACGATTTCAGTGTCAATGCGCTCTTTTGGTTGCTCGTGGTGGTGGCGCTGACCGATATAGGCGCCTATTTTGTCGGCAAGATGGCGGGTAAAAGACAATTTTCGCCTACATCGCCCAACAAAACGATCGAAGGTGTGATAGGCGGCGTAGTCATAGCGACTTTCGCGGGTTTTTTCGCCGGAAGCGTACTGGTGGACTGGCCGCAGGCGCTGATCATCTCGTTCGGAGTTTCCGTAGCATCGGTGTTTGGCGATCTTTTCGAGAGTTATCTCAAGCGTGAGGCGGGAGTCAAAGATAGCGGCAATCTGCTTCCCGGGCATGGGGGTATGCTCGATCGCGTGGACGGCTATCTCTTCGCCGGAATCGTGATGGTTCTTTTGCTAAGAGGGCTTTTGTAGGGTGGTTCTGCTGGGTTCTACCGGCTCTATCGGCGTCAATACCCTGCATGTGGCGGAACGGTTCAATATCAGGGTGGAAGCGCTGGTGGCGGGATACAATATCTCTCTTCTAAAAGAGCAGATCGCGAAATTCAGGCCATGTTTTGTCTGCGTGGCCACCCGGGATCTGGCGCGCCAGATCGACCACCCCCGTGTCTTTTGGGGCGAAGAGGGTATCTTGAAGGTGCTTCGCGTCAGCGAATCCGCCATCGTGGTCAATGCATTGGTCGGATTTTTGGGGCTTCGGCCTACCGTGACGGCGATAGAAGAGGGCAAGACGGTGGCTTTGGCCAACAAAGAGTCGCTCGTTGCCGCCGGCGCCTTTATCGATCCAAAGGCGTTGCGGCCGATAGATAGCGAGCATTTCGGGCTCTGGTATCTTCTGGGCGGCCGCACCCCGCGAAGAATGGTCATCACCGCCAGCGGAGGCGCTTTTAGAGACCGCGCTATCGAAACGATCGAAGAGGCGACCCTCGAAGAGGCGCTGAACCATCCAAACTGGTCGATGGGATCCAAGATCACGATCGACAGTGCGACGATGGTCAACAAGCTGTTCGAGCTGCTCGAAGCGCGCTGGCTATATGGGTGTGAAAATGTCGATGCCCTCATCGAGCCCAAATCGGTGGTGCATGCGATGGTGGAGTTTATAGATGGCGCCACCACTGCGCAGATGGCAAAACCCGATATGAAGCTGCCCATAGCCTACGCCCTGATGCAAAGCGTGGAGACGCCGATACTGGAGCCTGTCGATCTGCTTTCGGTGGGCTCTTTGGAGTTTCGTCCGATCGATTCGGCGCGATACCCCATATGGAGCATCAAAGAGGATCTGCTTGCCCGCCCGAAACTTGGTGTTGTCGTCAATGCGGCAAACGAAGCCGCCATAGAGAAGTTTCTTGATAAAAAGATCACGTTCGGAGGTATCGCGCGCCTGATAATGGAAGCTTATGAGCATTTTCACGGCCGCGAGCCCGAAAGTATCGACGAGGTATTCGCGATCGACGAAGAGGTCAGGAGATGGTGTGAAGTACGATAAGACTCTTTTGCTGCACGGCTGGGGCGGGAGCGACTGGCCGCACTGGCAGAGCTGGCTCGCTTCCGAACTGGTCAAGGAGTACAAAACGGTGAGCTTTCCGCTGATCATGCATCCGCACTATCCGCACCTCAACCGCTGGAAAAAAGAGGTGCGAGCCTATTTGAGAGACTTCAGGCCGACGACCGTGATCTGTCACTCTTTAGCCAACACTCTTTGGTTTCATCTGTGCAACGAAGCGGATATCGAGCCGATGGAGACGGTAGAGAGGCTGGTTTTGGTGGCTCCGCCCAGCCTGAGATGCGAAATAGAGACGATCAAGAGTTTCTTTCCGCTCGAGGCGCCAAAAGATCTTCATGCCAAAAGCGCGATGCTCGTAGTCTCCAGTAACGATCCATATATGCCGCTGAAAGAGGCGTGGGAGCTGCAAGAGAGGCTGCAGATTCCGATGAAAGTGTTGAACGATGCCGGCCATATCAATGCCGAGAGCGGCTACGGTCCATGGCCATGGATGCTGGAGCGTCTGAAAAACGGCTTTGTTGATGAAGGAGTGAGGAGATGATTCTGGGTATCGAGAGTAGTTGTGACGATAGTTCCGTCTGTGTGAGTGAAATTGCGACGAAAAGGCTTCTGTTTCACCGGAAGATCTCCCAGGAGGCCGAGCATGCGAAATATGGCGGGGTGGTCCCCGAGCTTGCCAGCAGGCTGCATGCGGTTGACCTTCCCAGGCTGCTGGAAGAGGCTGCACCATATCTGGACGATCTGCAGGCCATAGCCGTAACCAACGCACCTGGCCTTTCCGTCACACTTCTGGAGGGGGTGGCGATGGCGCAGGCTCTCTCCATCGCCAAAGGTTTGCCGATCGTCGCCGTCAATCATCTAAAAGCCCATATCTACTCCCTCTTTATCGAAAGAGACACCATTTTTCCTCTGCTTGTACTGCTGATATCCGGTGGCCATACGATGGTGCTGGATGTGCACGGATACGACGAGATACACACTCTGGCCACGACGATGGACGATAGCTTCGGCGAGAGTTTCGATAAAGTCGCGAAGATGATGGGGCTTGGGTATCCAGGTGGCCCGATCATAGAAAACCTGGCCAAAAAAGGGGACCCCGACCGCTTCGATCTGCCGATACCGTTGCAGCACTCTCCAAAGATCGCCTTCAGCTATTCGGGGTTGAAAAACGCCGTCAGGCTTCTGGTGGAGGAGCATAAGCCATTGGATGAGCGGACCAAAGCCGATATCGCCGCAGCGTTTCAAAAAGCGGCGATAGCTCATCTGATGCAAAAGAGCAAGAAGATTTTCGAGAAGATTCGCCCTAAAGATTTCGCTATCGTCGGAGGAGCGAGCGCCAACACGGCGGTCAGGGAGGCATTCGCCAACCTCTGTGCGCAGTATGGCGCGACACTGCATCTGGCGGATCTGCAATTTTGCTCGGACAATGCCGCGATGGTGGCACGTTGCGGCATAGATGGATGGGCAATGGAAGATTTCACGGATGCTTTGACGATCGAAGTGTCGCCGCGCGCAAACTTTTAGAAGCGCACTTAGAGGCAGCCTAAGTCCGACTATTAGTTTTTTTAAATTAAGACTTTTTTTATCCTGTTTGTATAGAATACTCTCAATCGCAACAAACGCGAACCTAAATATCAATAAAAGGAAATACCTATGGCAACCACAAAACTCAAAGGCAACGAAGTCAAGCTCGAAGGCAACGAAGTAAACGTAGGAGACAAAGCTCCTGAAGTGACTGTAGTCAACTCTGAAGGTCTTGCAGACAAAAAAGTGGGCGGCGCTCAGGATAAAGTGCAGCTTCTCGTTGTAGTTCCATCTCTCGACACTCCCGTGTGTGCGGCCGAAACCCGCAAGTTCAACGAAAAAGCGGCGCAGCTCGAAGGCGTAGATACGACCGTGATCTCTATGGACCTTCCTTTTGCAGCCGGCAGATTCTGCTCCGCTGAAGGTATCGAGAATCTGACTGTCGCATCGGATTTCAGAAACAAAGATTTTGCAAACGCTTACGGCGTGCTGATCGCTGAGGGCCCGCTTGCAGGAGTGACGGCACGAGCAATTTTTGTCATCGATAAAAACGGCAATGTCGCATACAAGCAGATCGTACCCGAAATCACGGAAGAGCCAGAGTATGAAGAAGCTCTCGAAGCCGCCAAAGAAGCCGCGAGCAAATAATTTTTCCGCTACATTCGGGGGAGTGTAGAATGCGGGTCTTCGGACCCGCTTTTTTTATGCTTTTTTATCTGCTTTATCTGCCGGCAGATCGAGGCTGCCTCTAAGGCTCTCTTCCGATTTCCCCAGGATCTTGCCAATCTCTTCTATAGTCACTTTGCCACTCTCTATCAGACCTTTTTTCATTCCCTCTATGATCTGCGCGATCAACTCTTTGGTCGAAATATTCTGCTCTTTGGCGATTTTTTGAAGCTCTTCAAGATCCTCTTTGATGAACTGGAGCACTTTGATATCGATTTCGACACTCTCTTTGACGATCTGGGCGATCTGTTTCGCAATCTTTTCGCTTATATCTATTTTTGCATCAGCCAAGTGCGGGCATCCTCTATGGAGTGGAAAAATTTCGCCTTGCCGGCAATCATGAAATCTGTAAGCTTCGCGAAGAGCTCCTCCCATTTTTTATCGCCTACCACTGCCATTTTTCTGATATCGTGGCGCAGTTCAAGGCCGAATTTGAAGTCATCCCACGCCGCTTTGAGCGTGAAGCCTTCGAAATCTCTCATGTCGACAAGGATATTGAGGCTTTTGGGCGGTAGGTTCTTTATAGCGCTTTCGATGAAAGGGGTGAAAGTTTCATAATCTTCGTGGGTCAGCTTGCCTATGAGTTTGAACTCTACATAAACTTCGCTGTCTGTCTGTGTAAGCTCGATATGTATGCCGTGGCTTTTGATCTGCATAATGGCCTCCTTGATTTTAGAAGCCATTATAGCAAAGAAAGAGGGGAGAAGAGGTTAAATTTCGGCGGGCTCTTCGCGGTCTTCAGGGTCGAGATATTCGATATTCGGAATCAGAAAGGCTACCGCCATAAGGGCGATGCCGTATATCAAGACGACCATGGATTCATAGCCCTCGAAAAGCGAGGGAAGCGTCAGTTTTCCGAAATTTGGCCCCATGATCGGTTTGAGCCATGGATATGCCCATGTGAAAAACAGGCCTCCAAAAATTCCGCCTATGGCGCCGATCAGAACGTCGATACGGCCTTCGGCTACGGATATGGGCCCTGTGCCAGGGCATTTTCCGAAAATTGCCATCGCTATCCCAAACAGAGTGCCGCCGATGATCAATCCGCCAAGTGTGATCGGCTTGATGTGATAGTGAGCCCACCCGAGCTCTATCATAAAGTAAAGACCGATGCTCGCCAGGCCGATGGCGAAAAAGAGCATTTTGGGCACGGTCATATCCTCGAGCATGGCAAATCCTGCGATCTTTTCGAATTTGTCCACCCGCGACCACTGAACGATGGCGCCGAAAACGAATCCGATAAACAGCACCATAGCTACGCTCCCATGGCCTTCGTTGGCCACTATCTCGAACATATGGACGATACGGTCGATCATGCTCATCCTCTCTTCTTGTAAAATAGACGGCCCGTTACGATCAGCGTAATCATGACCACTCCACCAAAGATAAGGCCGCTTACGGCGATCTGGCTGGCACCCGAGAGGAAGTGTCCACTGGTGCATCCTCCCGCAAGGCGTGCGCCCACGATCATCACGAATCCGGCTGCAAAACTCCAGAATAGGCGCGATGCCACGGAGCTATTTTTACGCTCTTTCCAAAGAGTCGGAAGTACGCTGAAGCGAAATGTCTTGGTCACGAAAACGGACATGAAAAGACCTCCCACAAATGCGCCGATAAGCATGACGCCCTCCCAGGCTCCTGCTTTTTCCACTTCGGCTGCATATTCGTAGTGTTCGGGATCGAGGCCGAATATGACGCTCGCGAAATATGGCACATATGTGGAGGCTCCGATAGGGCGGTCTGCACCCCATATGGAAAATGCAAAGAGAATCAGCAGGGCCATGAGCACGCCCCCGGTAAGCCAAGAGATCTTTTTTGGCATAAATTTTCCTTTTGGAATAATTTTTATAGAAGCCTATTATATATCAAAACAGCAGAAATTATGAAATAAAGGATTTTAATGAAAATTATGAATAATATTTAATTCGGGCTCGAGTTTTATGCCGTAGGATTTCCATACCCGGTTTTGCGCCAGATCTATAAGCGAGAGGGCTTCTTGGAAAGTACCGTTTTCGAGATTGATCAGAAAATTGGCATGCACGGGACTGAAAGCCATACCGCCGATTCGCGCTCCTTTGAGCCCCGCCGCTTCGATGAGCCGTCCCGCATAATCTCCATCGGGATTTTTGAAGGCGCTTCCGGCGCTAGGATCCGACGGCTGGTTTTTTCGCAGCGCAAGAAGCTCCCCGGCCAGCCTGGCGTCGAAGCCTTTTTCTATTTCGAACAGAGCTTCGAAAGCGATACCCGGAATCTGTGCGTGTCGGTAGCCGTGAGGAATCTCCGCTTTTTCAAAAAGCCCTTTTTCGGTGCGGATAGAGAGGAGGCGGTCGAAGGTTTCGTAACTCTTGACTCCCGCGTTCATCGCCAGCATGCCGCCTACCGTTCCAGGCAGCTTCGCTACATATTCGAAGCCGCCTATATCGTGTTTTTTGCAAAAAGAGAGAATTTTCCCCGTCGGGGTGGCTGCGCCTACGGCGAGCCGATCTCCATAGATTCGGATGAAATCGAAATCCTTCGACAGCATCATCAGTGGGGGCGGGTTGGGGCCCATCAGGATATTGTTGGCGTGACCTATGATTGTATGGCCCGCTGGCGGCATATCCCCTTTTTCGAGCATTTTCACATCTGCCAAAGGGCCGATGCGGATGCTCGAAAACTTAGAAAAATCGATCTTTCTCGTTCTCAAAAGGCGTAATCTTTTATCATGTTGAACATACGCAGCGTAAAATCGATCATCGTGTTCATCATCCACGGCATCGTCAAAATCATTACGAGCGCCACGATGATGATTTTGGGGATGAAACTTAGCGTCATTTCGTTGATCTGCGTGGTGGCCTGGAAAATACTGATCGCAAGCCCGGCGATCAGGCCCGCCATCAGCATAGGCAAAGAGAGCATTAGCGCTATTTTGAGAGTCTCCACTCCCAGCGCGATGAATTGCGACTGCATCAGCAGCCCTTTTTGGCACTATTCAAATCTTGCCTCCATGTACTCTTTGGGAATCATGAAATCTTCCGCTTCGATCGGGCATTCGTAAAAACCGTTTTCATATCCTATACGAAAGAGGGTATCGAGAGCTTTTAGCTGCGTTTCATTCATTGTTACGCTCTTGTCGTTTGCATATAGATCGAGATATCTGTCCAGCGTTGCAGCGTCGATACGTACGAGATTTCGCTCGAGCAGCATTTTCGCAAGCAGCCCGCGATGGGCGTTTGCTACATCTACGGCTTTGATCAGCGCATCTTCGATAGCGATGGCGTGAGTTAGCGGCAAAGATCTCCGCAGGGCCATGCCGCCCAAAGGAAGAGGCAGATCGTCGCCGGCGAGCTCTCTCCATATATCCCATATTTCGCGCTCCGTTTCCAGGCTTTCGTCGAAATCGAGGATGCTTTCGTGGATCAGCACCCCTGCGTCCACTTCGCCGGAAAGCACCGCCTTTTCGATATCGAGGAAATTTTTATAGACGATGCGCGCGTCGGGGTAGGCTATCTTGAAAAGCATCGCGTTGGTCGTGTGCTTTCCGCTGAGAGCCACTTTGAAGTTTCGACGCAGTTTTTTTCCTTTGGGTTTGATGAGCTTGGGGCCATACCCCTCTCCGAAGCTTACAGCCGTGCGCAACAGGGCGAAATCGTCCCGGATCTTCGGGTAGAGGGCGAAACTGATGGCGGTGACGTCGTATGTGCCGGCAATCGCCGCTTCGTTGAGGGTTTCGATATCCAAAGCTACATTCTCGAAGGGTGCAGGTGTCGAAACCCATCCGAATCTGATCGCATAGTACATGAAGATATCGTCCGCATCCGGCGAATGGGCGATTGTGACGGGGGTTTTTCTTTTGATAAACTTTGCGCTCTGCACTCGGTGGCCTTTTTGGTTTGATTTTATCGAAATGGTGTTAAAATATTCCTAACTTTCATAAACAAGAGGTTTTTATGGCAATAGATCCAAACAAACAAAAAGCGCTGGATGTCGCGATCAAGCAGATCGATAAAGCGTTTGGCAAAGGCGCGCTTGTGCGGCTTGGGGACAAGGAGTTCGAGCCGATCGAAGCGATCAGCACAGGTTCGCTGGGGCTGGATATGGCGCTTGGTATCGGCGGAGTGCCGAAGGGTCGGATGATCGAGATATACGGTCCCGAGAGTTCGGGTAAAACCACGCTGGCTCTTCAGGTGATAGCCGAGGCTCAAAAAGATGGAAGCATCTGCGCCTTTATCGACGCCGAGCACGCGCTCGATGTGCGATATGCGAAAAATCTGGGCGTGGATGTGGAAAATCTGCTGGTCAGCCAGCCCGATTTCGGTGAGCAGGCGCTCGATATCGTGGAGACGATCTCGCGCAGCGGAGCGGTTGACGTAATCGTGATCGATTCCGTAGCGGCTCTTACTCCCAAAGCCGAGATAGAGGGCGATATGGGTGATACGCACGTGGGATTGCAGGCGCGGCTGATGAGCCAGGCACTAAGAAAGCTTACAGGTATTTTGCACAAGATGGAGACGACGGTGATCTTCATCAACCAGATCCGCATGAAGATCGGCACGATGGGGTACGGAAGCCCCGAAACCACTACCGGCGGAAACGCTTTGAAATTCTACGCTTCGGTGCGTATCGACGTGCGCCGTATCGCTACGCTCAAGCAGGGTGAAAACCAGATCGGAAACAGGGTCAAGGCCAAGGTGGTCAAAAACAAGGTCGCCCCGCCTTTCAGGATCGCCGAGTTCGATATCATGTTTGGCGAAGGGATCAGTAAAGAGGGCGAAATCATCGATTATGGCGTCAAACTCGATATTGTCGACAAGAGCGGCTCCTGGTTCAGCTACAAAGAGACCAAGCTGGGGCAGGGACGTGAAAACGCCAAGCAGACGCTCAAAGAGAATCCGGAGCTCGCCGCGCAGATCGAAGATGAGATCAAACAGGCTCTCGGTATAGGCAGCAAGATGCTCGAAATGAGCGAAGAAGAGATCAAAGCCGCGGATTCGGAATAGTCAAATCAAAAAGAAAAGGAGAAAAATTATGGTATTTATCGACGATATCAGAGCCGATGAGGTTCTTGACAGCAGAGGAAACCCGACCGTTCGGGCTACAGTGCGCCTCAGCGACGGCAGCGTGGCCGATGCGATCGTGCCAAGCGGCGCCAGCACAGGAAAGCGCGAAGCGCTGGAGCTGCGAGACGGCGGAGAGAGATATATGGGCAAAGGAGTTTTGACCGCGTGTGAAAACGTCAACGTCAAGATCGCCGATGAATTGATAGGCCTGAGCCCCTACAGCCAGAGTGAAATAGATGCCATCATGAAAGAGCTGGACGGCACGGACAACTATGGAAACCTGGGCGCCAATGCGGTGCTGGGAGTATCTATGGCGGTGGCGCGTGCAGCGGCCGTAAGCCTCAAGATGCCACTTTACAGATATCTTGGCGGAGCCAACGCCCTCGTGATGCCGATTCCGATGTTCAACATCATAAACGGCGGAAGCCATGCCGACAACAGCGTCGATTTTCAGGAATATATGATCATGCCGACAGGCTTCGAAGAGTTTTCTGAAGCTTTGCGCGCCAGTTCCGAGGTATATCACAATCTCAAAAAAATCCTTTCCGATATGGGCCACAGCACGGCACTTGGGGACGAGGGAGGATTCGCACCCAACCTCTCCAGCAACGAAGAGCCGATCGAAGTGATCATCAAAGCGATAGAGAGAGCCGGATACAAACCAGGAGAGCAGATCGCCATCGCTCTGGATGTGGCCAGCAGCGAGCTGGTAGATGACGAGGGTGGATATCGCTTAGATAGCGAAGGGCGCACTCTAAGCAGCGAAGAGATGGTGGATTACTACGAGCGACTGGTCGAAAAGTATCCTATCGTAAGTATCGAGGATGGCTTGAGTGAAGACGACTGGGATGGCTGGAAGATCATGAGCGACCGCCTGGGCGACAAAGTGCAGCTGGTGGGAGACGACCTTTTCGTTACGAATGCATCGATTCTTGCGGAGGGGATCAGCCAGGGAGTGGCCAACTCCATCCTGATCAAGCCAAACCAGATAGGAACGATCAGCGAAACGATGCAGACGGTGCGTCTTGCGCAGCGAAACGGCTACACTTGTGTAATGAGCCACAGAAGCGGCGAAAGCGAAGACGCTTTTATCGCCGATTTCGCCGTAGCGCTCAATACCGGACAGATCAAGACCGGCTCGACCGCCCGCGGAGAGCGAACCGCCAAATATAACAGACTTCTTGCGATCGAAAGAGAGCTTGGATATTTCGAATATCTTGGCGGTGAGCTCTTCGGCTGATGCCAAAGATCGACGTATCCCCAACCGAAGAAGCCTCATGGTCGCTTCTGGGCATACC
>JAMOOM010000046.1 GCA_027065515.1 Campylobacterales bacterium
TTTGGGAGTGAGTAGCCACAACCCTTCGGACTCATCGTCAAAATCGTCTTCGAACTCTTCGAGAAATTCGAAATTTCCACTCTCTGTTTCGAATCCATCCTCATATGGGTGTCGTTTGTATGCCGGCGATCTAAGCAAGCCATTGGGCTCTTCTACGCACTGTGAAACCATTGTATCGATATAACTTTGAGCGCTCTGCAGTCCCTCCTGACCAAACGCACGAAGAATAAAATCTGTAAGCTCATATTCGCTGATCCCAAAATTCGACTCTTTGATCTTTGGCATAGGCTGCACATACGGGTGGGCGTAGCTGAGCCTAAGATCCTCTTTTTCCAAAAAGTCCTTTGCAGGCAATACGATGTGTGCCATCCGGCTCGTTTCATTTTCGTAAAGACCGAAATAGATCAGATTTTTTACACTCGATAGCTCTTGTGCGACCTTTTGCTGTGCGGGCATCTGTGCAGCGGGATTTCCACCCTGGATCAAAACCGTTTCAAAACGCCCAAATGGCGCCAGAGGTTTCGCCACCTTTTTGGCTGACTTCTGAATAGGGGAGTTGAATCCCGCCATCGAATCCCCCAGAAAACTGACTCCGCATCCTGGTTTGCCAAAAAAACCCAGCACTGCCGCCAAACCGTCGATGGCTTGAAGCACTTGGTTGCCAATCGAATATTTCTGAACACCTGTGCCTACAAGAAAGACGCATTTTCTGTTTTGCATCTGATAGAGCAGATCCCCCAGATCATCGAGCGAGATATCGCATTTATCGAGTGAAACGCGGATCCGGAAGGTACGCAAAAAGTCATAGTACCAGTCCGCATCTTCACACCGCTCCTCCATGAAAGTTTTATCTTCCATATCTTCCATAAACATGAAGCGCGCAAGAAGCATCGCGAGATAAAAATCGCTTCTGGGGCGAATCTGCATATATAGATCGGCCATTTTGGCCACTTTTGTCTTTACCGGATCTATTACGATCAACGTTTTGTTTTTCAAAAGCTCCATCATATGAGGATCGGTTACGGAAACATTGCGCCCCCACACTATGATCGCATCTGCCTGCTCTATGGATTCGGGCGGCAAAGCGAGTGAAATGCCCCGGCCGGCTTCCACACCGGCCTGCCCTGCGCCATCGCACAAAGAACCCTCCGTGGTCCATCCGCCCAATCTTGCGGGCAGAATTTCCGTAATGGACTGCATGAAGCCCACGTTCCCACTACCCCTATAGAGAAGAAAATCCTCACCGGCATCTTTGATGGCTCGGACGACAGCTTCCATCGCCTCTTCCATGGATACCTCTTTGCCATCGATTCGCGGATGCTTGATTCTTTTGGCTTTTTTGTAGTGACGGTTTAGATGCACACAAAGAGAGCCACGTGTCATAGGATGATGAGAAAGCCCTGTCATCTTCTGCGTTTTGGGATCGACTACTATGGCGCATGCATCGTAACAATCGAGCGGGCAAGCTGTTATTTTCATGATTTATTGCTCCTTCACTTCGACTTTGATCAGTGATGAAAAGCGCCGTTTCGGGTCTTTTATAACCATTTCGGCACGATAGGATGAGATATGCACATCGTCTGCCACTTCGATCACTTTGTCGAATTTCATTTTTGTAGGTCTGTTATCCAGATATATCACTTTTTTACCAAGATCTTCGACCTCAGTCGCGTCGAGATAAACCACCAGTCTGCCTGCATCGAGATCCATGGCGGTCAGCAGTGGTGTGCCGGGATTGACATAATCACCGCGCCTGACTGAGACTTTATAGATATAGAGCTTTGGCGCCCGGACCGATTTTTTTTCGATACGATCTTTCAGCATTGTCAATTGATACTTCGTATCGGCAATCTGTTTTTGAAGAGTGGCTCTCTTTTCATCGAGTGTAAGCAGCTGGTTTTTAGCCGATATCATCGAACTAAAGACACGATCTTTTTCGGTTTTTGATTTCGTTTTTAGATTTTTGATCCGCAGATAGTAGTCTCTTTCGCGACGATAAACTTTCTCCTGGTTGTTCCTCATGCGCTGCGTCAGGTCCATGCTCGTTTCATAGACTTTCAACGATGTTTCAAGCGCTCTCTTTTGAGATCTATCCACTTTGTCATCGATCTGCACGACCGCTTTTTCGTCCCCTATCTTCCCCTCGTATTCATCGTGCGCCTGCAGCACCAGTCCGGATACAGCCGCCTTGATCTGATAGGTTTCGACCGGTTCCAATTTCGCATAATGAACCTGTGCCATAAGAATCACCGGAATAAGCTGGATCATAAAACGTTTCATTGGCCATGGACCTTCTGTTTTTTAAAACGATTTTACTACTAATCTCTTAAGAGCATCCTTTATATATATTGCTTATACTTTTCATCCGATATTCAAAAAGGATACGTCGGCGGCAGGCTTCGACTTTGACAATAAGGGCTTGATACACAATCCGACACTTGAGATTTCCAAAGTTTCGAAAATGAAGAAATGAGATTCATGGAGGTATATATTGATAGACGATACCGGTAGTTATCGGCGATCAAAAGTGCAGGCACGGCATAAGCCGGGTTATGTCGTGGATACTTATTTATCTACATTTCATGTTACCATGAAACTCGAGCGAAGAGCGAAAATGTGAAGCTTTTACCATACTCTTCTTGCTGCGGGTTGGGTTTACATAGCCGCCAGGATCACTCAAGGCGCTGGTGGGCTCTTACCCCACCGTTTCACCCTTACCATCCGAAACTATGTTGCTTCGGATGGCGGTTTACTTTCTGTTGCACTATCCCTCACCTTGCGGTGGCCGTCCGTTAGACGGAACCCTGCTTCACTGCAGCCCGGACTTTCCTCTTGGCAGTCGCCAAGCAAGTATCTGCCGTACCTGGAATATATTATACCATAATATAAACTTTTTCTTAAACGAAAGTGCGATAAAAGAGACTTCTAAAGAAAGTTTTCTAGGAGTGCGCCCCATAAAAGGGGCGGAAAAAATCTATTTTTTGTGGTTGGCAATCGCTTCGAGTGCATGCTTTTCGCCCAGCTCGAACGCTTTTCTATTGAGTTCGACAAAACGTGGCGGCACCTTGCTGATCATCGTCTCGTAAACGAGATCCCTATCGACGCATTTTGTGATCGTTACGGTTATGGCAAGTGCGACGACAGATTGCGTGACAACGTTGCCGACCTCTTCCTTGGCGATGGTAATCAATGGAATTTCATATATATCCCATCTTTTTTTATCCTCTTCCGTAGGTGTAACCAGATTTGGCTCGATTACTACAGGAGCGCCATCTCTCACGCCGCTTTTGAACTGATCGTAGCTGACTTGTGCAGTCGACAGCATATAGTCTATCTCGCCCTCGATGGCATATGGATAGAGTATAGGCTCATCCGAAAGCAAAATATCGACTTTCGTTGGACCGCCACGAACCTGAGAAGTGTATGTGGCCGCTTTGACGCCATAGCCACCGGCTTTGATCTTGGCTGCAGCGAGAATCTCTCCGGCCAGCAGTACGCCCTGCCCGCCGACACCTGTAAATCGTAATTGAGTCATTGACATAGTTTAGTCCTTTGCCTAATTAAATGCCGGCTCTTTGTCCGGCTACTATGTTTTGTTGGCCCCTTGGGGGCAAGAAATTTAAACTTTTTTTGTCGTTTCGTCGACCATCTCCGGATGGAGTTTGGGGACAGTAGTTTTGCTCTGCGCCGCTTCGATGACCAAATCGTAGGCATCGCAGTATTCCATTTGCGTGTCGTCGTGATGGAGAATTCCCGTTGGAAACAGTCCTTTTCTCTCTTCCTCGGGCAATGCATCATATTTTCGTTTGCCGACTGTAATCTTGTCGATCCAGTCAAGAGTCGCCAATGCTGATTGCATCTTGTTTTTGCGGCCAAGGTTGATGTGGCAGTTACTGAAAATATCGAAGAAACTGAAGCCTCTATGCTGGAATCCCTTAACGAGCGCTTTTTCGATTTTTTTAGGATCATTTACGGTTTCACGCGCAACGAAAGTTGCACCTGAAGCTTTGGCGAGTTCACATGCATCGAATGATGGGTCGACGTTTCCATATTGTGTGGTCACTGCCCACATACCTTTCGGAGTCGTAGGAGAAACCTGGGAGTTGGTCAGGCCATAGATGAAATTGTTGATAACAATAAAATTCAGATCTATGTTTCGTCGGCAACCGTGAATGGTATGGTTGCCTCCGATAGCGAGGCTGTCGCCATCACCTGCGACGACGATTACATGCTTGTCCGGATTTGCCAGTTTGACTCCTGTAGCGTATGCAATGGTTCGACCATGGGTTGTATGAACGGTATTGCAGTCGATATACGAGCTGAAACGTCCGGAACATCCGATACCAGACACGACACATACATCATCCATATCCCATCCACATTTTTCAATGGCACGGATTACCGATTTCAAGATGACACCGTCACCACATCCCCAACACCAGAGTGTCGGCATTTTGTCGGTTCGTAGATACTGATCGTAATTAAACGCCATATTTTCCCCCTATTAGAAGCTTTCTTTGATTTTTTCGATGATTTCCGATGGTGAAATCGGTCGTCCATTCGCTTTGTTTATCCTGACAAACGGTTTTTTCATTACGCGTTCTACCTCGGTAGAATATTGGCCCATGTTGAGCTCGGGAACGATGATATTGTCAAATCTCTCCGCCAACTCTTTCATTTTCTTCTCCGGGCTCGGCCAAAGAGTGATAGGACGGAACATTCCTACTTTTACACCCTCTTCGCGTAGTCGGTTGATAGCCTCTTCGGCTGCCAATGCAACCGAACCGTAGCAAACTATCATTATGTCGGCATCGTCGAGCATATACTCTTCATAGCTTTCGATCTCGTCTTCATGCGCTTCTATCTTGCGGAAAAGTCTTTCAATCAAGTCCTGGCACATTTTCGCATCTTCGGTCGGGAAACCGGTTGGCCCATGATGAAGGCCGGTGATATGGTAGTGGTACCCTTTGAAAAAAGGATTCAAAATAGCAGGTTCGTCCGGTCCTACACCATACGGTTTGTA
Organism: Campylobacterales bacterium; assembly: GCA_027065515.1. Taxonomy (GTDB): domain Bacteria; phylum Campylobacterota; class Campylobacteria; order Campylobacterales; family Hydrogenimonadaceae; genus Hydrogenimonas. The sequence goes on from JAMOOM010000046.1 coordinate 5,024, forward strand.
ATCTTTCGGATCACCGGTATATTCTCTTCTTTTCACGATTCCGGCTTTGACCTCTTCTACGTCGGGAAGGGTGGCTTTGCCGTGCATGTGTCCGATGGTTTCGTCCAAAAGAACCATTACGGTAGTCATGAAACGCTCTGCGGTATTGAAAGCCCTGACCGTTTCCGTATAGCACTCTTCGAGATTTTTCGGTGCAAAGGCGATCATTTTAACATCACCGTGGGTTGGATTTCGAGCCTGAAGAACGTCTCCTTGCTGTACGCGGGTAGGAAGACCGGTCGAAGGGCCACCACGCATTACATTGGTGATAACCATAGGAACTTCCGTAATGAATCCGAGGCCAATCTGTTCGGCTTTGAGGCTGATTCCAGGTCCCGATGTATTGGTCATTGCTTTTTTTCCACTCATCGAAGCGCCAAGAGCCACACAGATACCGGCTATTTCGTCTTCCATCTGGATGAATTTGCCGCCGTTGCGTGGAAGCAGAACGCTTAGTTCATGGGCTACTTCACTTGAAGGGGTGATCGGATAGCCACCGAAAAACTCACATCCTACATCGATCGCCGCCTGGGCAGCCAGTTGGTTTCCGCTTGAAATTACTTCTCTTGCCATTCTCTCTCCTTATGATGCGCTGAGCGTCATGAAATTGTTTTTTTTGATCGCTTCGGCTCTCTTTTTTGCGGCATCTGTCAATTTGGCGAATTTATATTCGCTTCTATCCGCAACGTATATTGCAAAATCGGGACAGTCAAGTTCGCAGTCGTTGCATCCGATACAGAGCTCCGGAGCCTCGACGCTGATTACGGAACCAAGAATAGAATGCGGCTCCGGCCTCATGGCCAAAACACCAGCCGGGCATCGTGCCACACAGATGTCACACGCTTTGCACATATCTACGTTAACCCAAACCGGGGTATTTTCCGGCGCTTTTTTCAGACTCATTTACTCTCCTTTGTTGGATTGGATTTTTATATCACTTGATTCAGAATGTTTTATGCCGCCGCACTCTCTTCGACGCCCGCTTCAGGCAGTGCAATATTATAAAGGATATCTCAGCTTTCTTAAACACGCTATAAAAAATGCCTTCGATTCAGCTCTTGGAATCCGCTGTTACCTTTCGTGCCACTATTGCCAAAAGCTCTATATTGCCACTATTCAACGCAACACATACCTGCAAAGCGCCGACACACACTCTGTTTTTCAAATTTTTTGGAAATTTCGAAACTTCCATCCACTTGCTATTTACCCAAAACCTCTTTGACAGCTTTACCAATATCGGCTGGAGATACGACGACTTTGGCGCCCGCCGCTTCCAATGCGGCCATCTTTTCAGCTGCGGTTCCACTTCCTCCGGAGATTATGGCTCCCGCATGGCCCATGCGCTTACCTTTCGGTGCCGTCTGTCCTGCGATAAAGGCAACGACAGGCTTGCTGATGTGCTCTTTTATATACTCGGCTGCCTGTATCTCCAGATCTCCACCGATTTCACCAATCATAACGATCGCTTCGGTTTCAGGATCGGCTTCGAACATCGGAAGCAGCTGCTTGTAGCTAAGGCCGATTATCGGGTCGCCGCCAATTCCGACTGCGGTCGTGATGCCTAGGCCCTCTTTAACGACCTGATTCGACGCTTCATAAGTGAGAGTACCGGATTTGGAAATCAGTCCAACAGGCCCTTTTTTGAAGATAAATCCGGGCATGATTCCGATTTTACACTCTTCGGCGGTGATGACACCTGGACAGTTTGGCCCAATAGTGTTCATCCCTTTTTTCGTGGCATAGGCTTTTGCGTACATCATATCTTTGACAGGTGCTCCCTCAGTGATGATGACAGCAAGCTCGATACCCGCGTCAGCTGCTTCCATCACGGCATCGGCTACAAACGCCGGTGGAACGAAAATCATTGATACCGTGGCACCTGTGGCTTGAACGGCCTCGTTAACCATATTGAATACCGGGCGGCCAAGATGCTCCTGCCCACCTTTACCGGGCGTAACGCCACCTACAATCTGCGTGCCGTACTCAATACATTGCGAGGCATGAAATGTACCCTCTTTGCCGGTGAATCCTTGAACGATAACTTTCGTATCTTTGTTTACCAGAATACTCATAAATAAAATTCTCCTTTCTTTTCATTCGGTAACCCGACTTTTTGGATGCAAATATGCATACCAAAAACTCGTAAAAAGCTACGAATGTGAAGCAGTTCACTTTCGATTGACGCTTTTTACCCTCTACTTCGCTGCTTCGACGGCTTTTTTCGCACCATCTGCAAGGTCTTGGGCCGGAATGATATTTTCGATACCTGATTTTCGCAATATTTCTGACGCTTCCTCGGCATTCGTACCATCGAGCCGTACCACAACCGGCACGTTGACATCGGTAATTTTGGTAGCTTCCAAAATTCCGTTGGCCACCCTGTCGCAACGAACGATACCGCCGAAAATATTGACGAATATCGCTTTGACATTTGGGTCTTTCAGGATAATCTCAAATCCTTTTGCCACAGTTTCAGGATTCGCCCCGCCACCCACATCGAGGAAGTTCGCCGGTTCTCCTCCTTCATGTTTGATGATATCCATAGTAGCCATGGCAAGTCCTGCGCCATTGACCATGCATCCGACATTTCCATCGAGTTTGATATAGCTGAGACCATGCTGTTTGGCTTCGACTTCCGTCGGCTCCTCTTCGCTTAGATCGCGCATCTCGAGGATATCCGGATGTCGCCCCAAAGCGTTATCGTCAAAGCCCATTTTTGCATCGAGTGCGATGAATTTTCCGTCGCCGGACTTTATCAGCGGATTGATCTCGATCATTTCGGCATCTTTGTCCATATAGACTTTATATAGTGCCTGAGCGAACTTGATAAATGGACCGATCTCCTCTTTTGCCAACCCCAGTCCAAAGGCGAGTTGTCGCCCGTGGAATCCCTGGAATCCGATAGCTGGATCGATATTTACTTTCACAATCTTTTCAGGTGTCTCTTCAGCTACCTTTTCGATCTCCATACCACCTTCGGTGGATGCCATCATCACAGGCATCTCTGCGGCGCGGTCGAGCAGCATCCCTAGATAGAACTCTTTTTGGATATCCGCACCCTCTTCTATATATATCTTCTGAACGAGCTTGCCCTCAGGGCCGGTCTGATGGGTCACAAGCGTCATACCGAGAATCTGGTCGGCAAGCTCTCTTACTTCATCGATCGTCTTGGCCAGCTTGACACCACCGCCCAAACCGCGGCCACCCGCATGAATCTGTGCTTTGACTACCCAGAGATTTCCTCCGAGGCTTTTGGCGGCTTCGACTGCTTCATCGACTGTGAACGCCACCTGCCCCCTCGGAACCGGCACACCGTATGCACGAAATATCTCTTTTGCCTGATACTCATGAATATTCATATTTCAATCCTTTCTTTTGATTTACAATTTAAAATTCCGCAATGGAATTTTCAAACCATCAGTCTTTGACTTCGTATTTCGCGCGGCCCATCTCATAAAGATCGTTACCATACGCATCGTTGATAACCGTAACTGGAAAGTTTTCTACGCGAAGCATCCGGATCGCTTCAGGACCAAGCTCTTCATACGCTATAACTTCGGCTTCTTTGATCAATTTACCCAAGAGCGCTCCAGCTCCTCCTGTAGCGCCAAAATAGACCGCTTTGTACTCTTTACAGGCATCTTTGACTTCCTGGTTTCTCTTGCCTTTGCCAATCATCCCCTTGAGACCATGTCTGATCAATGTTGGAGAGTAGCTGTCCATTCTATAACTTGTCGTTGGTCCTGCGCTTCCGATCGGCTCACCAGGCTTAGGAGGAGTCGGTCCAACAAAATAGATCACCGCACCATCGAGCTGGAACGGCAACTCCTCTTTATTTTCGATCAGATCTACAAGCCGTTTGTGGGCAGCATCACGAGCGGTGAACATAATACCGGAAAGATATACAATATCCCCGGCTTTGAGATTCATCACGTCTTCATCGCTCAGGGGTGTTTTAAGATAGTGTACCTGACTCATTTTTGATCCTTATAGTGTGATGTGATTATGACGGCTGCTGTGGCACTGGACATTGACACTGACAGGTAGCGAGGCGATATGGCACGGATTTTTTTCTACATGTACCGCCAATACCGTTTCGGTGCCGCCCATACCCATAGCGCCGATACCTAGTTTGTTAAGCTCATAGAGCAGCTCTTTTTCAAACTCGGCAACATCCGGATCTGGATGTGGTTCTCCGGCCTCCCTGAAAAGTGCATATTTACTCGAAATTGCCGCTTTTTCAAAAGTGCCGCCTATTCCGACACCTACTATAATCGGTGGGCACGGGTTCGGGCCGGCTTCAGATATGACATTTTTGACAAAATCTATAACACCTTCACGCCCCTGGGCCGGAGCCAGCACACGCGCTCGACTCACGTTTTCGCTTCCACCCCCTTTGGCTGCATAGGCGATATCGAGCTCGTCCCCCTCCACAAGATCCATATGAATGATTGCAGGCAGATTGTAACCGATGATATCTTTTAGGTTTTCACGCGTAAAGCAGTCACAGGTGGACGCTCTAAGATACCCTTCGATATATCCTTGCTCAGTACCTTCGTTAATGGCATCCTTAAGCAATCCACCAGTGATTCTGACATCCTGTCCCAATTTTACAAAATATACGGCCAATCCTGTGTCCTGGCATAGTGGACGTTTTTCGGTGCGTGCGATTTCCGCATTTTCGAGCAGTTGCTCCAACACTTTTTTGGCAACTGGACTCTTCTCTTTTTCGTGCGCCTCTTTGAGCTTTTTGAGCGCGTCTTCAGGCAGATTCGTCGCCGTATGGATCACCATATTCTTTACAGCTTTGACTATATCGTCGTAGGCAATTTCTCTCATTTTCAATCCTTGAAGAAGTTATTGGCATTGAGTGCATCGATCAGTTTTCGAACCGATTCGACCGATTGTCTGAACATTTTTCTCTCACATGCGTTGAGCGATACAGTGATGATATCTTCTGCGCCATTCGCTCCGATACTCACAGGAACCCCGCTTACCACATCACTGTATCCATACTCCCCATCGAGATATACCGCGCATGGATGGATCTGCTTGGTATCTTTCAAAATCGCTTCGACCATGATGGTGGCGGCTTTGGCCGGCGCATAATAGGCGGAACCTGTCTTTAGATACCCGACAATCTCGGCACCGCCATGCTTCGTGCGCTCGACAATCTCGTCGATCTCTTCATCGGTAAGAAGGTCGTTCAGCGGCACACCCGCAACGGTCGAATATCGTGGCAGCGGGACCATATCGTCACCATGTCCGCCTATGACGGAAGCCCTGATCTGTCCCGCTCCGTAACCCAACTTTTTCTGAATGAAGTAAGCCATTCGGGAACTGTCGAGGATTCCGGCCATTCCCAGTATTCTATTGCGCTCGAATCCACTCTCTTTCAGCGCTACATATGTCATCGCATCCAAAGGATTGGAGACCATGATGATAATGGCGTCTGGAGAGTAGGTTTTGATATCGTTCACCACCTCTTTGGTGATCTGTGCATTTTTCAAAAGCAGATCGTCCCGGCTCATCCCGGGGAGTCTGGGGCTGCCCGCCGTGACGACGACCACGTCGCAATCACAGAGCTGCTCGGGCTCTTCCGCGACAGATACCACAGTGTGGCTACGCTGAGCTGCAGCAGCCTGGCTCATATCCAGCGCCTTTCCTTTCGCGATGTCGATTTTGTTGTCACGCAAAATGATTTCGTGACACGATCCATTCATCGCCAAAATAAAGGCGGCCGTAGAGCCGACATTTCCTGCCCCCACTATGCCAACCCGTTTTCCTTTTCCCATATAAAATCCTTTGTTCACCCGTTTCAGTGATCTTGAGAGGGGCTGTTTTCAAGATATACGAATAAAACTTAACGTTTAAGCCTTTACTCACTTACCTTTTACCAACTCTCCTTTGCCGCAAAATGGCAAAGGAGACCGGTCCATTTATGCAATCGAGTCGATAATCTCGTTGAATGTTTTGCTTGGACGCATCGCTTTTTCGGCCAGAATAGGATCCGGTTCGTAATAACCACCGATATCGGACTCTTTACCCTCGGCTTCCAGAAGCTCCGAAAGAATTTTCTCTTCGTTTTTAACCAACGCTTCAGCTACAGGCGTGAAAGTTTCAGCCAATTGCGGATCCGATGTCTGTGTGCTGAGCGCTTCAGCCCAATACCTGGCAATCCAATAGTGAGACGCTTTGTTGTCCGGCTCACAGCATTTTCTGCTAGGCGCCTTGTCGTTGTCGAGGTAGCTTTCGTTGGCTTTGTCGAGCGATTCGGTCATGGCACCGATTTTACTGTTTTCAGACTTCATATATTCCATACGCAAAGATTCTGCAAGGGCCAAAAATTCTCCAAGGCTATCCCAGCGCAGATGACTCTCTTTTAGAAACTGCTCCACATGTTTTGGTGCAGAACCGCCGGCTCCGGTTTCAAACAATCCGCCGCCCGCCAGCAAAGGAACGATAGAGAGCATCTTGGCCGAAGTGCCAAGCTCGAGAATTGGATACATATCGGTCAGGTAGTCACGAAGTACGTTACCGGTAACTGATATGGTATCAAGACCTGCACGCACACGCTCGTTGGTGTAGTTGGTAGCAGCTATCACGTCCATGATCGGAAGCTCGAGACCTGTTGTATCGTGCTCTTTGAGATATTTGTTTACAAGTTTTATCATGTTGGCATCGTGCGCACGGTTTTCATCAAGCCAGAAAACTGCAGGGACACCTTCTATACGGGCGCGCTCTACGGCCAAACGTACCCAGTCGCGAATAGCTATATCTTTTGCACGAACGAGTCTCCAGATATCGCCTTTTTCAACATTGTGCTCCATCAAGACTGCACCATTTTCATCCACAACCTGCATGATGCCATCTTCTGCAACTTCAAAAGTAGTCGGATGTGAACCATACTCTTCTGCTTTCTTGGCCATAAGGCCCACATTGGAGACGCGCCCCATTGTAGTTACATCGAACTGCCCATTCTTTTTGCAATCTTCCATCATCGCTTCATAGAATCTTCCATAACTGCTATCAGGAATGACTGCGAGCGTCTCACGCGCATTGCCATCTTTATCCCACTGCTTGCCGCCTTCTCTGATGACGACCGGCATGGATGCATCGACGATGACAAGATTGGGAGCGTCGAGATTGGTGACAAGATTGTCGCTGTCGCTCATGGCGATTGCAGGATCGGAATTGACGATCGCCTCTTTGATAGCCGCTTCTATCTCTTCGCCTTTATCAGAGTTTTTCAGTTTGTCGTAAAGATCTCCCAGTCCAAGGTTTGGATTGACTCCCAATTTCTTGAATTCGTCGCCATATTTGTCGAAAACATCCTTGAAAAATACCTCGACTGCATGACCGAACATGATAGGATCGGAAATTTTCATCATTGTAGCTTTCAGGTGCAGTGACCAGATCAAGCCTTTCTCTTTCGCCTCCTGAATCGTTTTGAGATAGAACTCTCTAAGCTCTTTGACGGACATGAAAGTGGCATCCAGAACTTCGTCGGCTTCCGCTTCTATCTCTTTTATGACTTTGCCGTTGAGTTGAATTTTTACAATCTGCTCTCTTGGATTGATGACAGACTGCTCATTGGCATAAAAGTCCCCTTTTCCGTCCATATGTGCCACTTTGGCTTTGGAATCTTCGGCAAAAGGCTTCAACCTATGAGGATGCTTCTGTGCATATTTTTTCACAGCACGAGCGGAGCGTCGATCGGAGTTCCCTTCACGCAAAACCGGATTGACGGCAGATCCCAGACATACGGCATATTTTGCCGCGATCTGTCGCTCATCTTCTGTTTTTGGGTTTTCGGGATAGTCGGGGATATCGAATCCCTTCCCTTGAAGTTCCGCGATACACTCTTTCAGCTGTGTGACAGAAGCCGAAATATTTGGGAGTTTGATGATATTGGCTTCCGGCTGATGGACCAATTCGCCAAGTTTTGCCAACTCGTCTTCTCTTTTTCCCATAGCCGCAAGCACTCTGCCTGCCAACGAAATGTCACTAAGTTTGACCTCTACACCGGCTTTTGCCGCAAAATGTTTTACGATTGGAAACAGTGAATAGGTTGCCAACGCGGGCGCCTCGTCGATTTTAGACCAGATAATGGTCGGATTGGATGCCATATCATTCTCCTTTTCTTGATTGGTTTATCCTTTTATGGTATCAACCTATCATTTAGGTTGCTATAAATGCCTTGCAAACATAATATCTGGCGCATCATATGTTTCATTTATTCACACTTTTTATATTCTGAAGATGTGTTTTGTAACTGTTCGTAAAGATATGCTTTCCGCTTTTACCTTTTACAAAATAGAGGTAGGAGACATTGGCCGGTCTGATAGCCGCTTTTACAGCCTCTATCGAGACGCTTCCAATAGGATATGGGGGCAAGCCTCTATGCTTATAGGTATTGAATAGTGTCGGGTCTTTCAATATCCGAGCTCTCGTCACCTTGATATGGGAATATTTTCCATAATTTAGAGTTCCATCCATTTGAAGTGGCATTTTGAGGCGAAGACGATTGTAGATAACGGCGGCTATGATCGGCATCTCTTTCGTATCGGCAGCCTCTTTTTGCACAATCGATGCGATAGTTACATATCGAAACCATTTTGTCTGATTGTAGAGGCCGAAAAATTTCTTTGCAAGCTCTTCATGACGCGAAACCGAAACCGTAACCAGATACTTTACAAGATGTGTTTCGGTAATTCCCATAGGTATCGAATACGTATCCGGCCATATTACGCCATCTGGATACGGAGCGATTTTTTTATAAGCTTCGAGCAAGCGGTTTTTGTCGAGATGAAGCCTTTTTGCAAGCTGCTCAAAAAATATCTCTGTAGTTTCACCAGGAATCAGGGTAATCTGAGTCAGCGCAGCTTTGGCATGGGTGATTTTATACAGAAAATCGGCTTTTGCGAGACGATTGGCCCCTATATCGATCCATCCATGTTGCGGATAGCCGAAAAATTCAAGCAAAAGCGTATCCAGTCCGTTGACATCGATGCCGCTTCGATGCAGGTATGCTATAATTTTTGGATTCGAACCGGCGGGAATATAGATGACTCGGTTACTTACTACCGGTTGCAAAAAATAGAAACAGAGCGAAATGATGATTATCACCACAACCCGCGTAATCCACTCCACAATTGTCAAAATCTTTTTACTTTTCGCATCGGTTCTCATAGTTTTCTTTTTCGCTCTCACTCACGGCATCACAATCCGGCACATCCAGATACCAGGCCTTAAAATTGATACATTGTACATCAAACTCGATAAAAAATTGACCGTTTCCGCGGATACGATAGAGGTCATATCCATCAAAAAAGAGGGGAGGAATATAAATTCGATTCGTGAAATCGAAAAAATCGCCGACTGGATAGAGTTTTTGCCCCACTACTTCGACCATATACAGATCGACAATCTCCTGATTGGTAAACGCAGGCTTCACATACTCTATCTCAACGATATATTTTATATCGACAATGACGCACTACAGGTTGCAGCAAAAATCTCTTATCATCCCGATACCAAAAAGATTGCGGTCGATCTCCATCGTCTTCTTCTCAAAGATCCCCATGTAACACTCGTTGGAAAATTCACCTACGATATCCCCTTGAGGCGATGGAGAGGCAAAGGGCACTACAGCGGATTTGGAATAGAGGGAAGCTATAATGTCGTAGAGCAAAAAAACCGCATCCACTTTATTCTCGATTCAAAACCTTTCGCCTCGCTCAAGCCTCTCGTGGACTATCTAAATCCAATCGAACCGATCAAAGAGTGGATATATCCAAGGATTCCGGCAAAAAAATATATTTTACATCGTATGAATGGGGAGATTTTCATAAAAAAAGATGGTGGAATCGTATTTGATCCCGCCCATATCGAGGCATCTGCGACCGCCTATAACGCCAAGATCCATTTCCAAAAAGGAGTTACGCCGGTCGTTACTCCCAGAATCGATATCTCTTACAAAAACGATGTACTCTCTTTCAAACTATCCAAACCGACATTTGCCGGCAAACCACTTGATGGCAGCCATGTAGAGATACGAGAACTTTCAAAAAGGAGTGCGAAACTAGATGCCCACATAGTCGTCGAAGGAGCCATCGACGACGATATCGTCCGCCTGCTCGCTTCCTACGACATAAATCTTCCTTTCGTTCAGACAGAAGGAAAAACCGAGGCCATAGTGGATCTGACGATAAAGCTCGTCGGTGTTTCCATATTGAAATACCATGGAGACTACCGTACCGAACGAGCCACTTTACTGTTCGATCGCACAATCTCCATACCGGTGCACAATCTGCACGTGATTTCTAAAAAGAGCGATATCGTAATCGAACGATGCCGGATAAAGATGGATCCATACATAGATGCTTCGCTTCGAGGTACCATAGACCTACATGCAAAAAGAGGGCTCTTCGAGCCGTTGATCCACCGGATGGGATATTCACTTGGGCAAATACCACTGTTTGACATGAGAGAAAAAGAGGTACCTGTCGTATTGGACTACAAAAACGGCACCACTTTCAGTGCCGAGAAACTGGCCTTGAAGCTACTGTATCGGCAAGGCGGCGCACATATTTCGCTTTTGAGTATTTCGAAACTACATCCCTATTTTACAGGTCCTCTAAAACCGCTTCAAAAGGGTCGTATCGATATCGATATAGATAAAAAAGAGACAAAAGCGATAGGCCGCGTAACATATGAAAACAAGGTCATTTTTCAAAAAGGCAGACCTCTTGAGACTTTCGTTTTCAATGCGATGCACAATGGCAACAAAACCGATATATCCATCGACGATGCAATCAAGGCGGTACTCGAACAAAACAATGTCTCGGTAACGATAAGAGAGAGCGACATATATATCGATCGCCTGCTCGATACGATAGAAGACTATCTTTCAAGAGATAAAAATGATTCGGCAGAAAATGGACACAATCACACCATAGCGGTCGAAGGATACGACGGTACACTCTTTTACGATACGTTGCAACTGCCATGCCGCAAATATTCAGCCAATATAGAGACCAATCCACTTCGAGTCAAATTTATCACCAAGCATAGATCGGGAGAAATTCATGGGCTTGTAACCGGGGATAGATTACATATAGCAGGCGACAACCTGCCCGACTATATCGTTCGTGGACTTACGACTATCGATGCGATCCATGGAGGGACATTCTCTTTCGAAGCGAAAGGAAGCCCGCACTATTTCAAAGGGACGATTCGGATGCAAGATACCGTCTGGGCCAAAAATGCTCTTTACAACAATATTCTCGCCACACTCAATACGATTCCGGCCGTATTGACCCTGAAAAACCCCGGCTTCAGCAAGAAAGGTTTCAAAATAAAAAAAGGAGCGATAGAGTATCACTATAAAAAGCCGACACTTTATCTGGATACGGTTCTGTTGAAAGGTGAAAGCGCCAATGTCACGGGTGCCGGAGCAATCGATTTCAAAAAAAAGAGTGTAGATATGAAACTGCAGGTACATTTTCTCGAAAGTCTGACAAATGTGCTTGGAAAAATCCCTGTGGCCGGCTACCTGATTTTCGGCAAAGATAAAACGATAGCGATCACCTTGAAAGTCAATGGGCCATTGAAAAACCCGAAAGTCACCACCGAAACCGCCAAAGAGATCATCAAGGCTCCTCTAAATATCCTTCAAAGAACGTTATCGCTTCCATTCAAACTGTTCAAATAAGAAGGCCTGCAAGCGCTCTACTCGTTTCGCAAAACTTTTAGCGGATCGATCTGTGCCGCCTTCTTGGCAGGATACAAGGAGGAGAGAAGCGTAATGGCAAAAGCCCCTACTAAAATACCGATGAAATCCCGCCAATCAAGATCGAGCGGCAGGTGACTCGTACCATAGACATCCTCTGGAAGCGTCACGATATCGAAATGTTTCAAAAGCTCCATTCCGCCAAGGCCCATAATCACTCCGACCGATATTCCGCCTATCCCGATAATCAGTCCGAGTCTGAAAAATATATGAAGGATCTCTCTTTTGGAAGCACCGAGCGAAAGAA
>JAMOOM010000047.1 GCA_027065515.1 Campylobacterales bacterium
GGGTGATCATGGCCTTTCTGAAACCCTCGTGACCCGTGATCGTAAGAGGTGTCCATGCGAGCAATTTATAGAGCCGGTCTCTGGATACTCCGGCCTGTTTCGAGATTCCAAGCTCGGGATCGGCTCCGGCGAGACTGCAAAGCGCACGAGCTACAGAATCCGGTAAAAGAGTACGTAAAAGATCCAGCGTAGTAGTGTGAGGACTATATCGAAGATGCATTTTTATCCGTTTTCGGATCTGCTCTTCGTTCAGACCGCCAGTTAGGCTGATCTTGAGCGGCACCTCATCCATCTTGCTGAGCAATGGCGTGATTTCACGCGAAAAATCCAGCACCACCGGTCCTCGAATTCCGCTTTTGGTGAAGATCAGATCTCCGGTAGCTCGAAGTTTCCGATATTTTTTCAAATCTACAATCAATTGCACTTTGGGGAGGGTATCGGCACGACATCTTGCCACCCAATCCTCTTTGCACTGCAAGGGTGTCATGGCCGGATACAACTCTGTGACGCGATGCCCTGTCTCTTTCGCCAGCTCATAGCCATCGCCTTCGGCTCCCAGCACAGGATAGCCCATCCCCCCGGTTGCAATGATTACATTCGAGGCTACGAAATGTTCCAGCACATCACGATCGTCCTCTTTGGCAAAACAGCACACACCTGACACGCTTCGGCCATCATGCTCGATACCTTTCACCCGTCGGTTGCACAACAACTCAATATCCAGCGACCGAATCTGCGCCAAAAGCGCATCGATGATAGTAGAGGAATCGTGGGTCGAAGGAAAAACATGAAAACCGTCAGGTGCGTGACTTTCAACCCCGATATCTTTAAAAAATTGACGAAGCGCTCTGGAATCCAACTGCTCGAGAGCCGCGGACATAAAGCGCCCTTCGCGTCCAAAGCGCTCCATGAAACTCTCGTTATCAAGTGTATTGGTCAGATTGCAGCGACCGCCACCGGTTGCTTTGAGTTTGGCCCCTATACGCTCCAACTTTTCAAGCAAAAGCACTTTTTGCCCTTCCTGTGCGGCGCGGATGGCGGCCAATATTCCGGCAGCGCCCGCTCCCACCACGATAAGGTCATATGTTTTTTTGAATGAATTCACGATTTTTCGGTAATTTATTCAAAAGAACAATCTTCGTGCCGTTGACACACCATTTCTTGGCCAATACTGCACGATCCGCATTTGCCGCCATTGCATACCATTGTTCTCTCCTTGATGATTACAATTCACTTTTTATGAAAATTTTCGGTGCAAGTGCCTCCTTTTGACCCGATAACGTGATCTTGAAAGCAGAAAAACCCCTTGCGGGCCATTGGCATTATCATGGTTTGTTTTAAAATGAACCCTTGTTGCGCAGTTCGGCTATCTCCGTTTCGACCATTTCGTCGATCATATGCCTGTAAAGATCGGCTACCATATTGGGAGAGACGCCGAGCGTGAGCGCTTTGTGGCGGATACGATTGAGTACTTCGTCTATCCGATCGTCGGCCTTGATCTCTTCTACGGAGTGCTTAAACTTTGCCGCTTGCTTGATATAGCCGTTTCTAATTGCGATCAATTCGACAATTTTTTCATCGACTTTATCTATCTCGCCTCTTAGCTCTTCCAGTGTATCGCACTTTTTCACTTCCATAAATCCTCCTATACCAGATTTTCGATAATGGTGCCGCTTTGTTCATACTTTTTGAAATCTTCGTAAAGCTCGCCGCACTCCCACTCATCCATAACTCCACTTTGGATATCTTCGATAATTTCATGAAGCGTCTGCAAAAACTCCTCCAATTCGGCAGCTCTTTCGTTCTCGTTTTTGTATTCCAGCTCCTTCTTGGTCTGATATACAAGGGGGGATATCCTCTCTTTTATCATTCGTATCAGCTCCTCACCCATCGCTATTCTCCTCGGACGATTCGATCATCTCTTCGAGCTCGGCGTAAATCTCCGCACACTCGTCTTCACCTACATCGCCCTCTTCAAGATCATGAAGAAGCTCGACAAAAGCGGCTCGCATCTCCTGTAGCTGGGCATACTCCTCCTTGATGGCATCATCGGCCCTCTTTTCATTCGCTATCTGCTCGAAAAGTTCGTCGATAACCTCTTCGATATCGGGAATAACTTCAATCTCGAGCAACTCTTTGAGCTCTTCGCAACCAGCCATAACGACCTCCTTGTAATCATATGGGCACCTATAAAAAAGTCCCTAACTATACCATAAAGCCGAACTATCCGCTCCCCATCAAAGCCTTGGAGAGCTCCTGGCAACGCGATAGAAACGCTTCTCCAAAACGTGCATATTTCACCTCTGCCACACCGTTTATCTCGAGCATCTGCGCTTTGGTTTGCGGAAGTCTGACCGCCATCTCCTTAAGCGTCCTGTCTCCAAAAACGATATAGGCGGGTACACTGTTTTCATCGGCGATCTCTTTGCGGAGCATACGCAGCTGCTCGAATATTTCACGGTCGTATTCCATCGGTTCGTCTTCTCTTCTTTTCATGCTCTGCGGCTTCTCTTTGACGCTCATCCGGTCTGCCCGGATCGTTAGGCTCTCTTTGCCTTTCAGCACAGATACACCCACGGCGGTTATGGCAAGATTACGGTGAGCGCCGCGCGCCAAAGCCCCCACTTCCAGCAGACGTTCGAACACCACCTCCCATTGCACCCTGGAAAGATTGGAGCCGATACCGTAAACAGAGAGCCTATCATGCCCGAATTGGGAAATTTTGGCACTCTTGCTTCCGCGAAGGAGATCTATGATATGGTTCTTTCCGAAACGCTGATCCGTTCTGTAGATCGCCGAAAGCGCTTTTTTGGCTTCGGTAGTGATGTCGCGAGATTCATATTCGGGTGCCGTACAGTTATCGCAATGAGTCCGGCATGGAGTCATGCTTTCACCGAAATATTCAGCTATCTGAACATGCCTACATCCCTCACTCCGGCAATAGCTGATCATTTTTTCGAGTTTTCCGAAAGCGCTCTGCCTGTAAGGGCCCTCTTCCAGCTCTTCTATCAAAGATGCGCGCTGTGCGGCATCTGTGGCGCTATAGAGCAGCATCGTCTCGCTCGGCAGGCCGTCACGTCCTGCACGCCCGATCTCCTGATAATAGTTTTCGAGCGTTTTTGGCATACTCATGTGCACCACATAACGAATATTGCTTTTGTCTATTCCCATACCGAAAGCCACGGTGGCTACGATGATATCGACTTCATCATGGATGAAAGCGTGATAGGCCGCCTGCCGTTCGCAAGCCGGCAGCCTGGCATGGTAAGCCATCGCCTTGATTCCTCGTTTTTGCAAAAAAGCGGCTATAGTTTCAGCCGAGTTTCTGGTGAAAGTATAGACGATACCGCTTTCGTTTTCAAAACGGGATATAAAATCGAGCAGTTGCTCTTTGCCATCGCCTCTTCTTGGCTTTGCGTTTACGAGAAGATTTTTCCTGAAAACCGAGCCTCTTAGGCGCAGAGGATTCTCCATCGCCAGCTGCGCCATGATATCCTTCTCTACCTGCGGCGTTGCAGTGGCGGTAAATGCAGCGATAGGAACCTGGGGAAATATCTCTTTTAAAAGGTGTAGTTTTCGATAATCTTCTCTGAACTCATGGCCCCATTCACTGACACAGTGCGCTTCGTCGATCACGAAAGAAGCTACATTTGCCTGCTGCAAAAGCTCGATGAAACCATAGGCCGCAAATCGTTCGGGAGCTACATACAAAAGCTTCAGATCGCCGCTGCGTACCTTTTGGATCACCTCTGAAACCTGGGCAGCGCTCTGCATGGAGCCGATCATCTCGGCCGAGATACCCTGAAGCTTGAGTGCGCATACCTGATCGTGCATAAGAGCCAGCAATGGAGATATGACGACAGTCACTCCGTCTTTCAGAAGTGCCGGAAGCTGATAGCAAAGCGACTTTCCTCCTCCTGTGGGAAGAATCATCAAAAGATCTCTTCCTTCTACCGATACCTCTACAGCCTCTTTCTGCAATGGCCTAAATTGCGTGTGACCAAAAACACTCTCGAGTATCTTAGCTGCTTCGCTATGCACATCATCTCCCAAAATCGTCAATTTGAATATTTTTTATTTTATCAAAATCCGCCAAGATGCCCTAAAAGCTCGCAAAACTGCAAGATTCATTGATTCAATCGATTTGCATGTAAAATGTGTTAATATTTATATATTAATCAAGGAGGAAGGAGGGAATTCTCTTTTGCTGTCACTTCAAAAGCTTCCTGTTACATTATTGTACATCACGAAAGAGGCTGTGACGCAAGAACCTGTCTGCACCCTTCAAAATCACATCGAAACAGTGATGCTCGCCTCGCCTCAAGAGGTCGCGAACTCCTCCACACCTCGGACTTGCGATGCCATTCTTGCCGATTTGACTATCGATAGCAAGAAGGGGATACCCCTGATCGAGCGGATGCAATCTCTCTATCCGGATGTGCCTCTTTTTCTCATGATCGATTTCGAACACCCTCTGCATCTCACTAAAGCTATCAGCTTGGGAGTTACCCAATACTTCTCCAAAGATACCGACGCCATTAAAATCGCCGAAACCATCAGTGACTATTTCAACACGCAGGTGCGTGATTTCTACAAGATGGAAATTTCAAAGGATGGAAAAATTCTTTCTATCAGCGACTCCTTCGCACGGCTGCTCTCCTATGATGCTTCACGGCTGTGCCACAGATCCCTCCAAACTGTAATGGAACCTCTTCAGGCAAAGGAGAGCTTCGATTGCTTCATACACTCTTTCTTTCAAAGAGATACTCTCCATGCACTTTTTAGGAAAAAAGATGGCGAACGTATCACAATGGGCGGGAATATTCTCAAAGAGGTGACGCGAGAGGGAAAACACACGTGGGTGACAGGATGGTTTCCCTTGGAATGGCTCGAAAAAACCAACGATCGGATCAGAGCGAAGCTTCAAAGAGAGATCTATCTCAAATCTCTTATGAAATTCCATGCCGCGATCGGACGTGAGCTCTTCTTTTCGCAATCGGCCGATATCTTTTTGCAGAATGTAATTGGAAAACTACATGAGATCGATGAAAATATGAGTGGGTTTTTCCTGGAAAATCGAATCGACCGACTCGAAAACGCCATCTATTCCACAATTGAAACAAGCGATTTCTCCTCTGTGTTCGAAAATTCTATCGATCTGCAAAATGAAGAAAACGAGCGACTCTTCATGCCCCTTTTTCTTTCCGCAAAACATCAGCAAACAGTCTTTATCAGCAATATTTCCCATCTTCCCTCAAGTCCGATGAAGATCGCCCTTTCAAAGGCGGGATATGTGACGATGGCCGCCATACCGATGAAGGTGGGTAACTATCGCCATGCGGAAGGCATCATGTCTCTTCTTTTTAAAAAACATCATAGGTACGACAAAGAGGAGTTTCAGATGTGGCAGGATATCGCCACCACTATTGCGATCGGCATAGAAGGGATCGAAACACGGCGTGAAAGAGATATTCTGATCGAAAAGCTCGACAAAATAGCCCATACCGACAACCTCACCGGCGCGCTGAACCGTCGACGAGGCGTAGAGATACTTGAATATGAGATTTCCCGATCCAAGCGATACGGAAATACCTTTTCGGTCATCTTTTTGGATATGGACCACTTCAAGAAAATCAATGACGTTCATGGCCACGGGATGGGTGACAAAGTCTTGATACAGGCTGTCGAAACAATCAAAGAGTCGATACGTGCAACCGACTCGATTATAAGGTGGGGCGGCGAAGAGTTTCTGATTGTACTGCCAGAGACTACGCTAGACGACGCTATTTTTTTTGCCGAGAAGCTTCGCGCAAAAATCGAACATCAAAAAACGGATATTCCTCAGCCTATTACAGCCAGCTTCGGTGTTGCGCAATGGCAGCCGGATATGAGTTTTGACGATTTAATCATCAAAAGCGACGAGAAGATGTATGAAGCCAAAAGACTCGGGCGCAATCGCATCGCTTATTGATCGATATGAAAGATTTTAAAAAATATCCTTCTGCTTCTCTCTTACCTGCAAGAAGAGATCGAGATTTTCCAAAAAGATATCAATCAGATATGGATCGAACTTTTTGCCGCGCTGCTCTTTCATGAAAGCGATTACCTCATCGAGCGGCCATTTTTTCTTGTAAACCCTGTCCATGCTCAACGCATCGAAAACATCTGCGATAGCTACAATTCTTCCGAATATATGGATATCCGTCCCACGTTTGCCGAGAGGATATCCTGTACCGTCATAGTTTTCGTGATGCTCCATCGCCACGATACGGGCCGCCTTCATGAACGGGTGCTCCGATTTTCCAAAAAGCTCCCCTCCGATTAGTGCATGTTTATTCATGATTTCCCGCTCTTCTTCTGTGAGATTGCCATGTTTGAGCAATATTGCATCGGGGATGGCGATTTTTCCCACATCGTGCATCGGCGCCACAATCCCCAGCATCTCTACGTCTTCTTCGCTCAATGATGCCAGGCGCCCGAGAATCCGGCTATATTCCGCTACCCTTTTGACATGATAGCCCATCTCTTCCGAGCGGCTTTCAGCCACCTCGCCCAATATGTAAAGCAACTCTTTTTGGGTATTTTTGATCTCTTCATTCAGGCTGACCAGCTCGGTAATATCGTTGTGCATACTGATAATCTCTTCGATACGTCCATTCTTGCGATAGATGGGGATAAACACTGAATCGCTGATATGTTCGCGCCCAGCCCCATCCATACAGCGGATTCTGAATTTAAGGAGATTATCACCTTCGTGGGCGCAATCTATTTTGCTCTTTAAAATTGGGCCTCTCTCACCACAAAGCTCATAAAAAGAGCGGCGGCTGAGCTCGTTTCGGTTGAAGCCAAACATCACATCGAACCGGCTGTCAGTCTTGAGAATCGTCCCCTCTTCGTCAAAACGACAGATTGCCGTTCCTTCGTTGATCGCATTTTGATACTGCTTTAGAAAATGGAGCTTCTCTTCGAGCGTTTTTTGCGTCTCGTCAAGTTCGCTTTTGAGCAACATGCGATAATTGACCAATTCTGTAATATCTTCGAGTAAAAGCATGAATTGAAGATTCGGCGATTCGATGTCACGGATCGGTATCATTGTCGCTTTAAACGTCATTTTCATATCGTTTTGGGCCATGATTTCGATCTCGCCATGCCAACTTCTCCTTTGCTCAATAGCTTTAAACAAAGAGAGGTAGCGGTTGAATCCATCGTCGCGATCGAGCAGATCTTCAAAAGGTTCGCCAAGCAGAATGTCGATGGGGTAATTCAGCAGTAGAATCATCGCTTCATTGATCTGACGGATGATCCCCTTGGCATCGAGATAGATGATAAGACCCTCTTCTTCGATTGCGAGATAATGCTGCGCCAAAGTGGCATGAACCTTCGATCTGGCGCGCCTGGAGAAATCGTTTCTCGCAACATCTTCGAGCGTTCGAAGAAGTTGGACGCCCTTGAGCGGCTTGGGAACGACGGCATCGATTCTCGACTCAACAACGTCGACAAGAGTATGTCGATTGCTGTAAGAAGCCATTATGACGATCGGAATCTCGCTATTTTCGGATCGAATGATTTTGGCAAGTGCCACACCGTCCGTTTTTGGCATATCGGCATCCACCAAGACAATATCGGGCTGGTATTTCTCGAATATCCGCAGTGCCATCTTCCTATTTTTGGCCACCCAAAGGGTTTTTACACGCGGTGCGAGAAAAGGGGTGATATAGGTACGTATTTCCTTCTCGTTTTCGACATACAACAGGGTATATTCCGATAACGGATTCTCTATCTCCATATATGCCCTTTTTATCTATTGGCTGACACTATACGATATTCAACATCATCGCACGAGCGCAACGACAAAACGCAGCCAATGCTATCTCGATGCCATTATCCAGCGCTGCTGCGTATCGCGTAATGCCGGTTGCCAAAAAGCATAAAGCAAAAAAGCTTCCAAAACGACTCCTTTTTCACTATTTTTGTGCAAAAAGGAGAAAATTCTTCAAATTTGAATCATTTGCATCACAGGAGACAATATTTATGCATCGTCAATATCAACTCACAATAATCATCTCCAGACACCTGCGATATGATAGCCACATTTTGGACAGTTTCCATCCTCTTGTAAATGATTTACTACCTGTTCACCGATATAGCCCTGACGCTCTATCACTTTATATCCGCATTTTGGACAGTAGGTGGATTCCCTATCCTCGTCGGGATAGTTTCCGACATATATATAGTTGAGGCCCTCCTCTTTGCCGATATCGTAGGCCCGGCGCAACGTCTCGACTGGAGTGACAGGTCGATCAAGCATCTTGTAGTCGGGGTGAAAACGCGAAATGTGCCACGGCATATCCGGATCGAGCTGGGCTTGGAATCTGGCGATTTCCCTGAGCTCTTCGTCGCTGTCGTTTATGCCTGGAATCACCAGAGTCGTAGTCTCGATCCAAATACCTTTTTCATGAGCATGCCGTATCGCCTCCAGTACAGGCTTGAGGCGACCACAACTTATTTTTTCATAATTTTCGTTATCGAAATATTTGATATCGATATTCATTGCATCGATATACGGAGCCAGTTCGTCGATCGCCTTGCGGGTTTCAAATCCACTGGTGACATAGATATTTTTAAGGCCTTTCTCTTTGGCCAGTTTGGCCGTATCGTAGGTATATTCGAAATATACGATCGGCTCATTATATGTATAGGCAACCGAACGGCTGCCGGTCTCCATCGACAGCTCCACGATCTTTTCGGGCAACAGCTCCTCTCCAAACACTTCATAGTTGTGTGTCTGCGGGTGCTGACTTATCTCCCAGTTCTGACAAAATTTACAACAGAAGTTACACCCTACCGTACCGATCGAAAAAACGGGCGTACTGGGCAGAAAATGGAAAAGAGGCTTCTTTTCGACCGGATCCACATGGACGGCGGCAGCCAGTCCATAGACTGTCGATTTCAGCTTGCCATCCTGGTTGACACGGACTCCGCATTTTCCATATTCACCAGGCTCCAGCTTGCATGCATGGGCGCAGGCCATACACAACACTTTACCGTCCTTGAGCTCTTTGCTCATCCATGCTTCCGCTATCATCACAATCTCCTTTTTCAGTTTACATTACACAGCATACAGTAGAAATTTTTAAAAATCAATTCACCTTCGCCAGATCCAACGTGTCGAGAAAATAGAGATAGGCATCGATACGGCTCTTTTTTGGCATCAGCGCGCTCAGCGCCTCTTTGTATCGGCGCAACTGCTCTTCGTACTCTTTTTTGTCGTGCGGCGTGGATGTCTTGTAGTCGATTACAACGCCTATGTCTCCCCTGTCCACAAAAAGATCCACAATGCCCGGTTTGCCATGATATACGAAGGGTAACTCGTGAATCTTTTCTCCTTCCGTGAGTATCTTGTAGGCTATGTTTTCACGGCCTGCTTCGGCCAAAGCTATGGCGCGTGAAGTATCACAGAGCGCACCATAGCGGTTCAAAAACGCATCTTTATCTTCCATTTCGAGAAGATAGTGCACCCCAAGCCCCATATATATCGCCAAAAAATCGTTGGCCTCGTAACTATCGATCGGAGCGGGTGCCTTCTGCCTTCCATAATCTCGATACCTGAAATGCGCCGGCTCCATATTTGTATTTTTCTTCGAGCCGATTCTTTCAACTTCGAGCTTTCCGACTCTTTGCACAGGAAGATCTAGAAAATCGAAAACGGAACTTTTGGGCTTTTTGACAATATGCAAAGAGTTTTTAGCGCGGGTAAAGGCGACATAGATTCTGTTCATAGCATCCTCATCCCTTAATCGACGCTCTTTTTGCAACACTTCGGCGAACTCCTCGTCCACCATCTCTCTTTTTTTGAAATTCATCCGCACCGCTTTCAGCTCGATTCCGTCATAGTCGAAAATTACGGGGTTCGTATCGCTTTTTCCACGCCCAAGACGATCCAAAACGACAAGATGCTCGAACTCCAAACCCTTCGATTTGTGGATAGTCAACACACTGATGCCTTCCACCTCTTTTGGCGGCAACTCCTCTTCGTATCGTTCGACTTCGAACAAGAAATCTTCCAGATCGTGCAAAGGTATAGCAAACTCCAAAAGCTTCATCGCCGCTTCATCCTGCAGACCGTAACGGTCCATAGCGATCTTCAACATCTGCGCCGGGCGAAGTCTGTTTGGAATATCTGGTGAAAAAGATGGATCGTAGGCCTCTCCTGCAAGAGTCAAAAACTCCAGGCGATGCAAAGCGCCATCCTCCCCGTTTGAAAGCGCATCGACCAGCCGCATCAAAGCGATCAGAGCACGAGCACTTGGCTGCTCGGAAACCTTGGCTCGCTTATGGGTCGCGATAGGCCATCCGAACCGTTCCATCACATAATCGCCGACCTTCAAAATCTCTTTGTTGTCGTGTACCAACACAGCGATCTGAGACTGTGCCGCGCCCGCTCCGATCAGCTCTTCGATCGCATCTCCCATCGCGTCCAATGGCTCCTGTGCCTCCAAAACATCCAGATAGCCACCCTTTTTATGGGGTTTCTGCGGCGGCTGCACATAGGTAAAAGTGCGGTTGACGAAATCGACGATGACAGCCCGCGAGCGGTAGTTCGTCTCCAGGTAACCCACCTCGATGCCAAAACGGTCGGCTACGTAGGAGAAGAGCGCTTTCTGCCCGCCTCTGAAACGGTAGATCGACTGCTTGGTATCACCTACGTAAAAAAAGCTTCTTTCACTCTCGCTTGCGGCGATCTCTTCTATGATCGGCTCGAAAATCCTGTATTGGGTCACCGAAGTATCCTGAAATTCATCGAACAATATATGCCCGATACGCGCATCGAGTCTGAAATACAGAAACCGGGTAAAATCTTTTTGGCGCAAAAGATCGTAAACCAGGTGTTCTATATCTTTAAAATGGAGTTTTCCGGTGCGTTTTAGATGAGCTATCTTGCTTGCACGGTACGAATTATACAGGGCAAACATCTTTTGCAGATAATGAAGCTCTTTTCTGCTGTAGTAGCGTGCAGTTTCGCGATATAGGCGATGGAGCCACTCATCCATTACAGGATCGAAACCTCTCGAGAAGGTACGGTAATTGAAACTCTCTCTTCCGAACCACCCTTTTTCGATCACCTGCGAAAGATTTTCGTAATCCACCTGCTTTTTGGCGGTATTGCTGAAATTTCCATTCAGTACGAACTCTTTGATCTTCATAGCCCACTTCATCGCTTCAGCCTCGCTATAAGGCTCTTTCTCGAAATGCACAAGCGGTGGAAGCTCTTTCTCCTTTTCGTAAAGAAGTTCGAAAAAATCGGCGATACTCTGCCTTTTTTGGGCTTCAAACCTTGCGAAAGCGACCAGATCGCCATATTGCCCCTCGGGAAGCTCTTGCAAAAAACGTTCAAAGAACTCATCTTTTGCCATCGCTTCCACGACGAAATCACTACCTACGCCCGCATACCAGCAAAATTTCCGTAATATCTGATGGATGAATTTGTCGATGGTCATCACTTTCAGATCGCTTCGTAAAAATTTGCGAAAAATATCCGGACGCCTCTTTTCGATCTCCTCTTTTTGAAGACCGCTCATTTTGGCGACCTCTTGGGCAACGTCATCGGGCATCGACCTCAACGCACCCAAAAGCCGTTCTCGCATCTCGCCCGCAGCCTTGTTCGTAAACGTAATCGCCAGAATTTCGGAAGGGTTGGCGCCTATGAAAAGAAGCGCCAGATAGCGCGCCACCAACGCGAACGTTTTGCCACTTCCGGCACTCGCACTCAATGCATAGAGCCTCTTCACTATCCATCCCTCCCGCATACGACACGATAGTCGCAATATCTACACGCTTTTATATCTTCTGTCATATCATAGGAGATTTCAGGTTCCACCTTGAGGTTTTCGAGCCTCTTTGCAAGCTCCTCTTTGGCCTCTTCGGTTTCGATCGCGATCTCCTCTCCTTTGTATATATCCCAAAAAAGAGTCACTATTTTCCGGTCCGGCCAGACTTTCTCGGCCCACAGGCGATAAAAAAGAAGCTGGTAATCGTTTTCATCTTTTATCGTGCTCTCTATCGATCTGGTCGTTTTGTAGTCGATAAGACGGACTATGGTCTCGCCCACATCGACACGATCGATTCTGAAGTTGAGCAAAAATCCGCCAAACTCTACGGGACACCACTCCTCCAGACGCGCCTGTTGGTACCCTTTGAGCGAATCGAAATCTATTTTGCAAAAATTTTCGAGCCTAGGTTCGAACTCGATAGATATCTCGAAACGCTGCAATGGCGAAGCGGCATTTTTGTAGATATGGTTCATCACAAAAGAGTGATAACCCTTCCAGTCGCCAAAGCTGTCTTTGTTTTTAGCCGCACTCTCCAGTGCATCGTGGACCAGTGTTCCGATATTGGGTTCTTCTTTTTTATCTTTCTGGCGAATCGAAAGTATATATTTGTAATAGAAGCGTCGCTTACAAACGAAATAGTCTTTCAGCCGCGATGGAGTGAGTTTGGGTTTTGCAAGAAAAGGGTTTTTGCCCACGATCGGCGCATCGTAGCGGCGGGGCGTTTCGCGAACAGGCGCTATGATCGGGCGGTAGCGGTCGTCTTCGAGTGCACTCGCCTCCGAAAGCCCCAGCTCCAGCAGAAACCTGCTCGGTTGGTTCTCTTCGTTTTTCACATAGCCGATAGCCACACGGTCACTATTTTGCAAAAGCCGATAGTAGTAGTTTTTCTGAAGATTTTCCTTCTCCTCTCTTGTGGGCATTTTGGCATGCTTTCGCACCGAAGAGTTGAGAAAAAGGTCCTTTTCGCTCACCTTGGGCACGGTATCTTCATTGAAATCTACGATCACCGCCCCATCGAACCTTTTCCCCCGACTCTCGAGCACCCCCATTACTGTCACCCTTCCACCCCCTATATCGTCGATCTGCACCCCTTCGATACGCCGAAGCCAACTCTTCAGCAGATGAAGCGGGGTCTCTTTTTCAAGCAGTGGAGCGAAACGGCGAAACATAAACAGCTCTTCGTCGATCGCCTCCTCTTCCCTTGGCCCAAGAGGGAGACTTTTCAAAAATTCCAAAAACCCTTCAAAGTCATTCACTTTGGCGAAACTCTCCATTGTCGCACTGTTTGCCATTTTGGCTTTCGCGCTCGCCTTGCCATCGGTAAGCGCTTCATAAAGATCGCTGAGCGTTCGATAGTAGCGGGTCTGAACGAAAGGAGTCCCCATCGCGAAGTTGAAGTTTTTCATTTTATCGAAGAGTTTTAGGTATTCGCAAAATCCTTCATCCGGCACTATAACGGCTACTCTGTCGGGATCGGCCCCCTTTTCTATAAACTCGTCCACCATCTTCAGCACAAAGCCCACTTGATCGATTCGCTCCTCGAATGCAGCCACGTGAATCTTTTCAGGCTCCAGTGCCGCACACTTTTCGCGCGACACAGCTTCACCGGAATGCCAGTCGATCGTATAGGAAAATCCGCTTTCGAGCGGCTCTTTTGTGGGTAGCCTCTCAAGCAGCTTGCGGTTGAAAGGAGTAGCCGTCAAATGCAAAAAAAGAGGGGTCCCGATCTTTCCCAGCACTCCAACCTCGAAGCGGCTGAGATACCCCTCCACGTAAAAATCGATCCTCTCGAATTGCCGCAGAAAATTTTCACACAGCCTGTAATTTTCGATCGTGATCCGATCGAAAAGCCCTTCGGAATCCAGCACTTTTTTGTAGTTTTCGTAGATTCTCTCCAGTAATGCAAGATGGTCTTCGAAATCGGCGTAGATATCGGCCAGGCGTATATCCTCTATCGTCACCTTTTCGGCAAAGAGTTCTTCGAAAAAACGAAAGATGAACGTGCTGTTTTGCAAAAAGCTCAGAAAGTTTTTTTCAAAACCGAGCTTGTCGATATCGATCGATTGTACCGCTTTGTAAAGATGGATCACCCTGGTGGCGTCATCGACCATCACTCTGCCTTCCACCACCACGCAACGGCGGATAAACTCGTCGATAGTGTATAGTTTTGGCAAAATCGCATCATCTTGCTCGGCAATAAAATCGCGGATCTGACGATGGGTCGAAAAGACGATCGCTCTCATTCGGATATCGCCTCAAAAACGCCCAGCCGCCTGTTTTTTACAATACGCCCATATGGAAGCACCATTCCGTGCATAGCTATGAAAACCCCCGGGGCTACGTATCGCACCGCAGTCACTGCCGATGCCAGATTGGCCGTAGCCTCTACGGCATCGATCGAAAATGGTACCATAGCGCCCGTAAGCACGACGCTTTTGCCACTCTTTTTGCCAAGCCATCTGTCGATCGCCGCTGCGCTCTTGTCCATCGTATCGGTGCCGTGGACGATCACGATTCGATCCTCCATCGTATCGGCTACGATTTTGCACAAAAGGTCTCTGTCCGCATCATCCATATCCAGGCTGTCTTTATATATCGCTCCGCCAACGACGATCTCTTCTCCATGGCGCATCGAAGCCAGGGCCTCGACTACCGCCGTATCGTCAGGCGGTACAAAAAGATTCCCCTCGACGGGATCGTACCGCTTGTTGAACGTACCGCCGGTATTTATGACGCGCACCATCTCTTTTTGAATCACTCCATTTCATCCATCAAAATGCCGATAATGTCGCTCATCGTCAATATTCCATAAATCTCGTTATCGTCGATAACCAATAGCCTCTTTATACTGTTTTTGACCATCATGCGCGCAGCATATCTGACATCCAGTTTTCGCGATACCGAAACGGCGGGCGAGGATGCGATATCGTACACATTGAGCAGATCGATATCCCCCTCTTCGGCCACGATCGACTGAAGAATATTTTTATACGTCACAAGGCCGTAAGCTCCATGCTCTTTGGCCTTTTGCACGACTACGGATTTCGTACCGTGCTGTTTCATCAGCTCCAGTACGCGGCGCACCGGCTCCATCTGCGAAACCATAACCAGCTTCTCTTTGGGGGTCATTGCATCTTCAACCAGCATCGAACTCTCCTTTTATCTCTTCTTCGAACTTATGTAACTCCTGAATATTGAGCCCGGCCACATGACCCAACGGCACAGTGAACGCAAGGCTGCTATTCTCCTCGTTTTGCATATCCATCGCATCGACGAGCGTTTTGAGCACCCGCATCGAAAGGCGGCGTGGCAGCACAAAAAGAAGCAGCGAGACACTCTCTTCGAGGGTTAGACCAAAAAATATCTTCTTCTCTTCAAGCCCGAGATTGCGCCCTTTGACGATCGTCACCGCACCCGCACCAGCCTCTTTGGCCAGCGAAATACCCTCCTCTTCCCTCTCTTGCGGGATTATGGCTATCAATGCGACAAACTTCATATTCACTCCTTACTTTTTTGATACATAATCTGCGTAGATACCATACCCCATTACAGTCAGCATAGGAAACAGTGATGCAAAAGCGATAAGACCGAAGCCATCGACAAGTGGATCGCGCCCTTCGATATTTTCCGCCAGCCCCAGCCCCAGTGCCGCCACGAGCGGAACGGTAACGGTCGATGTGGTCACTCCACCACTGTCGTATGCGATAGGGATTATATATTTTGGAGCGAACCATGTCATCAATACCACAAACAGGTATCCGACTATTATATAGTAGTGGATAGGATGACCGGCTACGATCCGAAACGCCCCCAACGCTATCCCTATCGCAACGCCAAGCGCCACTACTACGCGAAGAATCGTCTGATTGATCCTCCCCTCGCTTACCTCCTGCGCTTTGATCGCTATCGCAAGCAGTGCAGGCTCGGCCATCGTCGTCGAAAAACCTATCAAAAAGCCAAACAGATAGATCAAAAGATCGTTTTTCATTCCCGTCAACTGAAAGGCGATCGTCTCTCCGATAGGAAAAAGCCCCATCTCCAGCCCCAGAATGAATGCATACAAACCCAAAATCACCAACACTATCCCCACTGCGATTTTGTGCAGATGCGCTATCTTTTTACGGATGACTGCATATTGAAAAAAGAATATGACAGCAAGGATTGGCGCTACATCTTTTATGACAGCGAGCAAATCCCACACCATGTCCCATGGATTGAAGAGCTCATGCGCCACGACAGTCTCTTTTACAGCCTCCTCCATGGCCATTGCCATCAAATGCGCATTTTCCGGTGCGAGGGCGTAAACGACGATACCATAGAGTTGCACGAAAATCATAGGGGTGAGGGAAGCGAAAGCGATAAGGCCGAAACCGTCTATGGCGGGATTACGCCCTTTGATGGAGGAGGCAAGCCCGATTCCCAGGGCCGCCACGAGTGGAACCGTAACCGTGGATGTGGTTACCCCGCCGCTATCGTAGGCAAGACCTACGATCTCTCTTGGAGCAAAAAATGTAAGAAGCACCACCAGTACATAACCGGTGATTATATAGTAGTGGATAGGATGGCCTGTTAAAATCCTGAAAACACCCAGCGCTATCGCAAATCCCACCGAAAAGGCCACAGTCATGCGCAAAAAAAACGCATCGATTCGGCCATCGCTGATAGCCGCCGCCTTGTCGGCGACGGCTATGAGGGCAGGTTCGGCCACCGTCGTCGCAAATCCTATGGTGAAAGCGAAAAGCATCAACCAGAAAAAGGAGCCTTTCTTCGCAAAATCGATAGCCAGCTGCTCTCCGATAGGAAAAATTCCAAGCTCCAGACCACGGATGAAAAGCGCCAGACCCAATGCGACGATCAAAAGACCGATAACGATCGAAAAAAGATTCTCCGGCAC
>JAMOOM010000048.1 GCA_027065515.1 Campylobacterales bacterium
CATATGGCCCGCTTCTTCCTTTCAGCGCCACTTTCTTCGTCTTTAGCGACTATATGAAGCCCGCCGTTCGTATCGCCGCACTGAGTAGCTTGCAGCACTTCTTCGTCTGGACGCACGACAGTATCGGCGTGGGAGAGGATGGTCCGACCCATCAGCCCATAGAGCACCTGAGTCAATTTCGTGCACTGCCCGACTTTTACACTTTCCGCCCTGCGGACGGCAATGAAAACGTAGCTTGTTGGAAAGTTGCGCTCAAGGCCAAAAAACCATCCGCATTTGTATGTAGTCGTCAAAAGCTCAAAGTTCTCAAAGGAAAAGATAAAATCGCCTTCGGGAGTGCGGATAGAGGCGGATACCTGATCAAAAAAAGAGACAATGCCTCCATAACCCTGCTAGCCAGCGGCAGCGAAGTGATGCTGGCCCTTCAGAGCGGATGTCATCTTGAAGAGCAAGGCATTATGGCCAATGTGGTTTCGGTGCCTTGCTACGAGCTCTTTTGCGAACAGGAGAGAGAATATATCGATGCCGTCATAGACCCTAAGACGAAAGTATTGGCTATCGAAGCGGCAAGCGGGAACGAATGGTACCGTTTTGCCGATGATGTGATAGGGATGCACAGTTTTGGTGCAAGTGGAAAGGCCGAAGATCTGTTCGAACATTTCGGATTTACGATACCGAATGTCGTCGAACGCGCAAAGAGAGCGTTGAAAATTAGCCAGATATGAAGAATTACCACATCCTTATCGCCGCTTTGTCGATTGCCCTGATGGATATCTATTTCTATTATCAGGGCATTGTTTTAAATAAGAGCTATATCTACGAAGAGTTCAATATTATGGAAAATCTTCAGGCATTTTTTCTTCTCGCTAGCTTCGTGATATACGCTTTGACGCTTCCAGTTGCCCAAAGAGGTGAAAGAGCCGTAGTGTTTGCCGGGATGCTGTTGTGGTTGACATTTTTTTTAAGAGAGGTCGATTTCGAAGAGCTGAATATTCCTGCCGTTGTGGCTTTCGTGACGGTAGGCCGTGTCAAGGATACGATTTTAACTGTTTTGTGGTTATTGACGGCAGCCTGTATCGTCAAGAATTTTTCCAGATATAAAACCCTGATCGGATCGATCGTATTTTCGAAATTGGGCTTGGTCGTTTTTGTCGGAGGATTGATGTTGGTTGGGGGTGATATGTTTGAAAAGATGGATTTTTTGCACCATGACTTTTACGAGGAGATGTTGGAGCTCAACGGTTATGCTCTGATACTTTTCGGCTCTCTTTTCTTTCCTTTTTTTCTTCGTAGTCTGAGGCAGGAGAGCGAGAATCGATCATAAAAGCCCCTCCTCCATGGAGCCATCTGGCTTATGAAGTATTTATGGTATTTGTTTCTGCCCCCAATATTGTGGGCGAACCCTTTGCAAGAAGCCATAGACAACGCTCGGCCAAATTCCGTTATCGAGCTTGGCGACGGAATATACGAGGGCAATATCACTATCGACAAACCGATTGGGATCGTCGGTGGAAAAAATGCAAAAGCCATCATAAAAAATTGTGGAACCGGAAGTGTCATCACTATAGAAAGCTCGAATGTTTTTTTGCAAAATCTCGTCATAAAGAGCTCCGGGCACAGGAAAGAGATGCTTGACAGCGGCATTAAAGGTGAGAAAATAGATAACATCACCATAAAAAACTGCCGCATCGAAGATGTGTTGTATGGCATCAATATCTCTTTGGCGAAAAATTTAGATATTTCATCGAACTATATCTCTTCAAAAGATGAAAAAAGGCCACTTCGCGGAGACGCCATAAAGCTATGGTATGCGCAAAACGTGATCATAAGAGACAATACCGTCAAAAAAGCGAGAGATGTCCATATAGACAGATCGAAAAACATCACTCTTGCAGGCAATAGATTTCTTTTTAACAGGTTTGCTCTGCACCTTGAATACTCCGATAAAATTCTTGTCCAAAACAACTTTTTTCAGTACAACGACGCAGGAATACTTACCGAAAACGCAAAACATATCGAGATAATCAACAATAAAATTTTAAGCGGCAAGGGTTCTGCAAGGATAGGAGTAGTACTGAAAGGAGGAGAAGATATTCTGGTGAAGAAAAATATCGTAAAATACAATTCAAAAGGGGTGTATGTCGATGCAAAACCTTCAAAAAAGGCAAAAACGAAAAGAGAGATTCTATCAAACGAGATAAGCTTCAATCTCGAGGGTATTCATTTTCATACGATCATCGCCAACAATGTCATAAAATACAATAAGATCCATGACAATCTCGACGATGTGGTAAAAGATCTCATTGGCTATGGAAATATCAACAATACGGTGGAGTATAATTACTGGGGGAAATATAGAGGATTCGACAGAAACCACGACAACATAGGCGATACTCCATATATCATAAAAAGATATATGGATAAATTATGGAACTATAACAATAAAATAAAATTCTTTTATGGGAGCGCTGTATTGGCATGGGCAGATTTTCTATGTGAAATTGCCCCGTTTTCTGAGCCGGAATTAATCCTAGAGGACAAAAAACCGATACTAAAGGCGCCTCCAAAACCTTTAGAGGCGCCGTAAAGCTCGGGCGTATAGTGCTTTATCTCTCTTCGTCGGTTGGATAGAGATCGTTGTTCGGATGATTTATGCTTGTGGCACTTTGTGCATCGGTTGTGCCCGCTGTATCGTAATGAACTTTCGTGTCCGAAGAGCCGTAGGTGGTATCGCCATAATCGACGACGGTACTGTCTGCCATCGCAAAAACCGCGCCTATAATCATTGAAATCAAAATCTTCTTTTTCATTTCTTCTCCTTTGTATAAATTCAAGTCGTATTGTATTCATTTTTTTAAAAATTCTTATGATATGGAAAGACTAATGGGATTTTTTAATAAATAGGACAATAATACTCCTATTTAAAGTTGCTTATCGATTCTCGCGTTTTGCCATATCCAAAAAGAGCTGCTGTCATCGAATGGCTATTGAGTGAGCGGCTCCCATCTTGGCTCTTCTTCAAGAGGAGGAAACCCTTCCAGTACCTCTATCGGTTTGAAATTCATTTTGTATTCAAACGCTTTGCATCCTCGTACCCAGTATCCTAAATATATCCATTCAAG
>JAMOOM010000049.1 GCA_027065515.1 Campylobacterales bacterium
CACTTTTATCTATATCTGGATTTACGCGCAGCGTGTTTTTGAGATCTTCATGAATACGGGAGCTCTCCGCGAAGGGTCCGAGCGTATCTTCCTGCACGATCCACAAATCGGCACCGATGTCGCTTAGCATCACCTGAGCGTCGGTTACCATACCACGATAGACACCCATCATAATAAGCACGATACCCAGCAGCATTCCGACACCCATCGCCGTGACGATGAATTTGACAAACGAATGGGTGATATCTTTATAGGCAAGATTGATCATATTCGTATGTCTACCCCGTCAAAAAGCGGTTTTTTACGACTGTCCGGAACGAGGATCTTCTCATTTACAGTGATCCCATCGACGGCCGCTTCTTTGTCGTTTTTACCAAGGATTTCAACCTTTTTGAAGCGAGCTTCACCGTCATTATAGACCCAGACGCCGCCACGTCGGATGAGATGCAGGGGAACGAGCACCACATTGTGCAGACGGCCGGTTTCGATGGAGACCTCCGCCTGTTCGTCGATATGAAACGGAAACGGCACTTTGTCGAACGCCACATCGACGATGCGCTCTTCGGTGACGGGGTCGCTTTTGGCTTCGATGCGCGCCACGTGTCCAGCCAGTGGAGCGCCATCTTGAGAACGCAGTACGATATCGGCCCTCTGTCCCTTTTCGATCACGCCGCTGATACGTTCGTCGACATTGGCTTTCACCCAGATACTCTTGGTATCGACGATCGTCACGACCGGTTGTTGCGCGGCGATGGTCTGAGCCGCTTCGGCATCTTTGCTGATGATATAGCCGTCGATCGGCGAAACGATTGCAAGGCGGTCGATCTTCTGTTTCAGTGCATCGATACTCTTTTGTGCACGCTCACACTCCGCTTTGCTCGATGCGATACGGGCTTTGGAAGCTTCTATCTGGGCTTCGACCGATGTCAGGTCCGTGCGTGCTTTATCGTACTCCGCCTGCGCCGCATATCCTTTTCGGTAAAGCGTGTCGTAGCGTTTGAATGTCAATGCCGCAAGCTCATGCTGCGCGTAGAGCCCTTCAAGTTCCTTTCGAGCCGCCAGGGTTTCATAGCGTGCTTTTTTGAGCAGTGCCTCCGCCTGTGCCAGCTGGTCGGGTAGATCGACCGGATCGAGCGTGGCGACGATTTCACCTTTTTCGACCCACTCACCCTGATCTTTGAATACTTTCAGCAGCTTGCCGCCACTGTTGGAACCGACAGGGTAGATGTTTTTTGCGCTGACGGTACCGATGCCGAAGACCGTCAGTTTCAGATCGCCCTTTTTCGCCGTTACATAGGCATAGGTCGCTTTCGGGATATAGACTTTGTTGTAAAAAATCACGGCACCGCCGACAAGAACTGCAAAGATAACGGTCCATTTCATAAAATTATTTCGCATTGAGATACTCCAGTCGATAAAGTCGGTCAAGACGTGTGTAGAAGGCATCGAGCAGCCCCAGTTTGGCGTCGAGCCAGACCGCTTCGGCGTCGAGTACCTCCATATAGGTCGAAAGCCCTTCTTCGTAGCGCGCTTCAATCAAGACTTTGGTTTCTTCGGCCGAAACCATCTGGGAGCGTCTGGCCTCGATGCGCTTTTTTACCTCTTCGAGATCGGCTTGAAGCGCTTTGACCTCTTCGAGGATGGCACGCCGTTTCGACTCCTTCTCTTCATCGGCGACCATTGTGGAAATTTTGGCCTGCTGTGCCTGGGCACTCAATCTTCCGCCGCTGTAAATCGGTACGGCATAGCGAATGCCAAGCAGTGTGGTATCGTAGCGTGAAAGCTCATCGAAATGTTTCGCCTCCGCGACGATATCGAGCGATCCGTAGTGCTCGGCCAGTTTCGACTTGTAGAGTTCATGGGAAGCATCTTCGCTCTTTTTCGCGATCTGTAGCTGGAGGTTGTTCTCGAGCACTCTCTTCTCGTCCGTCACGATGGCCGGAACCGTTTTTTCGCTCAAAAGCCCCTCTTCAAACGTCGTACTCTCCGCTATCGGTTCACCGATGTAGAGTTCGAGTGAGATTTTCGCCTTCTTGTAAGCCGCCCGCGCCATTGCCAATGCATCTTCGGCCTGACGGACGGCGGAGAGGAAACGGCTCTCGTCAGCCCGGGTTTTCAAGCCCTGTTCGACAAGCGCTTTGGCCTGTTCATAGAGTGCTTTTTTTGCATCGAGGTCTTTTTCGCGAGCCGTCAGTGACGCTTTTTGCACCAATAGCTGCGCGTAGGCGATACGGATACGGTAACGCATCAGCGCCTTGGCCTCTTCGAACGAAAGCGCGGAAATCTCGTGTTTTATTTTCGAAGATTCGATGGTGTGGGAGGTTTTTGAGAAATCGTAAATTTTCTGCGTTACGGAGATACCGGCGATCCATCCGTCATCATCGATCGTATGGAACTGCCCGTTCTGGGGCATGACATAGGTGCGTTGCGGATCGTATTCGGCATAAGCCGAAACCTGTGGCCGCCATGCCCCTTTTTGCACTTTTACACCTTCGTGCTGTTCTTTGACTTTGAGCATAAAAGCGCGGACATCGGGATGTGTTTGCAGGGCTTTGTCGATGCATGAGCCAAGCGTCAAAAGCTCCGCATGCAGACCGACAAGCCCTATCGTAAGTAGAATCGTTATTTTTTTCATGTCGCTATTCTACTCTTTTGGGGTGAACGCAACATGAACGGTACCGACTCCCAACGCCGACTGTAAAGAAGTTTTGCCTTTTTCAATATGGAGACAGAGACGAAAACGTACGCCAAATTGGTATAATTGGCACAAAAAAGAGGTTGAAATGCTTTTCAATTATGATGATACCGAATCGATCGAGAACTACAAACTGATGGCACAGACCATCATCCCCCGCCCCATCGCATGGATCGTGACCGAAGATAAAGGCATCGTCAACGTCGCCCCCTTCAGCTACTTTACCGGTCTTTCTTCCAATCCGCCCACGATGATCGTCTCCGTCGGCCACAAAAGTGACGGCACACCCAAAGATACATTGGCAAATATCCGCAAAACCGGTAAATGCACGATCTGCATGGTCAAACCGGAACATCTCGAATGGATGCACTTCAGCTCCAAGGAGATGGCACACGATGCAAGCGAAGCGGAGCGTTTCGAC
>JAMOOM010000050.1 GCA_027065515.1 Campylobacterales bacterium
TGTCGTACTCGAGGTCGTCGAGTCCGATGCGATCGTCTTTGATCGATTGTTGAAGCCGCTTGAGCTCCCAGATAAACGCCTCTTCGTCGTCAAGGTAGCGTTTGCGCTCCAGAACGAGGGCGAATTCGCCGTTGCCGAGCTGGTATATCTTGCCGAACGTATACTTTTTCGAAAATTTTTGCTGGAGGTACTTTGCCGTTTTCTGCTGGATCGCCTCGACTGTTTCGTTGTCGTAGAACTCTTCGAGAGTGTCGTATTCGTCGAGTTTCATGTAGATGAGAATGGGTTCGTCGAGGTTTTTGACGCTTTCTGCCAGCTGTCTGGAGGGGTTCATGATATCGGTGATGTCGTGGCGCAGTGAAATGTATTCTACGATATTGCCGTTGCGATCTGCGATCGGCATTACCAGGCTATCGACCCAGTAGCTCTTGCCGTTCTTGGCGCGATTGCGGACAATCCCTTTCCAGATACGCTTCTTCTCTTTGATGGTGTGCCACATGTCGGCGAAGACACTTTTGGGGTTGTCGGGGTGGCGGACGATGTTGTGGTTTTTCCCGATGAGCTCTTCGCGCGTGTAGCCGGAAATTTCGCAAAAGGCGTCGTTGACGAAGGTGATGATGCCGCGGGGATCGGTTTTGGAGACGATGGAGCTTTCGTTGGTCGCTTGTTGGTAGATGCTGAGCAGATGGAGACTCTCTTCGGCTTCGGTGCGGTATCTGAATTCCTGGATGATGCGATGGAGTAGATCGGTGAGCTGATCGATATCGATCGGTTTGAGAAGGTAGCCGTTGACGCCGATGCGGATGCTTTCAAGAAAGTAGTTCTCTTCATTGTGGGCAGAGAGTATGAGAATGGGGACATCATTGTTTTCGGCCCGGATCTTTTCGCTAAGCTCCAACCCGTTCATGCGCGGCATGTTGATGTCGGTCATGACTATATCGACATCTTCGCGCCGATAGATCTCGTACCCCTCTTCGCCGTCGTTGGCAGTGAGCACTCTGCCGAAAAAATCTTCGAGGATCATGGATGTCATCTCGCGCGCGTCGTCGTTATCCTCTACGTATAGCAGTGTCAAGTTTTTGGAATATTTGATAATTTCGTCCAGGTTTTCCATCATTATCGTTCATTCCTTTTGTTCAGATTGATTTCGAAAATCGCCCCTTCCGGGCCGTTGTAGGCGCGGAGGGTCCCATGGCAATGCTCTTCTACGATCACCTTGCTCATGTAAAGGCCAAGGCCCGTGCCGTCTTTTTGCAGCTTGGTCGAGAAGTAGGGGTTGAAGACATGATCGATAATATCTTCGGGAATGCCGCCGCCGTTGTCGCGGACTCTTAGGCACCGGCCATCGATTTCGATCACGATTTTCGCAGAGTTGATATCTCTTTCGACCAGGACGTCTTCGGCGTTTTTGATGAGGTTCAATATCACCTGGCGGATTTCGTTGTCATATGCAGAGAACGGCTCCAGCGTTTTGACATGCGTTTCGATCGTGATCCCGTGTTTTTCGAGAGAGCTTTCGGAGATTTTCAGTACGCTTTCGACGATTGTTTTGAAGTCTGTTTTTCGTTTGATTTTGTCGCTTTTGAAAAAGTTTCTGAAATCGTCGATCGTTTTGCTCAGATGAAGCGAGAACTCCTTGATTTTGCCGGAAAGCTCCAGCACGATATCCGCGTCGATCGTTCCGATTTTCGCTTTCAGATGAAGCGATCCGGCCGCGGCGGTGATGGCGCTTAGAGGCTGGCGCCACTGATGGGCTATCATGGCGATCATCTCGCCCATTTGGGCGAGGCGGTGCTGCTGCTGAAGCATGTGCTCCTGGCGACGGATTTTTTTCTCCTCCTCCTCGACCTTTTCTTGGAGACGCTCGATCTCGGTAATGTCGATGCGGATCGAGATGTAGGCGGTGATCTCCCCTTTGTTGTCGTAAAGGGGGTCGATGTTGGCGTAAACCCAGTAGTAACCGCCATCTTTTTTGAGATTTTTGACCTTGCCGCGCCAGGTTTTTCCCTGTTTGATCGTGTGCCATAGATCTTTAAATGCCTCGCTTGGCATATCGGGATGGCGGATGATGTTGTGGGGTTTGCCGATGAGTTCCTTGCGCGTGTAGCCCGAAATTTTACAGAAAGCATCGCTGACATCGGTGATGATGCCGCGGGTGTCGGTGATGGAGGAGATGATGTATTTGTCCATCACCCGGCGAAGTTTCTGTTCGTTTTCAAAAAGCTTCAGCATGGCTTTGAGCATGTAGGTGAAGATGGCCAGGCCCAGCCCGACAAGGAAGATCAGGATATAGAAAACTTTTCGGGCGCTATTCATCTCTTTGTCGATATGTGCAGCGGTCGTTTGCTCGATGTCGTCGATGATATGTTCGTATATATCGAGTTTTTTCGTAATGGCTTCGTACCATTTGACCGGAGTGAGATCGCGCATTTCGGGGTCGCCTTGAAGAATCCGCAGTTCGTATGTTTCGATTTCGGCGAAGATGGGATCGGAGATCTTTTGTCCGTAGCGGTTTTGAATGGAGATGGGGGCGTACTGCAGAAAGTAGCGTTCGTTCTCTTTCTGTTTGGCGATGAGGTCGGAGAGAAATAGAAGGTTCGGGATGTCGAAGCGCTTCGTAGAGAGGACGACGACTCCTTTCGCTCTCTCTACGCCGACATACTCTTTCATCGCCAGGAAATGAGCGAAGGCGAGGATGTCGCGGGTGATGATGGGAATGTGGGAGCTTTCGGCGATATGCAAGATGATGCCCAAGAGCTCCTGGTTCAGGGCTGAATAGTGCTGGATCAGTGTTTCGGAGTCGATGATTTGTGTGTCGATTTCGTGGCGGATGTTCTCAAGGACCGTTTTATCGAAAAGGAAAGGTTCGACACTTTTTCTGAACTCCTGGCATTCGGTGCGCTGAAGGCGCTTGATGGTTATATCCAGCAGCGCATTGCTGGTTTTGCGCTGTTTTTGCATCATACTTTTAAAAACTCCGTCTCCGTTACTGGAAAATCCACTGGAGAGTCCCCTCTCTTTTTGCAAGGAGTGCATCAGTCTGGATGTAAGGCGGCCGAAGGTTATCTTTTCATTTAGCGTATCGAGCATGTGAATCTTGTCGTAATAGG
>JAMOOM010000051.1 GCA_027065515.1 Campylobacterales bacterium
CCCACTCCGAGTATCAGATAGGTAGCCGAGCCGCCGATAAACGCCGCCAAAGCCATCTGGATCAGCTCCGTAGGCGTCTGCCACAATTCACGCGCGGCAGCCTCTCCCATGATGGTCGCCGTATAGAGCGTAACGGGAATAGCGAAGATGAACGCCGCCCACATCAGTTTGTTGTACTGATCGTTGTCCAATCTGTTCATCACTTTTCCAGCCGCCATCACGAAAATGATACCGGTCAGAATCGTCGCCAGCCAGGCCCCCACGGTAATGGCCGATGTCCAGTGCGGATGCAGGAAAATGTTCAGCATTCTGAAAGGGTGATGCAGATCCAGAAGTGTAAACAGCAAGAATATGTTCAAAAAGATAAAAGAGACGATCGGCATGGTCGTTTTGACGCTGGCGACTCTGTCTCCATACTTTTTGAGAAGATATACACCCACCAGAATAACACCGGTGGCGATACTTTTCGCCCACATATTGAGTGTGATCATCCATCCCCAGACGATGCCCGGAAGCGCAACGTCGAGCGTCACCACCGCGTGTGTCGCGGCATGTGCATGTTCTACCATCTTAGTGACCTCCTATATGTTTCAGGTGCGTAATTTTGTTGAAAAGGCTATACCCTTCGATACGCTCGCTGGCAAGCGGGTTCAGATTCACCTCGCCGCCACCGACATAGAAATGTTTAGGCGACGTATTCTTCTCCGGTTTACGCACCTTTACATCCCCTTGATGCTCCATAATATATTCGCTGATATTGCTGGTCGGATCGTCCAGATCGCCAAAAATATTAGCCTGCACCGGACATGCCACGACA
Source organism: Campylobacterales bacterium (assembly GCA_027065515.1). Classification (GTDB taxonomy): domain Bacteria; phylum Campylobacterota; class Campylobacteria; order Campylobacterales; family Hydrogenimonadaceae; genus Hydrogenimonas. Next base: position 818 of record JAMOOM010000051.1, read on the forward strand.
CACGCCGGCATCATACCGCTAGCGACCCTGTGAGCGCAATAGGTGCACTTGTCGGCGGAGTTGGTTTCAGGATCGATATAGATCGCTCCATAAGGACACGCCATGACGCAACCCGCACATCCGATACATCGCTCTCTATCGATATTGACGATTCCATTTTCGAGATAGTGCAGTGCGCTTACAGGACAGATCCTCTCGCACGGAGCACTCTCGCAATGGTTGCATCGCAGTGGCGTGAACGTCCTTTTCGTTTCGGGAAACGTTCCCACATCCACATACTTGACCCGCAGGCGCCACATACCGATTGGAACTTCGTTTTCCACTTTACACGCGACCTCGCAACCTTTACAACCCATGCAAAGATGCAGGTCCACCAAAAAGCCAAGCTTCATTGATTCCTCCTGATTTTATATTCACTTTCAGGGCACATCAGATAATTGCTACCCTTTTGATTCTGTAAAGCTTATGGCTATCATAAACTCTACAAAACAATTCAAAGTGCCTATTTAACGACATTTTCAGTCTATTATGACTTATTTTAATAATAGCTAAATCAAGCGAAATGGGCCCAAATAGGCTCCATAGAAAGAGGGATTGACCATAATGGCCATATTTGAATAAGTCTTACTTGCAGAGTGTTTCATTTTTTTTGATGAACAATCGACGTTACGCTTGTGCAACGTCGATGAATGCAGGATATTTCCGGAGGTCTCCTCAGGCTTCAGAAAAATTGGTCATGAGTGGCGCAAAGATGCAAAAGCATTTTTGGGTGCCAGTTACATTCTGGCCCACCAATGTAAAAAAGGCTGAATTTCGATCATCTTCTTGGCTATTTTGGCATAGTCGATATCCATTATCCGGATCTGATCGATGGGTCTTAGCTCATCTGGGCCCGACACTCCGGCGTGAAGCGGAATCAAGGCGCAGTCAGCTTTGGCAAGCTTCGCTTCGGTCTCTTTCGAGAGCAGGTAATCGATGAGTTTTTTGGCGTTTTCGGGGTGAGGCGCATTTTTTATCATCATCACGGCATTTGGCACAACAAACGCCCCTATCTGTCCCTTTTTCTGGTCGGGATAGATTATTTTGATTTTCGCACCTTTGCGTATTTGGGCCACCGCATCGTCACTGTTTACCAGGGCGAAGCCCGCATGCCCCATCGCTACAAGCTCGGCGCTTTCTCTGGTGTCGGGACTCATCATGACGCCATTTTTGTGCATGGCGTTCATAAAAGCCTCGGCCCTGTCGTTTCCCAACTCGACAAAGAGTGCGGCCATATGGGCAGCGGTGATATCGAGAATATGAGGCCTTGCGATAACCCCTTTGCCTTCGAATACGGGATCGGTATAGGCAAATATGGAATCTGGCACGGGGGAGAGATTGGCATCGGCTACCAAAAGCCGCACTCTGGCCGAAAAACCACACCAGTAATGCTTCCGATCCTTGAAAGAAGCAGGAATCGTTTCACACTTCCTGGATGCATAAGGAGCAAGAACACCTTTTTGCTTGAGCAACTCGGCGCGAACAGGCTCGTTCGCCCAGTAAACATCGGCTTTAGGGTGTGGCTTCTCGGTTATCAGACGGTTCACGATACTTGTTCCGTCGGTTTTTTCGGTATCGTAGACCGCTCTCACCTCGATACCCGAAGCCCTCTCGAAATCCTTTAAAATCGGCTCCGAAAAGGACCTCTTTTCACTCACATAGACAACCACCGTCGGCTTGGCAGGTTTTTTGCCCTCTTCTCTCTTTTTTGAAAATCCCAGCCACACCAGGGCCAAAACGATAGCGACTCCTATAATCGCCAAAACAGTCTCTTTCTTCATCGTTTCACTCCTTTCAGAGGTGCTCTTTTAATGGATGTGTGGATACCCTCGATACAGATCGTGGTTCCTTCGCCGACGACAGACTCGATGACAAGCTCCATATTATGAAGCTTGAGAATGTATTCAACTATCGCCAGCCCCAGCCCCATCGAATTGTCCCATGCATTTTTATCGGCACGGAAATACTTTTTTACAACCCTCTCTATATCTGGTGGCTCTATGCCGCTTCCTCTATCGGAAACGCGAAGCTTTCCATCTTCTAATACGATCTCGACATCGTCGTCGGAATATTTAAGAGCGTTATCCACCAGATTCACTACCACCATCTCCATCATCGTCCTGTCGGCATGGATTATGCAGGATTTGGCTTTCAATACAACCCGTCTTTTGCCGTACTTTTTCTCCAAAGAAACTGCCGTGCGCTCAA
>JAMOOM010000052.1 GCA_027065515.1 Campylobacterales bacterium
GGAGTGCCGAAGCGATCTCTTCGGGTAATGGCGGATCGAAAGAGACATGTTCGAGATTGCAAAGCAGCCCGAAAGGTTGATCTTTTTCCAATAGATAAAGAAGCATATCTTTGATATGCTCCTCCATCATCTGCCCGAACTCCTCTTCTTTTATCAAATCGATGAGCATTCAAACCCTTTTTTATGCAATTATACCATTCCTTATCGGTAGAAATCCGATCATTGCATTCATCAGTGCGAAGGCTTCGAATCGATCGATTTGTCCGATCGGGATATCCCGTGGCGTCAAGAAACCGCTGCGCAAAAGTCTCTCTCTGGTGGTTCCATGAAGCAGGGGATTTTTCGGGGTATGCCAACGTGAGCCATCGTAAAAGGCGATATTGGCGGCGGACGTATCGGTGACGAGGCCGTTTTTGACGATCAGGATATCATCGGCTTCGCCCCGACGGGAGAAGAGCTCCTCTATGGCTTCTCTGTCGCTATATTTGTATGCATATTCGATCGTCGAATCGATCGGTTTCAGACGGCGAATTTCCCGAGGTATGTATGGCTCGAAGGTGACGTCGATGAGATCTTGCGCATATCTGACGCGGCACTTGATCTGTCCGGAAGCGCTTGTCGGACGAATCGCATCCTCCAGGTCGATCGGTGTATATTCGGTAAAAAGTGCACGTTGGGATGCGCTGAGGCGTGCTTGATGATGCGAAAGATGCTGAATGGTTCCGTCGAGTATGGAAATGGTTTCTAAAAGCATGGTATCTCCTTTATTATATTATTCGAACAGATCGGTGCTCAAATACCTCTCTCCGGTATCGCACAGCACGGTCACTATCGTTTTGCCTCTGTTCTCCGGGCGTGAAGCTACCTGCATAGAGGCATAGACATTGGCGCCCGAGGAGATGCCCACCAGCAAACCCTCCTCTTTCGCGATGCGCCTACTCGTTTCAAAAGCGGCTTCATCCGGGACTTCGATCACCTCTTTGTAAACTTTCGTATCCAGGATTTTTGGAACGAATCCGGCGCCGATTCCCTGGATTTTGTGAGGGCCCGGCTTGCCGCCTAAGAGCACCGGAGATTTTTCAGGCTCTACGGCATATATTTCAATGTTTGGCAGGTGTGCTTTCAGCGTTTCTCCGGTACCAGTTATGGTTCCTCCGGTGCCTACGGCGGCTACGAATATATCGACATTTCCATCGGTATCCCGTAAAATTTCAAGAGCAGTCGTTTTGCGGTGTATATCGGGGTTGTCCGGATTTTCAAACTGTTGCAAGACGATGGAGTTGTCGATTTTATCACGAAGCTTTTCGGCTGCATCGATCGCTCCTTTCATTCCTTCGGACGCAGGTGTGAGCTCGAGCTTTGCGCCAAGCGCCTCAAGAAGCCTGCGTCGCTCCAGACTCATCGATTCGGGCATGGTCAGAATCAGTCTTATCCCTTTGGAGGCGCATATGCTCGCAAGTGCGATCCCGGTATTGCCGCTGGTGGGCTCGATGATCGTACTGTTTTTATCTATAATGCCGCGCTCTAGCGCCCTCTCGACCATGTTTTTGCCGATGCGATCCTTGACCGATCCGCCAGGATTCATAAATTCACATTTTCCCAATATCGTGCACCCTGTCTCCCTGCTTGGAAACTGCAGTTTCACCAGCGGTGTGTTTCCGATCAGTTCGGATACGTCTTGGGCTATTTTCATCGTAGCGCTCCTTTGGATATTGTAGGGTAAGAGGGTCGGATTATACCAGTACCGGGGCCATTTGTGGAGTGCAGAATCGTAGTGCCGTGCCTGTTGGATTCCATCTGCATCAAAAGGCGCTGCAGTGTCGGCTCGATAGAGGGGGTGAACCAGGCATTGTTGCTTATGGCCACCATGCGGGCCGGATCGCCTTTGAAAAGCTTTTCGCTTGTTGCTTCGTAGCAGATGGCGCAGCGCCATCTGCTACCTGCCATCGTAAAATCGCTGGGATGTGCTGCAGTTTTGTAATCTTCGGCGCCGTCGAAAAAAATCTCGTCGATCCAGTGTGCGATCCACGTAGGAAGCGGATCCGCTTCTCCGAATGGAACGAGCACCACTTTGTGCATAACTCGTACGCGGCCATCTTTGAAGAGATAGGCGGAGTTGTACGCGCCGGATCCATCCGCATATAGAGCCCCGGTAAAAATCGTGATCTTTCCGCTTAGCTTCAGAAGTCTCTCCATTAGCTCCGTGTCGCGGTTCAGATAGAGAGGAAAGGCGCTTTCAGGCAGTACGATCGCCTCCTTTTTTCTCTCGATCGCGTTTTCGATGGTTTGAAAATTGAGACCGATGATTGCATCTTTGTAGCGTGGATTCCACTTTTTGGCCTGATCGATCTGCGTGTTTACAAGCTCTATCTTTTGCAAAAGGGATTCAGGCGTCGAAGAAACGGGTATCTTGGGCTGATGGATGGCAAGCGGTATCAGCGCCAGCGCCGCATAGCGCCAGCGACTTTTGAAAGAGGCGAAAAGTGCGAGCGAAAACAGAACGATCCAAAGCTGCCACAGGCTGTCTCCGAGCAAAGAGCCCGTAAAGAGCAGCGCAGGCCGAAACCAGTCGAAACCGAGAGGGTGCAGGTATTCGAAAAGAGCGAAAGCCACTGCCCGCAAAGCGACATGGGGAAGCGCGGCGACCAGTCTGAACAGTATGCCGTAAGCTATCGAGATGAGTGCGACGACAAAAGGGATCATCCATGTCAGATCGTAGTATCTGAAACTAAGAGATATCCACCAAAACCAAAGTGCCGCGGTGAAAAAACCGCTCCAAAATAGAGCCCGGGGATTTATTGTAAGCCAAAAATGGAGAGCCAAAATCCCAAAAAGCGTCTGTGCCAATGGCCAATGCAGCCCGAAATATGAGATATAGATAAAAGCCGAAGCCATTAGGGCGGAAAAAAAGCCTAAACTAATCACCGGAGTGCTAAAATAGTGCTTCAAATTTTTAAGTGATAAAGGATAGATGTATGAATGGTGCTGAACAGGGTAATATTCTCGCTTCATTGTTTCCGCTTCTGATACTGTTTGCGATTTTCTACTTT
>JAMOOM010000053.1 GCA_027065515.1 Campylobacterales bacterium
CTCTTTCGCAAAAGCATATTGTAGAGCCAAATCGTGGGAATCGCCACCACGATACCACCCGCGGTAGTCTTGAGTGCGAGGGCCAATCCCACCATGATCTCTTTTGTCTCCACCAATCCACTCTGACCGATCGTCACGAATGTCACCATGATCCCTACGACGGTTCCCAGCAGGCCGATAAAAGGGGCGTTCGCACCGATGGAAGCGATCATCGTCAGATTCTCCCCCAAAGCGATCTCGAGCGACTCTTTCTCTTTAAAGCCGTGAAGATCGACATGCCGATAGTAAAAATAGCGCTCCAGTATCAGCCAAAGCGCCAGAACACTCATAGCTGCCAACACTCCGATAAATCCGTAATCGACCATATCGGTCATGGTTTTAGCGTTCATGCTTTCACTCCTTTAAAATCCAGGCGGAAGGTTGTCCCGCTGTTCACTTTCGACTCGATCTTGATCTTTATGCCATGCTGGTCGCAGAATGTCTTGACGATATGTAATCCTATCCCATATCCCGATGCACTCAATTCACTCTGATAATACCTGTCGAAGACACGAAAAAGCGTCTGATCATCCATGCCGATCCCACTGTCTTGGACCACCAGACTCCCTTTTTCTTCGAATATCTTTACACTTCCTCCAGGGCGGTTGTATTTGATCGCATTGCTCAGCAGATTGTCGATCGCCTTCTGACACCCACGCCTGTCGGCGATGACACTCATGTCGAAACTGCGATATTGTATCGAAATATCGCCTCGGATATCTTCCATTTTTCGAACACTTTTTTCGACTACCTCCCTCAACTCGAAACGCTCCTTTTCTACGCTGCCGATCTCTTTTTTGATGAAATAGTCCAGATCTTCATAAAGCTCCAAAAGATGGCCGCCGGCTTTCTCTATCCTCGATAGCCGTTTTAGCTTTTTTCGATCGTTTTCAAAGCGGCTCAGCATCGATACATTGGCAAAAATGGTCGAAAGAGGAATATTCAGCTCATGCAGGGTATCTTTGAGCAAACGATCCAGAAGATCGTTGGTGACAAAGAGAGGCTCGAGAGCAATTTTCGATAGCAGATATCCAAAAAAGATCAAAAGCGGAAACAGCACCATGGTTACGACAAAAAAGTTTTCTCTCGTATAGCCGAAATTTTCGAATACGAGCCACACGACTGCACCCATAGCCATAAAAGAGACGACATAGAATATCAAAACCTTGAAAATCTCTTTACGCCTCAAAGCAGTACCCGATACCCCTGATATTACTGATCGACTCTTTGCCAAAGAGCTGTTTGAGCTTATTGATATAGACCCTTATCACACCATTTCCCGGGCTCTCATCGCCATACAGCTCGTAAAGAATCTCTTCGCTGCTTACCACCTCGCCGCGATTGCTCAGCAACAACGCCAACAATTCCGCCAGTTTTCTAGGGAGAGCCAGAGGCTCTTCGTCTTTGTAGAGCACCAGCCGCTCCATATCGAAAAGATATGGCCCGACACTCATCTTTTTCGCCCCTGTATGGCGACGAAGCTGCACTCGAATACGCAATATCAACTCATCCAGATCGATAGGCTTTTTCATATAATCATCGGCTCCGCTGTTGAAACCTGTAAACAGAGCCTCTTTGTCCCGCGCGGAGGTGATGTAGATCGCCGGAGTCTCATCCCCGCTTGCCCTGAGCCTTTCAAGCAGCTCGAAACCGTTCATTCCAGGCACATTGACATCCAGCAGATATATATCGTAGCCCTTTTTTTCAAACAGCGAATCGGCTGCCGATCTGGAATCGGTATAGTGATCTACCTCGAAACCCTCCTCTTCGAGAAAATCGACGAGCGTTTCCCCAAAAAGGGTATCGTCCTCAAGCAATAGAACTTTACCCGACACTCAACACTCTCCACGAAATGGTTTGGCCGGCGAACATCGGGACGACCGTACCTTCGTAAATTTCCGGCACCAGATAGGGGCTGTTTTCAAGCACCACCTCTTTTTCGATTGGCTCGATGCCGTAAATTCTGCGCGCATTGTCACTGACGAAAGCCTGCAGATTGTCCAGCGCTCCATTTCTCTCAAAGAGCTGCGCCAGCGCAGGAAGGGCGATAGGTGCGGTAAATACGCCGGCTGCGCACCCGGGTGCCTCTTTTTTCTCTCGCGGGTGTGGCGCGGAATCGGAACCGAACATCACTTTGGGATGGGCGTTCAACGCCACGTTCGACAATGCGTCTCTATCTTCGGGGCGTTTGGCGATCGGCTTGCAAAAAAGATGAGGCTGCAACAATCCGCCTGCAACCTCATCGAGCGTTATGTAAAGATGGTGAAGTGTGATAGTCGCATATAGATTGTCGTATCGATCGAGTGCAGCTACGGCCTCTTTGGTCGTGATATGTTCCATCACGATCGTCAGATCCGGAAAATTTTTGGCCAACATCTCGTAGATTGGAATGAACTCGGCTTCGCGATCCATCACAAAGCCTCCGGTCTCGCCATGCACGCAAAGAGGAATTTTCAGATCGCTCATCACGCCAAGTACGGGAGAGAGCTCCTCTATATCGAACCCTTTCACGCCACCTTCCGAATTTGTCGTAATACCTGCAGGATAGAGCTTGATCGCAAGGATCTCATCTTTTACCGAGTGTAGAAATTCCGGTGTATAGTCCGATCTGAAAAAGAGTGTCATATATGGCACGAAGCGCTCATCGCCCTGTGCTTTCAAAATACGCTTGCGGTATGATCGCACATCCTCTCTGGATGTTACCGGAGGCACCAGGTTTGGCATCACCATTCCGCCCGCAAACGTTTCTGCGCTCAACGGCGCGACAATATCGAGCATTCTGCCGTCACGAAGATGTAGATGCATATCGAGAGGAGAGTCGATGGAAATCACCATTTTTCATCCTTTTTTAGTGTATTATACCGCCATTATTATTTCACAGCACAAAAACAGGATACCAAATGCACGAAATAGTCAACTGGATAGTAGAAACTGTCGGGGCGATGGGATATGCGGGAATTTTCATCATGATGTTTCTTGAAAGCTCGTTTTTCCCGTTCCCCAGCGAAGTGGCGATGATCCCCGCCGGTTACCTGGCTAGCAAGGGGGAGATGAGTCTTCTACTGGCATTTCTCGCCGGCGCGGGGGGCTCTTTGGCCGGAGCACTCTTCAATTACGCACTTGGACACAAGCTTGGTCGCCCTTTTCTCATCAAATATGGAAAATATCTGCTCATCAAGCCTGAAACGATCGAGAAGGTAGAAAATTTTTTTGAAAAATATGGGCCGCCCAGCACATTCTGGGGACGACTCCTTCCAGGCATCAGACAGTACATTTCCCTGCCGGCAGGCATAGGCAGAATGCCGCTGATTAGCTTCAGCTTCTACACGTTTCTAGGCGCCGGCATCTGGAGTGGAGTGCTTCTGGCACTGGGGTATATTTTTGGTGAGCATGAAGAGCAGATTCAAAGCGTTCTGCACTATCTTATTGGTGGAATCATAGTATTGGTGACAGGAGTGTTCTACTTTTATCGCAAAAAGAACCAAAAGGTCGAAGAGGAGTTCATAGAGGATATCTCCAAAAACTCCCGATAAGGCGTTTCATAAGGACACGAAAGAGAAAAAACTTAGATAGCCTCTTCGTCCTCTTCGCCCGTGCGTATGCGAATAACTCTCTCTATATCTGTGACAAATATCTTTCCGTCACCGATTTTACCCGTGCGTGCGGATTCGACGATCGCCTGTACGGCATTTTCGACATCTTTTTGGGAGACTACGACTTCTATCTTGATTTTCGGAATGAAATCCACGACATATTCGGCACCGCGATATAGTTCTGTATGTCCCGCCTGACGGCCATAACCTTTCACTTCACTCACCGTCATTCCAGTGATTCCGGCTTCTGCCAGCGCCTCTTTGACATCTTCGAGCTTGAAAGGCTTGATGATCGCTTCTATTTTTTTCATTTCATTGGCTCCTTGTTATATGGCACGTTTAAATTCCGGATACGCCTCGAGGCCGCACTCTTCGAGATCGAGGCCCTCCATCTGCTCATCGTCACCTGCACGGAAGTGTACGGTTTTATCGATCAAAAACAGTGTGACATATGATACCACAAAGGCAAAAACCCCCACAACGACAACACCCTTGATCTGAGTCATCAGTGAGATATCTTTTGCAAACAGCCCCACTGCGATCGTCCCCCAGATCCCATTAACCAGATGCACAGAGAGAGCGCCCACCGGGTCGTCCAGCCGGAGCTTGTCGAAAAATGGAACTGCGAACGCGACGAGCGCACCACCAACAGCTCCAATCAGAATCGGAGTATAGATATCGAACAGATCGGCACCAGCCGTAATCGCCACCAATCCACCAAGCGCACCGTTCAAGATCATCGTTATATCGAATTTTTTATATTGGATATATACGATAGTGGCTGCCATGATAGCCCCTGCAAGTCCGGCCGTATTTGTGTTCATTATAGTCAGAGCGACCGTATCCGCACTCTCTTTGGATGAAATGGATCCTACCGAGCCGCCGTTGAATCCAAACCATCCCACCCATAAAATCAGTGCCCCCAGGGTCACGAGAGGGATATTGGACGCAGGGATGACACGCACCCTGTTGCCAACATAGCGCCCTTTTCTGGGGCCTATGATCATAATAGCGGCCAAAAGCGCCCATCCGCCAGTGGAGTGGATGACCGTAGATCCTGCCAGATCGCGCATGGAGCTAATATCCAAAAATGTTCCATTGAGCATATTGGCTCCCCATGTCCAGTTCACGATAACCGGATAGATCACGGCTGCCATAACTGCAGCGAACAAAATCAACGGTATGATACGGGTTCTTTCGCTAACGCCCCCGCTCATGATATTGACCGTTTTTCCGACAAATGCCATCTGAAACAAAAATGCGGCCCATTTGCTGACACTCTCGTTTTCCCATGAGCCGAATGCCAACTTATAGCCTATAAGCAAAAAAGCCATCGATGCGACAGCGTAGATCATCGTATTTACAGTCAAGACCGCACTTACGTTTTTGGTCCGCACGATGCCCGCTTCGAGCATCGCGAAACCCGGCACCATCAAAATGATGAGAATCGTCGAAAAGAGCAGAAAGAAGGTATCTAACACATAAGACAAATCGTGCGCATTCATGTGTATCCCCTTGAAGATAAAGTCTGGGCACACATTATAATTAATCTCGTAGATTCGATATGATTAAATTTTAGGCAATATTCAGATAAGGATTCGCTCACCCTAATATCTCCATGATTTTGGAAAAAGTATCGAAAAATTCTAATCTCCGCATCAGCGATTAATGAGCTTCATCGCTTTTTCGGCCGGTAGTGCATGGCTGAAAATGTATCCCTGGTAGCAATCGCATCCACACTCTTTCAAAAATTCCAAAACCTTGTGATCATCCACTCCGACTGCAATACTGGTCATCTTGAAAATCTTGGTCATCTCTACAATCAGCCGCACGATCTCTTTATTGTTCGCATCGAAAAGTTCCGACACGAAGCTTTTGTCGATTTTCAACGTGTCCACCGGCAATCTTTTCAAATAGTTGATGGAAGAGTATCCCGTTCCGAAGTCGTCGATACTGAACTGGATGCCAAGAGACCTAAAATGGTTGATAATATCGATCGAATACTCGATATTTTGCATCAGTGCATCTTCGACTACTTCAAATTCGAGCCGTTTCGGATCGACGCCGCTCTTTTTGATCATATGGCTTATCCGCTCGGTAAAATCGGGCCGCCAGAATTGTTCCGTAGAAATGTTCACCGAAATTTTACCCTCGAATCCTCCCGGCACACCCTCCCACGCAAGTAGATCCTGACACACTTTCATTATCGTATAGTTTGTCAATTCGTCATCGAGCCTGTTGGAGAATGTTACATGTAAAAAATCTTCAGGCTCCAATAGACCTTTTTGAGGATGATTCCACCGAATCAACGCCTCAAATCCGCGGATCTTGTCATTTTCGATCCAGACCTGGGGCTGATAATATATCTGCAGCTCTTCTCTTTTTATGGCCTGAGTCAATTCATCTCTCAACGCAAGGAACTGACGCGATTCCAAATCGAGCTGGTCATCGAAAAAACGATGCTGATTTCTTCCGTTTTTCTTCGCATGATACATGGCGACATCCGCATCCATCATCACTTCATCGGCGCTCTTTTCTTTGTCAGGAAATATTTTGACACCGATACTGAAGCTCACCTCTATTCGTTGTCCATCAACCTCCATGGGTTTTTGAAAACACGATCGGATCTTTTCGAGCAGAATCGAAACCTTTTCGATAGCCTTGGATTTGTCACTATCCAGATGGACGGAAATGAAAGCGAATTCGTCTCCGGCAATCCGGGCTACGATATCGCTCTCTCTTGCCAAAGACTCTAGCCTCGTTGCAGTTTCTGCCAAAACCAAATCTCCGACATGATGGCCATAATTATCGTTTATCTGTTTGAAATTATCCAGATCGAAGAATAAAAAAGCGCTGTATATTCCGCTCTCTTTGCCGTCACGATATACCCTTTCGAGCTCCTCCAGAAGCTTCTGCCTATTGAGAAGGCCGGTCAAAGGATCGTGCTGCGCCCGATATTCCGCATGTTTTTGAGCCTCTTTCAGCTCCGTGGTATCGAAAAAATGGGCCACGTAATGAGAGGTGTGGCTTTTGTGGTCTTTCACGGCGCTGATCGAAAGAAGCTCGGGATAGATTTCTCCGTTTTTCCGCTTGTTGAAAATCTCCCCTTTCCAATAACCATGCTTTCGAATATCACTCCACATCTCGCTGTAAAACTCCCGATCGTGAATACCGGATTTCAACACGCTGGGACTCTTCCCGATCACTTCGGAAGGTTCATACCCCGTAATGTGGCTAAAGGCCTTGTTAACCTTTACTATACGGCCCATTTCATCGGTAATGGTTATGGCTTCTTGAGTATCGAACGCGTATGCCATCAAAGAGAGCTCCCGCTTCATGGCCTCTTCCTTCTTGCGCATGGCTATACTCTCGAATACATAACCGATCGTATCGACGATACGCCCCAGCATATCAATCACTTCGGCATCGAACATATTCTGCGAGGATGTGCCCACGACCAAAACACAGCTCTCATCTTCTTGGCGAGGAATAGGGAAAATCCCGAACGCTTCGGTATTTTTATAGATCGGCGAGGGATCGTTTCCGCTCACAACGATTTCGTATTGGCCTGTTTCTACCGCTCGTGCAATTTCGTGTTTTAGCTGTATAGGTTTTCCATCTTTTTCATTCAACTCTTTTTCGATCAACGCCCGCGAGGTATTCTCAGTATGAACTACTTCGATTTTTCCATCCGCACATCGACCTATCCACACCTGATTAAACCTTCCTGTCTGGTATAAAATCGCGCAGACAGCCTGCCATATCGCTCTCTTTTCGCGGGTATAGATCAGCATCGAGAGCACTTCGGAAAAAGCTTTGTAGAGTTTACGACTCTCTTTGGCCGACTCTGCCTCTCTTTCATAGGCATCGAGCATCCGCGTAAACAGCAATATCATCCCATACATTGCAAGAAGCGTCATGATCCACAGCACGGATGCTATGATAAGTTCTCTATCGGCTTCGGCTTTCAATCTTCTTTTCATCTCTTTCAGGCGAAAAAGAATCTTCTCGTCGGCCCGAAAGAGACGGTCGATGTAATCGGTGGAGAGCTTCCACCAGCTTTTGATATCGATAACATCGAAAGCTTTCTCATAAACGATCTTTTCTCGGATATTTCGATACCTCTCCTCCAGTGTCCCGGGAATCGATTGGATATACGCATTCAAAACCGGGACGCTCGATTCGTTTTTGATTGTTTTATAGAGTGATTCGGCTTCCGCTTCGAGCCGATAAAGAAGCTTCTCCAAACGAGGAGAGAGGTTTTTACTAAAAAGCGCCCGGGAAACGAGGGCACGCTGCTGGCCACTGTTTTCCGAAAGCTTCAAAAGGTTTGCGTAACCGTTGACGAGATAGAAAAAGTCCTCATTGATAAAAGTCGATTTCAACATACCGGTGCTTTCGATCAGCTCGCTTACCAATCCTCCATACCGCCGAAGGATGTCGTACATCGAAACCGAGCCGGCGTCGATCTTTTCCCGAAACGCCTCCAGCTTCGAATAATCGAGCAGAATTTTTTTGATCCGGTCGTTCTTAAAAAATCTCTGCTCCCGATCGACAAGCGACGCAAAATGCTGAAACGCTCTGGCCGTCAAACTCCTCTGTTTTTCGAGCTCTTTTTTGAAAAACCCGTTTGAATCTGTCGCAGCGATACTCAACCCTCTCTCCTTCTGTAACTCTTCTATCAAGGATGAGGCACTTTCGACATAAGAGGAGACCGTATCGAGATACACGACATTGTGATAGAGACGGAATTTATCCCGAACGTAGCCAAACGAGAAATAGAGCATACCGACTGCCGGGATGAGAAACAGTATTAAAAGTTTGTATTTGATATTTCCGATCGGCATAAAATAGACTCTCTTTAAATTTTTACTATCTATTTTAACGAAATAGTCTTACATTTGTATTTGTGTATGCAAGCTGCAAAAAACTTTTGCATATCCGACCGTCGCCAAGGGTCTCGTCAAAGTCATTGCCCAATTTACCTGCATATTAGATATTTTTCGATAAAATCTTTCATTATTCGATTTGCCGAAAGTAAAAGGTTTTGAATGTCAGATCTATTTAAAGAGAACGAAGATATCCAGGAAATTTCTATCGAAGAGAGTATCAAAGGAAGTTACCTCGACTACTCGATGAGCGTTATTATCGGTCGTGCTCTTCCGGATGCCAGAGATGGGCTAAAGCCCGTCCACCGCCGAATTCTTTTTGCGATGCACGAACTGGGACTCACTTCACGCGCGGCCTACAAGAAATCCGCGCGTATAGTCGGTGATGTTATCGGTAAGTACCACCCTCACGGCGATACAGCCGTTTATGACGCGCTGGTACGCATGGCACAGGATTTTTCGATGCGCATTCCTCTTGTGGATGGACAGGGTAACTTCGGCTCCATCGATGGAGACAATCCAGCCGCGATGCGTTATACAGAAGCTCGCATGACACGCCTGGCCGAAGAGTTGCTGCGGGATATAGAAAAAGATACCGTGGACTTCATTCCCAACTACGACGATACGATGAGAGAGCCCGATGTGCTCCCCAGCAGGGTTCCAAATCTGCTTCTGAACGGATCCAACGGTATCGCCGTAGGTATGGCGACCAATATCCCCCCTCACCGCCTAGACGAACTGATCGATGCACTCTTGGAGCTCATAGACAATCCTTCGGCCGAAATAGAAGATCTGCTCGCGCACGTAAAAGGCCCCGACTTTCCCACAGGCGGGATTATATTTGGGCGCAAAGGGATCATGGAAGCCTACAAAACCGGCAGAGGGCGCATAAAGGTACGCGCCAAAATCCATATTGAAAAAAAAGGGCAACGCGAAGTTATCGTCATCGACGAACTTCCCTACCAGGTAAACAAATCGAAACTGATCGAAAATATCGCCCATCTGGCCAAAGACAAAGCGATCGAGGGCATCAGTGAAGTACGCGACGAATCGGATCGCGAAGGAATACGGGTAGTCATCGAACTCAAAAAAGACACGATGAGCGAGATCGTTTTGAACAATCTTTACAAATCGACCCAGATGCAGACGACATTCGGCATCATTCTGCTGGCCATCCAGAACAAAGAGCCCAAAGTGTTCACACTGATGGAACTGCTGAATCTTTTCATCCAGCATCGCAAAACCGTCATTATCCGCCGCACGATCTTCGAACTCGAAAAGGCGAAGGCTCGCGCTCATATTCTCGAAGGTTTGCGTATCGCGCTCGACAATATCGACGAAATCGTCGCACTCATCAGAGCCAGCGCCGACGCCAACGAGGCGAGATCGGGACTGATGGAGCGCTTTAGCCTCAGCGAAAAGCAGGCGCAGGCGATCTTGGATATGCGCCTTCAGCGCCTTACGGGGCTCGAGCGGGACAAAATCGAAAAAGAGTATCAAGAGCTCATGGCCGAAATCGAGCGGCTCGGCAGTATCTTGAAAAGCGAAGATCTTTTGAGCCAGATCATCAAAGAAGAGCTTCTCGAAATCAAGGAAAATTTCTCCACCCCAAGGCTCACGGAGATCGTGGACGATTACGAAGATATCGACATAGAAGACCTGATACCGAACGAATCCATGGTGGTCACGATCACGCACCGCGGATATATCAAACGCGTGCCTGTAAAGCAGTACGAAAAACAGCATCGTGGCGGCAAGGGCAAAACGGCCGTCACGACTCACGAAGACGACTTCATCGAAAATTTCTTCACCGCCAATACGCACGATACGCTTATGTTCGTAACGGATCGCGGTCAGCTGTACTGGCTCAAGGTGTACAAGATTCCAGAAGGCAGCCGGACGGCCAAAGGAAAAGCGGTGGTGAACCTGATCCAGCTGCAACCCGATGAGAATATCATGGCGATCATTCCCACCACAGATTTCGATGAAAACAAATCGCTTGCTTTCTTTACGCAAAACGGAATCGTTAAGCGGACCAATCTTAGCGAATTCAAAAATATCCGCTCAGTTGGCGTACGCGCCATTACGCTCGACGAAGAGGATGAGCTAGTCACAGCCAAGATCGTACTTCCTGAAACGCAGTGGCTTTTCGTATTGACCAAAAAGGGAATGTGCATTCGCTTCCCGGTCTCCGACGCCAGAGAGATAGGTCGCACAGCACGGGGTGTAACGGCGATACGATTCAAAATCGAAGGGGATCGCGTAGTTGGCGCTACGACGATCCGCGACGAGAAACAGGAGCTTCTTACGGTCGCTGAAAAAGGTATCGGCAAACGGACCGAAGCGGGTGAATATCGCCTGCAAAGCCGTGGAGGCAAGGGCGTTGTGGCAATGAAGCTGACGCCACGCACAGGTGATGCGGTAGGTGTGGTCATAGTGGATATACACAAAGACCTGATGGTACTCACACAAAAAGGGAAGATGATCCGTGTCGATATGCAGAGCATTCGCAAAGCCGGCCGGAACACCAGTGGCGTGAAGATCGTGTCCCTCGATGCCGACGATCGCGTCAACTCTATCGCGAGCTGCCCCAAAGAGAAAGCCGAAGAGGAGCTTTTGGAAGGCGAAGATCTCTAAACCGGTATCTTGATTGCAGGCAGCTCCATGATCTGACCGGAAGTGGTCGCACCGAAAGTTCAAAATATCCGTTTTGGCAAGGAACGGATATTGCTTTCATTGTTTTCTTTGGAGACCCCTTTTAGGTCACCCTCAAATCTTGATAGGAGAAACTTATGAAAATATGGCCACTACTCGTTACGGTATTTGCATCGGCAGTGCTGATGGCGGAAACCTGCCCTACTCCAAAGGTCGAAAAGAGCATTCAGAGAAAAACTGCAAAACCGAAAACTCCTGCAATGCCCGCAATTATGGAACCCAAAAGTATCGATAGCGAAAATGCCCAATGCACGCTTTCGATGCGCAACAAAGTACATTTTCAGGTCGTAGGACAGGGTGTCGCGCCCGTCAACACCATCTCTCCGGCACAGGCGATGGCGCTGGCTAAGCGAGCTGCAATCGCCGATGCCTATCGACAACTCGGCGAAAAGATCTGCGGCGTACGCATAGAGGGGCGTGATCTTGTGCGAAATATGATGATAAGCCGCTCTACCGTCCGCACCCAGATCAATGCGATCATCCGAAATGCCAAAATTCTCGATACCAGATTCAAAAACGGTCTTTACGAAGTGGAGATGGAAGTGACTATCGACGGCAAAAGATGGTACGACCGCCTTTCGCGCTGATTGCGCTTTTTGCTTCGCTGCCGGTATTTGCCGGCGATTTTTATCTCTCCTATCATCTTGTTGCACGAGACCATGCGGTAGCTTACGAGAAGTTATCCATAAGCGCTGCCATGACCACCTTTTCCGGCCATTTTATAGAAATCTGCCGTTTTCCTTCGCCACAAACACGCTTTCAAACATTTGCGAAAAACCATAGAAAAGATCTTCTCGAGTGCTTGCAAAAAAGCGCTATTTGGCTTCGATCCTATGAAACATATACAAACCTTCTGCGACAGCGCGATACAGTCTCGCTTCGCATACCGCCAACGAGGCTGAAAGTGGATTTTAACGAGGGGTTCGTTATCATCAAAAGAGATTTGGAAAGAGGGGGAGATTGAACGGAATGAAAATAGCTATCGTCGAAGACGACATCAATATGAGAAAATCGCTTGAAATCGCTCTCGGTGATTACGAAGAGTTCGAGGTGATCACTTTCAGAAATGCAAAAGAGGCCCTCAAAAAAATCGACGAAAGCTACGAGCTGGTAATCTCCGATATCACGATGCCAGGCATGGACGGCATCGAGTTTCTGGAAAAACTGGGTGGAAAATACGATGCCATCATCATCACCGGCAACGCTACGCTTGGACGAGCCATCGAATCCATCCGCCTGGGAGTACGTGACTTTCTGACCAAACCATTCGAGGTGGAGACGCTCGTCGAGGCGATAAGACGGGCAAAAAAAGCGCGCGCCCGGCTCACAAAAGCTGAACCAACCGCTGAAATCAAAAAATACAACGCTGGCGAAGAGCTGTTTTATGGCACTTCCGAAGCGCTTCAAAAATCTCTTTATCTGGTCAAAAAGGCCGCTCGCAGCGATGCTGCTATACTGCTTCTGGGCGAAAGCGGTGTCGGGAAGGAGTTGTTCGCCAAGACTATTCATGCCCATTCCCCAAGAAGAGATAAACCTTTTATCGCCTTGAATATGGCGGCAATTCCGGAAAATTTGATAGAGAGCGAGCTTTTCGGTTTCGAAAAAGGGGCGTTTACCGATGCGCTCGAGACAAAAATAGGAACATTCGAAGCGGCCAATGGAGGCACGCTTTTTTTGGACGAAATCGCCGAAATGCCCTACCACCTGCAAGCGAAGCTTCTACGCGCCCTACAGGAGAAGATCATCAATCGGCTGGGCGCCACGAAAGGAGTACCGATCGACGTACGCATCGTAGCCGCGACCAATGCAGATATCCAGACAAAAATAAGAGAGCAGATGTTCAGAGAGGATCTATATTACCGTATCGCTACCATTCCCATACGTATCCCGCCCTTGAGAGAGCGCAGAGACGAAATATTACCTATCGCGGAAAAAAAACTCGAAGAGGTAACCAAGAAATATGGCTTCGGGCCGAAGAATTTCAGCCAGGAAGCCATCGAACGTCTAATGAGATACGACTGGCCCGGCAATATCCGAGAACTGATCGCGGTGGTAGAGCGTGCAGCCATTCTTTCAGATAGCGATATCATCACAGAGGAGGATCTTTTTTTGGATGCGAGAATATAGGGTGCCTCTAACCAAAAATTGGCTATAATCGCGTAATTTTGCAAAGAGGTGGAGAATATGCGTAGATACAACGTAGCAGTCGTAGGCGCTACCGGCGCCGTGGGAGAAGAGATGCTCAGAGTGATGGAAGAGTTCGATTTTCCGGTAGCGAAGCTCGTCCCTATGGCCAGCGCACGCAGTGCGGGCGGATATGTCACATACAAAGACGAAGAGATTTCGGTCAAAGAGTTGACGGAGACGATTTTTGAAACGGAAGAGATCGATATCGCCCTTTTCAGTGCAGGCGGATCGGTTTCTGCCCATTTCGCACCCTTTGCCGCAGAAGCCGGCGCGGTCGTCATCGACAACACAAGTCACTTCCGAATGGATCCGGAGGTGCCGCTGGTGGTGCCGGAAGTCAATCCCCAGGATATCTCGAGATGGAGAGAAAAAGGGATCATAGCAAATCCCAACTGCTCTACGATCCAGATGGTGCAGGCCCTCAAGCCTCTGCAAGACAATTACGGTATCGAACGCGTAGATGTAAGTACGTATCAGGCAACATCCGGTGCAGGCAAAAGCGCTATGCAAGAGCTTGTAAACCAGATGCAGGCGTTCTTCGCCTTCAAACTCGACGAGAGCCCAAAAGAGCGTTTTGTGCATCAGATAGCGCTGAATGTAATTCCACAAATTGACCTATTCACCGAAAACGGCTTCACCAAAGAAGAGATGAAAATGGTAAACGAAACCAACAAGATCATGCATGACACGATCGAAGTGGCGGCCACTTGCGTGCGCGTTCCCACTCTTCGGGGCCATGCCGAAAGCGTTACGGTCACGTGCAAAAAAGATGTAGATGCCGACGCTGCGCGCGAAACTATCGCAAAAGGCGAAAATATAGTCATATTGGACGATCCCGCACACAACATATACCCGATGCCCGCGCTCTGCGTGGACAGAAACGAGACTTTCGTCGGGCGTATCCGCCGTGATATATACCGATCGAACATACTTCACATGTTCGTCGTAGCCGACAACCTGCGCGTCGGCGCAGCGACCAATGCCGTGCGTATAGCGCTAAAATGGATCGAGATGGAATCAGAATGAATATAATTGAAAAAATCTTCGAATCTACCCTGTGGAATGGCAGGCTTTTTGTCATTCTGGCCGTCGTTTTCAGCATGGTCGGCGCTATCGCACTTTTTGTCGTGGCCAGCACGGATATCTGGCATATCGCCATCAAGACATTCGATATATATTTCAGCCACACCCATCCGGAACACTTTCATGAAGAGCTGGTGGGAGTCATTATCGGCGCCGTGGATCTTTATCTCATGGCGATAGTGATGCTGATTTTCAGCTTTGGAATCTATGAGCTGTTCATATCCGAAATAGACCCGGCCAAACATAAAGGAACGGACTCGAAAATTCTTCAGATCCACACACTAGACGAGCTCAAAGATAAATTGGCCAAAGTGATCGTAATGGTTCTAGTGGTGAGCTTTTTCAAAAAAGCGCTTTATACCAACTATAGCTCGCCTCTGGAGATGCTCTATTTCGCAATTGCGATATTGGCTCTTTCTATAGGCCTCTATTTTCTGCACAAAGGAGGCAACCACTAATGATTTTTATCGATGCATGTTTCAACAAACCCACTCCATATACCCCCGTCTGGATGATGCGCCAGGCAGGCAGATATCTGCCGGAATATATGGCGGTTAGGCAGAAGGCCGGAGACTTTCTCACACTTTGCAAAAACCCCGAGATGGCGGCGGAAGTTACGCTACAGCCTGTAGATATAGTCGGAGTAGATGCCGCTATTTTATTTAGCGACATTCTCGTAATTCCTTTGGAAATGGGGATGCACCTGACATTCGAAAAGGGTGAAGGGCCGGTATTCAGCGATCCGATCCGCACGATGGAAGATATAAAACGCCTCGATCCCGATGCCCACGAACGCCTCACATATGTCTATGACACGATCAGAATCGTTCGCAAGCGACTATCCGAAGACAAGGCCCTGATCGGTTTTACCGGCGCACCATGGACGCTCATCACATACATGATCGAAGGAAGAGGCACAAAAACCTACAACATCGTAAAAAAGCTCGTCTATACCCAGCCCGAATTGGTTCACGCCCTGCTCAGGGAAGTGACGGAAGTGGTGAAGCTGTATCTCGAAAAACAGATCGAATCGGGCGTAGATGCCGTGCAGATATTCGACAGTTGGGCCGCAGCCTTGGAAAAGACGAAATATTTCGAATTCAGCTGGAACTATATGAAAGAGATCGCGGCTTATATCAAGGG
>JAMOOM010000054.1 GCA_027065515.1 Campylobacterales bacterium
AAGATCCAAAAGCGATTCACGAAGCGAAGAGTTTCTATCTAAAAGACAACCCGAATATCGAATATGTCGATAGCAAATATGACGCATTGACCAATGCCGATGCCATGATTTTGGTGACAGAATGGAAGGAGTTCAGAAGCCCCGATTTCGATGAAATCAAAAAAAGGCTCAAAAAACCGATTATATTCGACGGCCGAAACCAATACAATATGACAAAATTGAACAAAGAAGGCTTCGAATACTTCCAGATAGGCGTAAAAGGATGACCCAGAAAGGAGAAAAGCGATGAAAGGTATCATTCTCGCCGGAGGAAGCGGTACCAGGCTTTACCCTATTACACAGGCGATATCGAAACAGTTGTTGCCCATCTACGATAAGCCGATGATCTACTATCCTCTTTCGGTTCTGATGCTCGCTGGTATAAAAGATATTCTGATCATTTCGACACCAGCCGACATCATACGGTTCGAAGAACTTCTCGGAGATGGCTCTCACTTGGGAATGCATTTTAGCTATGCGGTCCAAAAATACCCGAACGGCCTTGCCGAAGCCTTTATTATCGGAGAAGAATTTATCGGCAACGATAATGTATCATTGGTTCTGGGGGATAATATTTTTTACGGGCCCGGGCTGACTCCTGTACTGGAAAGAGCGGCCAAAAAAAAAGAGGGGGCTACAATTTTCGGATACCAGGTCAAAGATCCCGAACGTTTTGGCGTCGTAGAGTTCGACAAAGAAAGAAGGGTGCTATCCATTGAAGAAAAGCCGAAAAAACCAAAGAGCAACTATGCCGTCACAGGACTCTATTTTTACGACAACGACGTAATAGAGATAGCAAAAAACGTCAAGCCTTCCAGACGGGGAGAGCTGGAGATAACCTCAGTCAACCAGGAGTATCTAAAGCGCCAAAAGCTGGAAGTGCAACTTCTGGGGCGCGGTTATGCATGGCTCGATACCGGAACGCATGAAAGCTTGGCTGAAGCGAGCCAGTTTATTCGAACTATCGAACACAGGCAGGGATACAAGGTCGCATGTATCGAAGAGATCGCTCACTACAAAGGATGGATCAGCGATGAAGAACTTATCAAGCTCGCTGAGCCTTATAAAAAAACTGAGTATGGCCAATATATGCTCGAAATGGCAGGTGAAAAATGAAATCCGTTCTCGTAACTGGCTGTGCGGGTTTTATCGGTTCTAATTTCGTTCCCTATTTTCTTGAAAAATACCCCGATTACCATATTGTCAATCTAGATCTGCTCACCTACGCAGGGAACCTTGATAACCTCAAAGAGGTCGAAAATCATCCACGCTATACCTTCGTGCACGGCAATATCGGCAATCGGGAACTGGTCGAATATCTCTTCGATACGTTCGATATCCAGGGCGTCATCCATTTTGCCGCGGAATCCCATGTGGACAATTCCATCAAAAATCCGGCCATATTCATCGAAACCAACGTCAACGGCACCTTCGCACTGCTGGACACAGCCTACAAACACTGGATGGAAGCGCCGTTTGCATATAAAAAGAATTATGAAGCATGCCGCTTTCACCATATTTCGACAGATGAAGTCTATGGAACGCTAGGCGAAACCGGACTCTTTACCGAAGAGACACCCTATGCTCCGAATTCTCCCTATTCGGCATCCAAAGCCTCCAGCGACATGGTAGTGCGAAGCTATCATCACACATACGGTTTGAACACGGTCATAACCAACTGTTCCAACAACTACGGCCCCAAGCAACATGACGAAAAGCTGATCCCGACAATTATACGAAACGCCATTGGGGGTAATCCCATTCCCATCTACGGGGACGGCAAAAATATCCGCGATTGGCTTTATGTGCTCGACCACTGTAAAGGGATCGACCTGGCCTACCATTCAGGGCGAGCCGGCGAAACCTACAACATCGGCGGAAGAAACGAAAGAACCAATATACAGATAGCGGAAACAATATGTGCAATTCTAGACGAATTACACCCTATTGCCAACAATTCAGAAATTAAGAGTTATAATGAATTAATTACATATGTGGAAGACCGCGCGGGGCATGACCGGCGTTATGCCATCGATGCTACAAAAATAGAAAATGAATTGGGCTGGAAGGCGGATGAAAATTTCGAAAGCGGCATCCTGAAAACAATCCAATGGTATGTAAACAAATATAGAGGAGACGATAGATGACATATGTTACGAAAGTATATTATCCCGATCGTGAAAAATTCAAATCCTATATCGATAAAATATACGATAGCGGCTGGCTCACGAACAATGGCCCCCTTGTTCAGGAGCTGGAAAAGAGGCTGGAAGAGTATTTGGGAGTAAAAAATCTTCTTTGTGTTGCGAGCGGAACTGTTGGGCTGGAGCTCGCCTATAGAACACTCGCAACAAGCGGGGAAGTCATTACAACCCCTTTTTCCTACGTATCCACGACAAGTGCCATTTCTGCTACAGGCTACACACCCGTATTTGCGGATATAAATATTGAGACATTCAACATCGACCCTGAAAATATCGAAAAAACGATCAACGATAAAACATGCGCCATCGCCCCATGCCATGTTTTCGGCAACGCTTGCGAAATAGAACAGATCGATGAAATTGCCAAAAAGCATGACTTGAAAGTTATATACGACACATCCCACGCTTTCGACGTCAAATACAAAGAGAGGCACATAGCCAGCTATGGTGATATTTCGGTCATCAGCTTCCATGCCACGAAAATATTCCACACAATTGAAGGCGGCGCCATCATCATCAACGACGATGAACTCTACGAGAGAGCTAAAATCATAAGAAACCATGGTAGCGATGGCCCAGATTCTGTAGCCATGCTTGGAATCAACGGCAAGATGAACGAAGTGGAGGCGGCAATGGGTCTGTGCATGCTCGATGAAGAAGAAAAGATACAAGCAGACCGCAAAAAAAGTCAGGATTTTTACGCCGAAGAGCTTAAAGATTACGTCACTTTCCAAAAACGTAATGAAAATGCTACAAAAAGCCTCACCTATTTTCCTAT
>JAMOOM010000055.1 GCA_027065515.1 Campylobacterales bacterium
AAATTCATTCAGCCCGAACGCTTTGACGCTAAGCGCTTGAAGCCAGTAGATCAAAATAGGCTTGTCGAAACGCAACTCTCCACCAAGGTATGTGGTGATGTAATCGCCGCTGCGAAGCATCTCACGGGTCGCTTCGCTGAAGGCGCCTTCGTCCAGATCAAAAAGCGGCACGCTCCAGATGTTGAAAAAAAAGCTGAACCATATGATGATCCCTAAAGCTACATAGCCGTATCTAAGTATAAGCGCATCCAGATCCGAGGAGGTTGTTGGGGCGGCTTTGTCGTAGCTCAACTTTCAGGTACTCCGATCCGATGGCATTCGAACGTTCCGACAGGAGATGTAGATTTGTCGATAACGATCATTTCGTGCGTCATGCTTCTGCCGATCTCCTCGGCGACCTTGAGGAGACAATAGAGTACCCTATTGCCCATTTCGGCAAAGCATGCGCCTGTGACGAGACCGATATATCCTGTCCCGACCATAGAAGTTTTCATTTATCGTACCCTTTGAAATGTTTCAGATAGTATACATAATAGACCATTTTATAATCTTTATATAGCTTTATCACGATCTTTTTGATAGGCTTGACCGATTTGAACGCACGGGCTATATCGTCGATATTTCTTCTGGAGGTGACATAGATGAAATCCTCCCCTTTTGCGCTTTCTAGATTCGTATCCATCTCGTACTGGTCGTGTAACGTCCGATGTGGATTCCATTTCACCGCATTGAATGGATGTGGATCTATATAATAGATCAGCTCCGCCATCTCTTTTCTGTCGTCGCTCATCAATCGCGCGTTTGGATAACGCTTTAAAATCTTCGATACCTCCTGCCCTAGTTGATGCCACCCTTTTACACGTTTGTAGGGGTCGGTTTTACGCGTCAATTCAATTCCCGCGATATCAGCAATGGCATGGTAATGATAAAAGAGAATCCCTATCGCGATATTGACACCAATCGCTGCGGCAAGCCATCCTTTTTTCCGCTTGAGAACCAACCATCCGATCACCAGAAGCGTAGCTGCCACATACATCGGAGCCGACCAGTTCGCAAAGGCGCGGGAGAGCAGGCTGATGAGAAGAATCAGTGCAAACATCGGCACTACGAACCACCATAGCAGCAGAAAATTTTCATGCTCGTTTTTAAGGGTGCGATACCGTGGAAGCAGCACCAGAAGCCAGCCAAACAGGATGGGGCCAAAAACCGCAAACTGGGAGCCAAGGAACTCGGCCATCCGTCCGATATGAAAATGGATACCTGTGATATGGGCATTGTCCTGGCTGACATGTTTGAAGCTTACAAACTCATGAGTGTAGTTCCAATATAGATTTGGCAAATAGATCGCCGCTGCCAGCATCATCGCGATATAGAGCTTCGGATTTTTCAGATGGCGTCGGTAGGTCGGGGACACAAGCAGGTAGGCAAATGCCGATACGACGAAGATAATCATCGTATATTTGCTCAAAAGCCCTCCACCGCCGGCGATACCCGTGACGATCCAATCGCGCCAATCGTCGGATTTTATCGCCCTGACGAAAAACAGCATCGCCAACGACCAGAAAAAAAGAAATGGAACATCGGTAGAGATGATTAGTGACGAAAGCCATACCGCCGGAAGGGTGACAAACGCCAAAGCGCTATAGAATGCCACTTTTTCATCGAAAAGCTCTTTGGCGAGAAAATATATATTCAGTGTAGTGAAAAAATATACGATCGGCGACATGATCTTGATACATACGAAGCTGTCACCGCCGCATATTTTCGTGCCTATCATGATGAGCCAGGCCACCATCGGGGGCTTGGAGTAGTATCCGAAATCAAAATGCTGTGCCCACCCCCAATAATATGCCTCGTCGGCATACAGATCTATCTGTGAGGCGGCCTGAGTGAGCATGAAAATACGGTAAACGGTTAAAATAAAAAGGAGAGCCAGAAGCGTCTTGAAAGAAGTTGTGTGGCTTTTAAACATGAAAATCCTGACAATGAAAGAATGAGGGTATCTCAAAAAGAATATCCGCGGTATTTTAGCAAAAAAGCGAAACGAAAACGTAGAAAACTTGAAAAAATCGATCTTTTGAGGTAAAATAGATTTTCTTCCGCAGAAGTACGCCTTATATAAATTATTATTTTTTATTTTAAATTCAATCATTTTAAAATTCCAAAGGTGTCATTTAGCTCTGACCGGGTGCCGTTATGCATTATAAAAAGCGTATTCGAATCCCTATGCAAGAAATTTTACAGAAAGGAGTAAATTATGATCAATATACTTAACGCACGTGTCATCAAGATCATCGGAACCAAATTTCCGCATCTTAGAAACATGATACGCAACCATCCATATAGCAAAGTCGTCGGTATGGGCGTTGTCAAATGCCTGATTGAAGATATGCATATGCCACAGGAGAAGATAACCGATGCACTGCTTGAAGAGATGATAGACAAAGGGATAGCTCTCTATCATGAAAACGAAGAGGAGATCAAAAAGATCCCCGTCCTCGAGCATAAACGCAGAGTCTTGTGCGATCACTTGCGACAGATCGCGACGGAATACATTCAGGCCAACGCAAGCTAACCAATCTGCACCACAATTTTACCCCATCTTCCGATAAAGCAGCTCCAATACTCGGACAAAGTCATCCGAGTCGTTCGGGCAGCGGCATACTTTGTAATATTCAAATTTCAATTTTTCGGCTACCTCCTTATACTCTATATCCAACTCGAACAGCGTCTCGGAGTTATCGACCGTAAAGGAGATCGGATAGATCAGCGCGCGCTTGTTTTTTATATTTTCGAGCATCGTCTCCAGCGATGGCGTCAGCCATTTGAGAGGTCCCACTTTCGATTGATATGCCAAATGGATATGATTAAATCCTATACCTTTTTTTTCGAGCCTGCTACGATGTTTTTGCACTTCTTCTTCGAGCTGCTTTTGATACGGGTCCCCTCTTTTGATGACATTCAACGGCAATCCGTGAGCGGAAAAAATCAGATTTA
>JAMOOM010000056.1 GCA_027065515.1 Campylobacterales bacterium
ATGGATGTCTCTTCTTTGCAGAACTCTCTCACTCTTCACTGGGGCAAAGAGCTGGTCACGGCCCATAGGCAGGAGATGATGACCGTTTCGCTGCTAATGGAGCTTGGCAAAGTGGTGGCATCGGTGGTACTCGATGAATCAAATCAAACCGAACCATTTGCAAAAGCCATCAAAAATGCCGAAACATCCGAAGAGATCATACATATAGAAAAGGAGTTTCTTGGCATCAGCAGCGAATGGATTGCGGCTCTGATGTTCAAACACTGGCAATTTCACAGACTGATGATAGAGATGATGCGGCATGTGCTCGACCCGCTGAAGGCCGACGATACGGTCAAGCGCCACACACAGATACTCCATGTGATCAAGGAGGCGATCCCTTTCACAAAGCCGATGTGTGATGCATGCATACAAAGCGCTTACGAAAAGGCCGATCACTTCGGTTTCGATACAGCCGCACTGCAACGAGCGATAGAAAGTATGCGCCAATGAGATCTTTTCTGCTTCGAATCACAAAAGGAGCCTACAAAAGCGATATAGAAAAAGAGCACCTGCCGCTGCTTGATACATTGATAAAAGAGCGTATCGTAAAGGAGTCAGAAGACGAGAAAGGTACCATAGTCAGGCTGGATGCCAAATATCGCGCCGGCACACTCGATGTTTTGCCATCGGGGACCGCATTTTTGGAGATGATAGGTGTAAAGGGCAAGGATATTTTGATTGCTCCCGAACATCTTCATGGCGCCAAAAACGGTGATTATGTGATCGCAAGAAGGCTTTTTGGCAAAGGCGGCCGCCCCTCCGGCAAAGTAGTCATGGTTGTCCAGCCAGCTTTTGTCTATGGCATCGGATACATCAAGCTTACAGAATCGGGGCCCAAACCTTTTCATATAAAAACCGATCTGCCGATGGAGCTTGAAACCCCCACCATAGACCTGGAAGAGTACACTCTCTTTCAAGTGGACAACCGGACTTCACGGATCACTCAGATTTTAGGCAACCTTAAAGATCCGGCAGTGGATGAAAAGATCTCTTTGGCTATCTTCAACAAACAAGAGGCATTCAGTGAAGCGGCCGAACGCGAAGCGGCCGCCTGGGGTGACAGAGTAGATGCCGGTCTCTATCCGGACAGAACCGATTTGAGAGATCTTCCTTTCTGTACGATCGACCCGGTTGACGCCAAAGATTTCGACGATGCAATCTTCTGGGATCAAAAGAGCTCCACGCTCTATGTCGCCATCGCGGATGTCAGCGCCTATGTCACCGAAGATTGCGAAATCGACAAAGAGGCACGCCGCAGAGGATTTTCGATCTATCTTCCGCATAAATCCATTCCTATGCTTCCACGCACACTGAGCGAAAATATCTGCTCTCTCAAACCCGATACCGACAGGCTGACCTACGCTTGCGCCATGCAGATAGATCTTGAAAGACTCGAAATAAAATCGCATCGCTTTTTCGAAGCGATCATCCACTCCAAGAGACGCTATACATACGAAGAGATAGATGCATATCTGGAAAACGGCTTTACGGATGCGCCACCCGTGGACAAAGAGACGCTGGCTTTCATCTTTCCTCTCAAAAGAGTGGCCGACCGTTTACGCGAAAAACGGCTGAAGCGTGGATACGACTTCAGATCCACGGAAGTGAGAATGGAGCTTGACGAGAACCAGAATCTCGTATCGACACGCATCGAAGAGGCGACACCTTCACACGCTCTTATCGAAGAGTGCATGCTTTTGGCCAACAAAGCGGCCGCGGAACATTATGATTATGGAATTTTCAGAATCCACGAGCCGCCAACGCCGGAGAGAATAGAGAAGCTAGTCGACGAATTGGGAAAGATCGGTATATATGTAGAAGAGGATGAGAGCGATTTTCACTCTCTCGTGCTGGCTTTACAAAAAGAAGCGCGCGCCAAAGGCGTGGAGCCTTATGTGGACCAGCTCATCATCCAGACGCAAAAGCAGGCCACATACAGTGCCGAAAATGTAGGTCATTTCGGGCTTGGTTTCGAACGATACACCCATTTTACCTCTCCGATTCGCCGCTACAGCGACCTTACTCTCCACCGTCTTCTCAAAGCAATACTGGGCCACAATGAGAAGCGAAGAGAGTATATATTGCGCAATATCGAGCCGCTATGCGTAAAAATCAGCGAACTGGAGCGTGAAGCGACCCGCGTAGAATGGGATTTTATGGCGCGCAAATATGCACGATGGGCGGAAGCGAACCGTGAAGAGATTTTGCATGGCGTCGTCGTCGAAGCCGCCCAGATTCCAGCCGCCACAACCGATTCGTTCCCGGTGGGAATGCGAATCTTTTGCGACAAGAGCGATCTGCTGCTTTTCGACCGGATCGAAGCCAGAGTCAACATCGTCCACCTCGCACAGGCGAAAATATTCGTTCTCGTAGAGTCGGCCAGGCATCTGCTGGAAGATGGCGAAGCGGAGGGTGCCCCCTGATGTACAAGCGCGAATTCGATCAGATTCTCGCATCGGGAAACATCCCGAAATCGCTGATGCTGTATGGCGACAATCCCTATTACATAGAAGATTCGGCCATACGTTTTATAGACAGAAGCGGCGGCGGAGAATCTATGCTTAAGCTCTATTTCGACGAGTACAATTTTTCTGCCGCCAGAGAATTTCTGTCGCAAAGCTCACTGTTTGGCGACACCAACCTGCTCTATGTCAAAAGCGATAGAAAAATCCCAAAAAAAGAGCTCTCCCATCTTGTAGACCTGGCGTATCGCAACGCCAACAATTTTTTTATCTATGCATACCTGGGCAGTGAGTTCAAAACTATGACGGGCGCCTTTTCGAAAAAGGCAAACGCCGAACATGTCCGGTTTTTCCCCGCGTCTTTGGGCGAAGCCTCTCAGGTGGTTC
>JAMOOM010000057.1 GCA_027065515.1 Campylobacterales bacterium
ACATAGGAGCGGATCTGATGCCCCCATCCGATATCGCTTTTTTCGATGCCGTCGGCTTCGGCTTTTTTCTTTTCGAGCTCCAGCTCATAGAGACGGCTTTTTAGCATCTTCATCGCGGTGGCTTTGTTTTTGTGCTGCGAGCGGTCGTTCTGGCACTGGACCACGACACCTGTGGGGATGTGCGTGATGCGGATGGCGCTCTCTGTTTTGTTGACGTGTTGCCCTCCTGCACCTGAGGCGCGGTAGGTATCGATGCGCAGATCTTTATCCTCGATATCGATATCGATATCTTCGTCTATTTCCGGAGATACCATTACCGAAGTGAAAGAGGTGTGGCGTCTTGCGTTGGAGTCGAATGGGCTTATGCGCACGAGACGATGAATACCGTTTTCTACCTTCAGATAGCCATATGCGTTTTCGCCTTTGATGATGAAGCTGACATCCTTGATGCCGGCCTCTTCGCCTTCTTGATAGTCGAGTGTTTCGACTTTGAAGCCGTGGCGCTCGGCCCAGCGCAGGTACATACGGTATAGAATACTGGCCCAGTCCTGGCTCTCGGTACCACCTGCGCCTGGATGGATCGATATGATCGCGTTGTTGGCGTCATGCGGGCCGCTGAGCATCACTTCGATCTCGACCTTGTTGACCCGCTCTTCGATATCTGGCGCTTCCGAAAAGAGCTGCTCCAGCGTCTCTTCATCCTTCTCTTCGGTTGCCATTTCGAAAATATCCATCGCATCCTGCACTGCGTTTCGCGCCTCTTCGTAGCGTTTCAGGATTCTCTCCAGGCGATTTTTCTCTTTTTGGACTTCGCCCGCTTTTTTGGCGTCACTCCAGAAATTTTCGTCCATCTCCATTTTGGAGATCTCTTCGAGACGTTTTTTTATTTCGTCCGGCTTGATGATATTTTTTATATTCTCGACTTTCGTCTGAAGTTTTTTCATAAGTTCGGAAAATTCGTAACTATCCACAGTCAGACCCTTTGATATAATACATTGATAATAATTGCAATTATACCCAAAAGGCAGGACGTGAAAATAATCCGTGAGTTGGAAAGTTTGAAAGCGGAGCGAGCGGGATTGAAAGGATCGGTGGGCTTCGTGCCTACCATGGGAGCGCTGCACAGGGGCCATCTTTCGCTAATTCGCAAGGCCAAGGAAGAGAATGACCATGTGGTGGTATCCGTTTATGTCAACCCTACCCAATTTTTGCCGGGAGAAGATCTGGATCGATACCCAAGGCGTGAGGAGTCGGATCGAAAGATATGCGAAACGGCAGGCGTAGATCTGCTCTTCATGCCCAAAACGGAAGAGCTATACCATGAAGATGAAGTGGCGCTCAAGGCTCCTGCCTATCTCGGCTATATCCTCGAAGGTAATCGTAGGCCCGGGCATTTTGACGGTGTCGTGCAGGTGGTGATGAAACTTTTCGGGCTTGTCCAGCCCACACGCGCATATTTCGGAAAAAAAGATGCCCAGCAGTTGCGGATTTTACAGAAGATGCAAGAAGATTTTTTCATACCGGTTGCGATCGTGCCGGTCGATACGGTGCGGGAAGAAGATGGGCTTGCGCTCAGCAGCCGCAATGCATATCTATCGCCGCTCGAACGTCGGCAGGCGCTTTTGATATCCAAGGCTCTAAAGCGCGCTTCCAAAATGGTGATGACGGGCGAACGGTCCGTATCACGGATAAAAAAAGAGATGATGGAGACCATGGCGCCGATAGAGGTCGAGTATGTGGAGATCGTAAACCGTGATTTCAGGCCCCTCTCTCAGATCGAGCTTCAAAACAGCATAATTCTCGTAGCGGCGAAGGTGGGTAAAACCCGCCTGATCGACAATATCTGGCTTTAATGGTTTTTCAGTGCTCTTTGCGCAGAGGCTCTTTGGGGCCCAGCGAGGGATCCGGCACAAGATTACCCTGTTCTATCATCAGATCCACGATTTGCTTGAAAAGCGGAACGGCTGACTGTGCTGCGAAGTAGGCGTAGGGTTTTTTCGCTTCCCTGACCAGAACTCCGATCGTGTAGCGGTGGGTTTTATCGTTGGCGAATCCTATGAACGAACTGTTGTAGCGTTTGGCGTATCCCCTCGCTTTGCGTGATGCGATATGGGCGGTTCCAGTTTTTCCTCCGACCTGGATGCCGGGTGTGCGCGCTTTCGTACCGGTTCCTTTGAGTACGACCTTTTCGAGAATCCTTTTCATCATCATCGCCGTTGCGGGTGGAAGCACCCGGATGGGCTGAGGGTTGGCCATAACGCTGTAGTGTCTGCCTGTCGGGTCTATGATATCGTGTACGATTTTTGGCTCTACCAGGCGGCCGCGGTTGTTGAAGGTGTTGTAGGCTCTTATCAGCTGTATCAAAGTGACCCGGATTCCATATCCGTACCCTACCGTGGCTTTGTATATCTCACTCTCCATTTGGGTGACATGCGGCATGATTCCGGTGTGCTCATAGGGCAGATCGATGCCGGTTTTACCCAAAAATCCAAAATCTTTCAGCCCCTCGACGAAATCTACGGCATCCAGCCTTTGCGCTAGTTGCGCCATGCCGATGTTGGAGGAGTAAACGATGACATTTTCCGCACTCATCCATGCCTGCTTGTGTTCGTCCGTGATCACTTTTCTGCCGAGCTTGAAGCGCCCGTTATAGGTGCGCACGATCTCCAGTGGATTGACTTTGTGTGATTTGAGCAGGAGAGAAAAGACGATCGGCTTCATGACCGAGCCCGGTTCGTATGTATATTCGACGGCCGCCACATTGAGCGAAGGGTAGTCTTTGCGCCTTATGTGGGAAGGATCGTACCTGTTGGAGGTGGCCATCGCTATGACCTTTCCGGTTTCTGCTTCCATGATGCAGGCGATCGCCTCTTTGGCGTCGAGTTCGGTTTTGGTTCTGTCAAGAAGCGTTTCGAGAGACTTTTGCAACCCTACGGGGATATTGAGATAGAGCGTCATCCCGTCTATGGCGGGCCGCACGAAACTATCTCCGCTTAGAATGATCGTATTGCCAATATCGCGCTCTCCTTTGACGAGGCCATTTTGAATAGGGCGCAAAGAGTCTTCATAATACTTCTCGAGCCCCTTGACTCCGACAGGCCGAGTGAATCCGTCATCTTCGCGTTTGCGCATATAGCCGAGCACAGGTGTTAGAAAATCGTGGTAGGCGAATATGCGCGATTCACCGCTTTCGGTCAAACTGAGGCCATATTTGATGATTCGCCCGTCGATCGTTTTGTAGGGGATGAAAATATCGAGCAGACGAAGTTTTCTGGCCAATGATTTGAGATATTTGGCGCGGTTTGCGTTGATGTTGTACGACAATACGACGTTGCCTTTTTTTTCAAGCCTTCTTTCGATGATTTTGGGATCTATGCCGCTGTAGATGCTGAACAGTTTGACGAAGAGCTCTTTCTTGCCCGGATCGATATTGCGCGTATTAACCATCGCTTTGTAGAGCTTTTGGCTAAAGGAGAGCTTGAATCCCTCCTCACTGACGATACCGCCGCGTATGGCGCGGTTGGTCTCGCTTATGACGAGCGTGGGAATCTTTCTGGGGGCGATGGCCGTATGAACGATCGATGCGATAAAAAGAAGTGCAAGCACAACGAAAAAGAGCAGGATGAAAAGAAGCTTCCCTTTCTTTTTTAGAATATCGGCTTCCGAAGAAGAGGAGGGGAGGGTCGGCACGGCATTCCTGTATATGGGATTGTTAGATCTGCGTTCTCAAAATCTCTTTGTAGGCGCTGATCGCTTTGTTGCGTACTTCGAGCATTAGCTTCATGCTCATTTCGGCTTTGTCGATGGCCAATGCTGCCTGATGCAGGTCTTTTACCTGGCCGGTAGCCATATCGTTCATCGCCTTTTCGCCACTCTTTTGCATATCGTTGACTTCATCGAGCGACGCTTTCAAAACCTCGCCGAAGTCGCTCTCTTTGGATGAGGGTGTTTTGTTTTTGCCTTGCAGCAGGTCGCTGGTCGATAGTTTGCCGAGACCTTGAATGTCGTTCGCCATCTACACTCCTTACGCTCTTAAAATATCGATAGCGCTTGTCGCCATCGCCTTGACGCTCTGAAAGGCCGCTACGTTGGCCTGATAGGCGCGCGTCGCCTCTATCAGGTCTGCCATCTCCACTACCGGATTGATGTTTGGGTAGGCCACATATCCTTCGGCATTGGCATCGGGGCTGGATGGGTCGTATTTCATTCGCGGCTCGCTGTCGTCGCGCACCACTTTGTCCACCATCACCCCCATGATAGGCGGTTTTGCCTCCGCGCCCTCGTCCCCTTCTTCCAGCGGATCCGAAAAAGGGAGAAAATCGGAATCTTCTTCAATTTTACTATTTAAAACTTTATCGAAATTGAAGGCTTTGAACACGACCTCTCTGCGCCGATATGGGCCGCCTTCGTCGGTGCGGGTCGTATTCGCGTTGGCGATATTGGCGCTTATGATGTTCACCCTGAATCGTTGGGCTGAAAGGCCGTAGCCATTGATATCGAAACTACTTAGAAAACTCATGAACCATCCTTACACTTTCGCCGAAGCGTCGATGACGCTGCGAAACAGGGCGCCCTCTTTTTTCAAAGCCGACACCAGAGCGTTGTACATCACCGTATTTTTGGCCATCTCCGTCGTCTCTACGTCCAGATCGACGCTGTTACCGTCGTTTCGCGCCATATGCCCGTCTCTTATGAAGATCGTAGCACTTTTTGTGCTGTCGTCGGCACCGCTTTGTATATGGTGCGCATCGGTTTTGGCCATAACCAGCTCTTTGCCGCTTTTTTGCTCCATCGCCTGCCGCTCCTGGCGAAGCGCCGTCTCGAAATCTATATCACGCGGCCTGTAGTATGGCGTATCGACATTGGCGATATTCGCACTGATGAGGTCTTGGCGCATAGCTCGATAGTCGAGCGCCTTGGACATCATCGAATAAGCCGGTGAAATCTGCATCGAAACTCCTTTTGCTGAACTTCTCAAATACAAGCAAAAAACGTTCCTTGCTTATTTATCTGGATTGATGACGATCGTGTCGTTATCCGAGAGTTCGGCGCGGTCGATCCATTCCAGGTGGTTGGCGCGTATCAGGCTTATGAGATCTTCCACGTAGGCACCTTTTCGTTCGGAATAGTGTTCTAGCGCGGGTGCAAGCATGATGCCGGCGAGTGGAATGTCGGCATTTCTGAGCTCTTCACGCATGGCCCGAAAAAGGTGATACGCCGGATGGGTATCGATGTTCAGGATATAGGAGCGTATCGAGTCGAGCGGAGTTTCAAAGGTGGCCAATCCATAATTTCCAAGTTTTTTG
Source organism: Campylobacterales bacterium (assembly GCA_027065515.1). GTDB lineage: Bacteria > Campylobacterota > Campylobacteria > Campylobacterales > Hydrogenimonadaceae > Hydrogenimonas. The sequence goes on from JAMOOM010000057.1 coordinate 5,307, forward strand.
CGCTGCTCTTTGGGTTTCAACGAGGTGTCGCTGAAGCTCCACTGCCCAAAAAGTGCGTTACCCTCCAGCGCGAAGCGCGAGGTTCCCCATCCGCTCTCGATCGCTGCCTGCGCCACGATAAGAGAAGGAGGGACGATATCGACGCGACGTTTAATGATTTTTAACATCTGGGGCATGAGCAGATCGTGAGGGCCTTTGATCACTTTATATTTCATCGCCAGCTGCCTGAGCCATTTTGCATCTTGGCGACTGATGGGCTCTTTGGTGACTCTCTTTAAAATTTTCAGCATTTTCTGGCGCTCTTGGGCCACCTCCTCGTTGGCGATCAGCGCCCCGGAAACCATAAGTCTTAGGAATATGCTCTTTTTCAGTGTCACCGGCAGGTTTTCCGCCTCTTCTCCCCAGCGCTTGGAGATGCGCGTGATCACTACCCTGGGAATCTTTTTCATCCCTTTTTTGAAAGCTTTTTCGCTATAGCCTATGTCGTCCAGGATCTGTATGGTTTGCCGATATGATTGAACGGTATGGTGCCCCTGGATCGATGCTTTGTGGCGTGAAGCCGTCTCGTGTGTCGATTTTTCCATATCGCACCCGGTCAGGAAAACCAGAAGTGCAAAAATACCGGCAATTTGGACCATATAAAACCTTAAGTGATTATTGTACAACATCGGATATAATATCAAAACAAAAAACAGTATTCCAACCCCGCAAAAGAAATATAGGTGCCCATAATATGATCGACCGTCCTCTTTTTCTGGCTGTTGCCGCACTGATCGTCATCGGTATCGTATTCAGCTATTCACTCTCGGCTTATGCGGTGCTGCTCTTCAATACCCAGCCGTGGCATTTTCTCATCCGGCAATTTGGAGCCGGAATGGTCGGTATCTTTCTGATGTGGGTGATCGCGAGGCAAAACCCCGATAAAATCACCACTCCATTGGGAATTGCGATATTTACTCTTTCGGTGTTGATGATGATCGCTCTCCCTTTTTTGCCGGAGCATTTCGCCAAGGAGGTAGGCGGTGCGAAACGGTGGCTGAAGCTCGGTTCCCTGTCTCTTGCCCCGGTAGAATTTTTCAAGGTGGGATTTGTCTATTTTCTGGCTTGGAGCCTTTCGCGCAGAGTGATACCAAAGCACATGAAGCGCGGCAGGGAGCAGAAGCGCTATACGCTCAAAGAGGAGCTGGTGATCGTATTGCCATATCTCATCGTATTTTTGGCATTTATGTTCATCATCGCCATTTTTCAAAACGATCTGGGGCAGGTGATCGTTCTTGCGGCTACCATGCTCTTTTTGATCACTTTTGCAGGCGGAAGTATCCGCTTTTTCGGGATGATCTTGCTGGCCGGTGTTGGCTTTATCGCGGTTTTTGTATTGACTTCACCGCACCGCATCGAGCGCTTTAAAGGGTGGTGGTATATGATGCAAAACGCCATTGCCAAACTTTTTCCGCAGTGGGCTGCGGCAGTGCCGAAAGTCAGCCTAGCCGAAGAGCCATATCAGGTGAGCAATTCGCTGCATGCTATCCATCATGGCGGGCTTTTTGGAGTGGGCCTGGGCGACGGCGTATTGAAACTGGGTTTTTTGAGCGAAGTGCATACGGACTTCGTGTTGGCCGGCATGGCGGAAGAGATCGGTATTGTGGGTGTAGGTGTGGTGGTTGCGCTTTTGATGTTTGTAGTTTTCAGGCTGCTCAGGATCGCTGGCCGCAGTGAAAATACAGCCTACTATATCTACTGCTCCGGATTTGCGATGATAATCGGATTCTCTTTTTTCATCAATGCGCTGGGCATCAGCGGCGTAATTCCCCTCAAAGGAATCGCGGTGCCTTTTCTGAGCTACGGCGGCTCACAGCTGTTGGCGCTGAGCATAGGTATGGGATTGGCGCTTTCGATGAGCAAAAAAAGCAAATTGTAAGGAGAATATATTTTGGATAGATTGAAAAAACTCGAAGAGATGTTCAGGCTGCAGCAGCGACTCAACGATGATACGAACGGCCCACAATGGCGCGAAGGCTGCACGAAGCAGGGTAAAACCATCAACTGGAAAAGATGCATCGTGATGGAGAGTGCCGAGCTGATCGACAGCTTTCCGTGGAAACACTGGAAAAGCATCGCAGAAGGGATAGATCTGGAAAACATCAAGATCGAAATGGTGGATATCTGGCATTTCGTGATGAGTTACCTGCTTCGTTTTCATACCCCAAAAGAGGCGGCAAAACTGGCTTTGACGACAATGAGGATGAGCAAAATAAAGCTGCCGAAATCGTGGAGCGAGAAAGATAATGCCCGATTGGAGGCTCTTTTGGAGCCTTTTGAGGATTTAATGGCACTGGCGCTGATAAAGAGTGATGATATCGTCTACCAAGAAGAGCTTCTGGAGCAATTCTGGGAGTGCGTGGACAGTGTAGGGATGAGTTTTGATGAGCTCTATCGGCTCTATATCGGCAAGAACGCTCTCAACCAGTTCAGGCAGCGGCATGGCTACAAAGAGGGCAGCTATGTCAAAGTATGGAATGGCAAGGAGGACAATGTGGTTTTACAAGAGATCCTCTCCAGAAACCCGGATATAACATACGATGAGCTTTTGGAAGCGCTCGAGGTGGAATACCGAAAGGCAAACAGCGTAAAATGAGAAAAAGAGGGCCCGAGCTGCCTGGTATTCTTCTTACGGGAGGGGGAACGGGAGGACATCTATCTATCGTCCGATCTATAAAAGAGGAGTTGACGGAGCGTGGAATCCGGCCTCTTTATATCGGTTCTGAAAGTGGGCAGGATAGGGCGTGGTTCGACAAAGACGTAGATTTTAAAGCGAAACTCTTTTTGCCTACGCGCGGCGTGGTGAACCAAAAAGGTTATGCGAAACTCTCTTCGATGGCCCAGATGCTCAAAGCGACCCTGCAGGCGCGCAGTTTCATTAAAGAGCACGCTGTCGAAGCGGTGCTGAGTGTCGGCGGCTTCTCCGCGGCCCCCGCGTCGTTTGGGGCGATACTCACGCGCACCCCGCTTTTCATTCACGAGCAAAACGCCGTAAGCGGCCGCCTCAACCGGATGCTCAAACCATTTTGTGAACGATTTTTTTCCTCTTACGGCAAGGATCGTATCGATTATCCAGTTGGTGAACGATTTTTTGAAAGCGCCCGATCCCGCACAGAGGTGAAAACCGTCATCTTTCTAGGCGGCAGCCAGGGTGCCCGGGCGATCAACGATTTCGCCTTGGAGTTGGCCCCCGGGCTGCAAAAACGAAATATCCGCATCATTCACCAAACCGGAAAAATAGACTACGATCGTGTATCTACCGCTTATGGCCAAATGGGAATAGAAGCCGATATCTTCGCTTTCGATAAAGAGCTTTACAAAAAGATCTCACTCGCAGACTTCGCCGTAAGCCGAGCAGGCGCAAGCACTCTTTGGGAGCTGACGGCAAATCAGATACCCACGCTGTTCGTTCCCTACCCATATGCGGCCAAAGACCATCAATACCACAACGCCCGCTACCTAAAGGAACGAAATGCAGGATGGATCGTGCGACAGAATGAGCTAAGGTCCGATCTTTTTTGGGATATAATCGAAAAAGAGGATATTGCCGCCACCAGTCAAAGGCTCAAATCCCTTATCGCTCCACAAGGCGCAAGAAAGATCGTGAAAGTTTTACTAAAGGGCACCTCTAAAAACCCTATGTTATGATCCGTATAGGGTTTTTAGAGGTGCCCTGGAGACAAAAAAACAGCTAAAGGTTTTGACTATGGCACTCTACTACTACATCAATACCGGTCACCGTGTGGGTCTTGATCGCCTGCGCCGCAGCGCACCGATCATAAACGCTTTGGAAGGCGAGGGGATCGAAGTGAGAATGCTCACCAACGATTTCAGGGCCGGAGAGTATGCCAAAGAGCATTTCGGTATCAGGCGCTATGTCAGCGTGGATGTGGTGCGCAATATAGCCAACATCGCTACGCCGGCAGATTCCATCGTGTTCGATTCGGCCGAAGAGAGCCGTAGGATATGGGAAGATATGGCGAACTATTTTCGTACCTTCATACGCATCAGTGACAATCCGAACGACGCTCCTTTATCAAAGGAGATATTGATATCCAGTATGAAAAGTGTAGATGGCGCTCCTTTGGCCGATGTGGTGGATCGACGATATTTCGACCAGATGGAACATTCGGATGAAATGATCTATTTCTGGGGAGATGCGGACTACGACAGGAGGCTTCTTTCGTTGTCGGAGGCATTCAGGGGGCTTGATATTGCACTGCTTGAGGGATACTATTTTTTTATGCAATATAGTGATGAATTGGCAGTGAATTTCAAAAAAGCGATAGATAGCGAAGAGTACGATAATGCGCTGAAGGGCGCCGGAAAATTTTTCACCTCCTCTCCTCAGAGCGCACTGGAGGCTCTCGCGGCAGGCTCGTCGCCCGTCTATATAAAAAAACCAGACGCTTCGGATGTCTGGGATGAAAAAATGCGTGGTTACAATATCCCGATAATCGAAAATTTCGAGAAAAATTCAATCGAAAAAATGGCGAATGAAACAGTGGATACCTATGATCGAAAAAAGTTGAAAAAAGATGCAGCCAATACGATTTCTCGCTATATTCTTCATAAGATGGCCGGAGTTTGAGTTTTTGCCCCGGCACCTTCCAAAAAAGCAAAAAGGGGCCAGGGCTTGAATTTTGCATTTTAACTCGCCAGTTCAAGCCCTTTTTTATCCCATGATTGATTGGTGTTGTAGTCTATGGTTGAATGGATGCAGAATATTGACTTGAATGGGTGATTGGAAAGAGGTGGTGGCCAGAGGCAGAATCGAACTGCCGACACGCAGATTTTCAGTCTGCTGCTCTACCGACTGAGCTATCTGGCCCTGTTTGAGTGGTCGAAATTATAAGTGAATATGGCTTAAAAGCTGCTGATGAGCTCTTTGAAAAGATCTCCTCTGGCTGCGTATGATGAAAATTGATCGAGACTCGCTGCCGCAGGGGAAAGAAGGGCTACGCTCTGGTCGGTGTGATGCGCGTCTATATCTTCGATAGCTCTGGCCAGTGTTTTGCAAATATTGGTTTTCATGTCATGTTTTTCGCCCAGTGAAACGATCTTTTCGGCGTTTTGTCCAATCGCGTAAATGGTGACGTCATAGCTTTTCAGCGCTTCAAAGAGTGGGTTTAGATCCACACCCTTGTCGTCACCGCCGAGGATCAGGTGGATTTTTCTCTTTTCCCATGGCGGCAGTGCCTGAATCGTGGCGTCGATATTGGTCGCTTTGGAGTCGTTGATCCATATTCGCCCATGTCTGTCTATGATCTTCTCCTGGCGGTGTGGATCGAGGGTGAAAGAGTTGATCTTTTCGTAATCAATCTCGTCGAAAAGTATTTTGGATACACCCAGCGCCAATAGCGCGTCGAGTAAAAATACGCCTTCGAAATTGACTTTTTCGATATCGATGCCAAAATATCGCGCCAACTTTTCGAGTGAATCGTATGGGATTTTGAACCCGTCGGTGGGTGTATCCTTGAACGCTTCCGGCAGAAGAATCGCTTCTCCTTCTTGCATGGAGCGAAGAGGCTTCAGCTTGTCTGCCGCATACTCCTCTGCCCCGCCGTGCCATGAGAGATGGTCGGGAGTGATCGGAAGAAGCAGATACAGATCGGGCTTTGCAAAACGGGTGTAATGCAGCGTAAAAGAGCTGGTTTCAAGCACCCAGATTGGAGCTTTTGGGCTCATCTGTGCCAATGGGGTGCCTATGTTTCCGCCGCATATTGCGCCGCGATGGGCGAGCAGGTGGGTTACCATGCGCGTGGTGGTGGTTTTGCCGTTGGTGCCTGAAATCCAGATGGTATAGGGGGCTCGATGACGAATGAAATCTTCCCCTTTTTTCGAGAGAAAAAGATCGTATTCGCTTATAAGATTGCGCGCTTTTTCTATCAGTGGATGGTTTGGAGGAAATCCCGGGCTTGGAATCTCCAGATCGCTTCGAGACGGGTCGAACATGGAGGGCGGCATCAAGAGATTGCCGGATTCGTCTTTGTGCGGTATGACGATTTTGTCGTCGTAGAATGTAGCGGGGCCCAGTTTGTCCGCTATGGCGCGGGTGGTTTTTCCATAACCAAAAAGCGAAAGGCGTTTCATCGGCAGATCTTTAACGGATTTTGAGAGTGATGAGCGCCAGCAGATTGGCGATGAAGGCGATGATCCAGAAGCGTACGATAATCTTGTTTTCCGCCCAATGTTTCATTTCGAAATGGTGATGAATCGGTGCCATCAGAAATATCCGTTTGCCGCGAAGCTTGTAGCTTCCCACCTGGGCGATGACCGAGAGGGTTTCGATCACAAAGACCGCACCTATGAGGATGAGCAGAATTTCACTTTTGCCCAGAATGGCCATGTAGCCCAAAAAAGCTCCCACGGCGAGGCTGCCGCTGTCGCCCATGAATACCTCCGCCGGGTTGCAGTTGTACCACAAGAATCCGATAAGCGCGCCGATAAGAGCAGAAGCCATTACGGTCACTTCGCCCACGCCAATGATTTTTGGCCAGAGCAGATAGTGGCTGAGTACGGCGTTGCCTGTGACATATACGATGACGCCCAGAGTGAAGAGCGCAAAGATCGAAGGGACCGTGGCCAATCCATCGAGCCCGTCGGTGAGATTTACCGCATTGCTTGCAGCTACGATCACAAGTGCCCAGAAAACGACAGCGCCCCACTGCATGTCAAAAAGTGGGAACTTGACGAAAGGAACGTAAAAATGGGTGTCGAATCCTACGACCGCTACGAGAAAGATGCCAGCCGCCGCGCCAAGGAGGAACTGCCAGAACAGTTTGGCTCGCGGTGCGAGTCCTTCGAGGTTGTTTCTGGAGATAACTTTTCCGATGTCGTCATTTAACCCCAGCCAACAGAAAGATATAAGCGTAAAGAGTCCGCCGAGTATGTAGGGATTGAAGAGGTTGGCGCTCAAGAGGGTGGCGACGAGGGTGGAGAATACGAATACGACACCGCCCATCGTAGGGGTGTTGCTCTTTTTCAGGTGAGCTTTCGGCACGAATTTGTTGATTGGCTGACTGGCCTTTTTGGCTTTCGCCCAGGCGATGAACAGCGGCATCGCATAGAGCGTCAGAATGAACGCTATGAAAAATGCAAATCCTGCACGTACGGTGATATATTGAAAAAGGTTGATATCCAGATGTCTGTAAAACCAATAGAGCATATTTTAATTGTGCCTTTTAGGAGCTTGAAAGCGCTATTTTATTATAGTTGTGCATAAAAGAGCATAAAGGATCGTATGGGTGTCGAAAAAAGCTATTCTCGTCATTACCGATGGTATCGGATACAAACCCAATTCGAAAGCCAACGCCTTCGAAGCGGCCAAAAAGCCTACATATGAAAAACTCTTCAAAGAGGTTCCCCACTCTTTGATCCATACCTACGGATTGCATGTGGGGCTTCCTGAGGGGCAGATGGGTAACTCCGAAGTCGGCCATATGACGATTGGAAGCGGACGGGTGCTGTATCAGGATTTGGTCAAAATTTCTCTAGCCCTTAAAGATGGCTCGCTAAAGAGCAATCCAGTGTTGCAGGAACTTTTTGACAAGAGCGAACGTTTGCACCTTATAGGGCTGATGAGCGACGGAGGAGTGCATTCGCACATAGACCACATAATCGGTATGGCGAAGATCGCGGCCGAAGCGGGAAAACAGGTATTTTTGCATCTGATTACCGACGGCCGCGACGTCTCTCCGACTTCCGCTCCCGAGTATCTAAAGAGGATCGAGGAGATCACCGGCGATCGCATCAAGATAGCCACAATCGGAGGACGTTTTTACACGATGGACCGTGACCAGCGGTGGGAGCGCGTGGAAAAAGGATACCGTGCCATCGTCGAAGCTACGCCCAAAACCGATCTTTCCGCGATCGAATATGTCAAGGAGAGCTATAAAAAAGAGGTTACGGACGAATTCATCGAGCCTGTAGCGTTTTCCGACTACGAAGGGATGAGAGAGGGTGATGGCGTGCTTTTCATGAACTTCAGAAGCGACAGAATGCGTGAAATCGTCACTGCGATAGGGGATCCCAAGTTCGACAAATTCAAAAGATCGCCTCTGCATCTTCATATCGCTACGATGACGGAGTATGATAAGACATTTCCCTATCCAGTGCTTTTCAAAAAAGAGCCTCCAAAAAATACACTGGCCGAAGTGATATCCAAAGAGGGCCTAAATCAGCTGCATACGGCCGAAACGGAAAAATATGCCCACGTTACCTTCTTTTTCAATGGAGGCGTTGAGGAGCCTATGTTGAACGAATCGCGGGTGTTGATACCGAGTCCGAAAGTCAAAACCTACGATATGAAGCCCGAAATGAGCGCTCCGCAGGTCGGGGACGCCGTTTTGACGGCGATGGACGAAGAGTACGATTTTATCGTCGTGAATTTCGCCAATGGAGATATGGTTGGCCATACGGGCGATTTCGAAGCGGCGATAAAAGCCGTCGAGACGGTGGACCATGAAGTCGGGCGTATCGTCGAGAAGGCGAAGGAGAAAGATTACCGGATGGTTTTGACATCCGACCACGGCAACTGCGAAGAGATGGTGGATGAAAATGGCAAAGTGCTCACCAATCATACGGTTGGAGATGTATGGTGCTTCGTGATGGCCCCGGGAGTCGAAGAGGTAAAACCTGGATCGCTTAGCAATATCGCACCTACGGTACTGAAGCTGATGGAGCTGCCGATTCCCGAAGAGATGGACGAGCCACTGGTTTGATGAACAATGAAAAATATTAGGAGACGATCGTGAAATTTACCGGAAAAAACGTATTGGTGACTGGTGCGAGCCGAGGTATAGGCGCCGAGATAGCAAAAGGGTTGGCCGGATATGGCCTGAAAGTTTGGATCAATTACCGCAGTGGCGCCAAAGAGGCCGACGAGGTAAAAAAACAGATCGAAGAGGCGGGAGGAGAGGCTGCCGTGATCGGATTCGACGTGACCGACGAGGCGGCATTTGTGGACGCGGTGAAGACGATCGTCGATGCCGATGGAGAGCTCTCCTATATGGTCAACAATGCCGGAATCACAAAAGACAAACTGGCGATGCGGATGAAAGTAGAAGAGTTCGAAGAGGTGGTTCGCGCAAACCTTACCTCTGCATTTATCGGCTGCAGGGAGGCGATCAAAGTGATGGGAAAAAAACGCTTTGGTTCCGTAGTAAACGTATCTTCCATAGTGGGTGAAACCGGAAATGCCGGACAGACCAACTATAGTGCCTCCAAGGGAGGAATGATCGCTATGACGAAGAGTTTCGCCATCGAGGGCGCGGCGAGAAACATACGCTTCAATGCCGTTACACCGGGGTTTATAAAAACGGATATGACCGATAAGCTCAAAGAAGAGATCAGGCAGTCTTTCATAGACAGGATACCTCTTTCACGCTTTGGAGACCCAAAAGAGGTGGCCGAATCGATCGCCTTTTTACTCAGCGATCACGCTTCCTATATCACGGGTGAAACGCTCAAGGTCAATGGCGGGATGA
>JAMOOM010000058.1 GCA_027065515.1 Campylobacterales bacterium
TGCGAAAATCTTTTTTATCTTTGTATTTGTCAGACTTTCGATCATATCGTCGGTATCGAGAGCGTAAAGTGCACTATCTTTACGAACCAGACGTCTGGCCAATGCACCTTTTCCCACACCCATAAATCCTATCAGAACGATATTGTTTTTCATGATGCTCCCATATTGTGTATTATGCAACTTGGGAAAATTCTACCTTTAAATCACTTATGCTTTCTTTGAGCCTGTCCAGATATGCCAATGCCACTTCAATGTCATCTCCTTGCTTCATGTAGGTGTTGAAATCGACCAGGATATCCGCTACGCCACCTTCCCCGACATTAAGGGCCGCTCCTTTCATCGAGTGGGTAATATTTTCAATGGCTCTTAGATCCTCCGATGCAACAGCTTTTTTGATCTGAATGGTTGCCTCTTCAAGTTGGTGAATAAGCTCTATGACAAAATCATCCGCTTCGGTTGCATCAAGGCCCATATCTAAAAGTCTGTGGTAATCAAAAGGCTTGTAGGATCTATTTTTTATTTCGGCGTTTTTGTCTCCGTTTTTCAGGTTTGAGTGCCGCTTCTTCCTGTCTGCTTGTTGCAGTGGTGTAGTCAAGGAGATTGCAGACTCGGACCCCGTAACGTTATTGGCTGTCTGCGGAGTCTGAAACTCTTCTTGCGGGGAGTAAATCTTATTTTTCTTTTTGCTGCTTTTTGGAGAAGTGGCAACTTTTGAAAGATTGTCTTCGATTGGGGATTTCGGTATTTTGGCGCCCGAATCTCTGGAAGCACCCACTTTTTGCTGTGACTCTCTTATGTAAAAGTCGAACTGTTTTTTGGCATGATTGTGGTCTTTTAAAATTATGACCAGTAGTCCGGCCAATCCGACAAGAATTACACTTATCGAGCCAAAAAGTATAATATCCATTTTATTGTCCTTGAAGTTGAGATAAATATCCGTTTTCGAGGCGATGTTGTGCAAAATATTTTTTCACGTGACATCGGTACTTAATTTATAAATCGGATTTTGTAAAAATTTATTAAGAGCATCTGTCTCGAGAGATATCGGAAAGATTTTTATGCACCTCTAACCACATATAGGATAGACTGAAAAATTATCTCATAAAAACATACTGAAGGGGAAGAAGAATCCATGAAGCCAAGATTTGCGCACCTTCACCTGCATACCGAATACTCTTTGCTCGATGGGGCCAACAAGATATCCAAGCTGGCTGGACGATTGAAAGAGCTCGGAATGGATTCTGTGGCTATAACCGACCATGGAAATATGTTTGGCGCAATAGATTTTTATCAGCAGATGCGCAAAGAGGGGATCAAGCCCATCATAGGAATGGAAGCTTATCTGCACAACCAGGATGAGTTGGACGACAAGAGTACCCGTCAGCGATACCACCTCTGCCTCTATGCGAAAAACGAAACAGGTTACAAGAATTTGATGTATCTGAGCTCACAAGCGTATATCAAGGGTTTTTACTATTATCCTCGTATAAACAAAAAGCTGTTGCGCGAGCATAGCGAAGGGCTTATCTGTTCATCTGCATGTCTGCAGGGCGAGGTGAACTGGCACCTCAACCTCAGCGAGCGAAATGTGAAATTCGGCGCGCAGGGATATGAGAGAGCCAAAGAGATAGCCCTTGAGTATAGGGAGATATTCAAAGATGACTTCTATCTGGAGCTGATGCGGCACGGGATCGCAGATCAGTACAATATCGACGAGCAGATCATCAAATTGAGTCTTGAGACAGGAATCAAGATCGTCGCCACCAACGATACCCACTATCTTTATGCCGATGATGCCGAGGCTCATGAAGCTTTCATGTGTATCGCGATGAACAAACTCTATGACGATCCTGATAGGTTGCGCCATTCGGTCCATGAGTTTTACCTCAAGTCCCCAGAAGAGATGGCGGCGCTGTATGCCGATATTCCGGAAGCTCTCGAGAATACGCAAGAGATCGTGGAGAAGTGCGATCTAGAGCTTACTCTTGGCAATCCGACTCCTCCAAATTTCAAATTTGCCAGAGAATATGCACAAAATGTCGGCCTGGAGGTGCCGGAGCCGGATATCGAAAACAGTTTTGTCAACGACGAGACACTTTTTATCCACGAGTGCAGAAAAGGTCTTGCCAGGCGTTTGAAATTTGTCGATCCTTCGCGCCATGACGAGTACAAAGAGCGTCTGGAGACGGAGATGCGGATCATCAACCAGATGAAATTTCCAGGATATATGCTGATCGTATGGGATTTTGTGCGTGAAGCGAAAGAGCGGGGTATTCCCGTAGGGCCAGGTCGAGGTTCGGCAGCAGGCAGCCTGGTCGCCTTTTCGCTGGGAATCACCAATATTGATCCTATGAAGTACGATCTGCTTTTCGAGCGTTTCTTGAACCCGGAACGCGTGAGCATGCCGGATATCGATATGGACTTCTGTCAGGCAAGACGTGGAGAGATCATAGATTATGTAGTCAACAAATATGGCCGTTACAACGTGGCGCAGGTGATCACGTTCGGTTCTCTTTTGGCCAAAGGAGTCATTCGTGACGTAGCGCGGGTGTTGGGGGTGAGCTATGCCGAGGCGGACAAGATGGCCAAGCTGATTCCCGATGAACTTGGCATCACCCTCAATGGCAAAGGAAAAGAGGGAACGAAAGAGTTCAAGCCTGGAGCTTTTCAAAAAGAGCCCAAACTAAGAGAGCTCATAGAGACCAATCCGACGGCTGCGCGGGTCTGGAAATTCGCTCTATCGCTTGAAGGGCTCAAGCGAAATGCCGGTATGCACGCTGCAGGGGTGGTTATATCCAACGAAGAGTTGTGGCACAAGACACCTCTGTACAAGCCATCCGGTGAAGAGACGCTGGTTACGCAGTATTCACTCAATTTCCTCGAAGATGTGGATCTGATCAAATTCGACTTTCTGGGCCTAAAAACCCTCACCGTGATCGACAATGCCGTAAAACTGGTAAAAAAGCGCCATGGCGAAGATGTGGATCTGGACAATATGCCCATGGACGATCCAAAAGTTTTCGAGACGATCCAGAGTGGTGAAACCGTTGGAATGTTCCAGATAGAATCGGGTGGTATGCAACAGCTCAATTCGAAACTGATGCCGGGAAACTTCGAAGATCTGGTGGCTGTGCTGGCACTTTATAGGCCGGGCCCAATGGAGTCCGGAATGCTGGACGATTTCATCGAAAGAAAACATGGTCGTCAAGAGATCACCTATATGTTTGCGGAACTAGAAGAGATACTCAAGCCCACTTATGGAGTCATCGTCTATCAAGAACAGGTTATGCAGATCGTCCAGACGATCGGGGGCTTCAGCCTGGGTAAAGCGGATATCGTGCGGCGTGCGATGGGTAAGAAGAAATTCGATCTGATGCAAAAATATAAAAAGGAGTTCGCACAGGGAGCGAAAGAGCAGGGGCTCGATTACGACAAGGCGGCGGAACTTTTTGACCTGATCGAAAAATTCGCAGGCTACGGCTTCAACAAATCCCACTCTGCGGCGTATGCGATGGTGACCTACCAGACGGCATGGCTCAAGGTCCACTATCCTGGCGAATTTATGGCCGCTCTTTTGACGAGCGAAAAGGACAATACCGACAAGGTGGTCAAATATATCGATGAGGTGAAGCGTCTTGGAATCAAGCTGCTGGCTCCCGATATCAACCGCTCTGCACTGGAATTCACTCCTGATACCGATGAAGATGGAGAGGTCATTCTTTTTGGGCTCGGGGCGATCAAGGGGGTTGGAGATGCGGCCGTTCACGCGATACTATCATCCAGAGAGGAGGGGCCGTTCTCTTCTTTGGACGATTTCGTCGCGCGTATCGATACGCAGAAGGTGAACAAAAAGGTTATCGAATCGATGATAAAAGCGGGGGCGCTCGATGGATTCGGCTATAGCCGCCGCGCGTTGCTAGAGAGCATAGACGCGATTATAGATGCGATGCACGAATCGGCCAGGGCGCAGCAGATGGCTGTCGGTTCACTCTTTGGAGACGACGAAGAGATGACAAATATAAAAGTCGATATCGTGGCGATGGAGGAGTATCCGCAAAAAAGCATTCTGGAGCTTGAAAAAGAGTCGCTGGGATTCTATGTCTCCGGCCACCCGCTCGATCCGTTCAGGGAGGAGCTTTCCAGGATCGACTATACCCTCTCGAGCGACATGGATCAGATCGCCGAAGGATCGAACGCCCTTTTGATAGGAAAGGTGGAAGAGGTAACGACCAAAATATCCAAAAAGGGCAACAGATTCGGCATCGCCAATGTGATGGATCTGCACGGCAATATAGAGATTACGCTTTTTGAAAGACAGCTCGAGCAACTGGAAAAGATGAATACCGAGGAGCCGATAGGCTTTAAGGTGTCGATCACCCGTGATGGCGATTTTACCCGTATGCGCGTGCATAAAATCATGGAGCTCAAGGCGTGCAAACGGGAGAAAGTGGAAACCCACATGATGGAAAAGCCCGAAGAGCCTATGATCATTCGATTGAATCTCGATCATGAAAAGATGAGGATTCTCGAAGAGATATACCGTTTGGCGCAGAGCCATCCAGGCAGGAAGCCTCTGCGCCTGCTGCTAAGCTCAAAACTGCAAGAGGTCGAAATAGAATCGTCGATTTTCGTCAACGAACAGATGGCTGCGCAGCTGCGACAGATGCAAGAAGTCGAGATTCTGGCTTCGGCTTAACGGGGAAGAGTTATCACGAAACGCTTGGGGTCGGTTTCGATTTCGATCTCCCCGTGATGGGCCTGGATAATCTGACGAGCCAGAGCCAGGCCCAATCCGTTGCCTTTGGTTTTGGTGGTGTGAAAAGCCTCGAAAAGCCTGTCCGGGTCCGGTACGGCGATGCCGCTATCTTCGATTGTGAAGCGTATGGACGTGTCGTGTGGTTTGGCACGCAAAAACACCTTTCCGCTATCCATATCGCTATCTTCGATGGCATCGATTGCATTGAATAGAAAGTTTTGCAGCGCCAAAGAGAGGAGCCCCAGATCACCCTCCACTTTTTCATCGGCGAATATATACTCGAAATGTATATCTTTTGTATAACTATAACTCTTTACAGCCGTTTCGCACTCTCTTTGCAACTGCTGAAGCGGGATTTGCGTGAAATGAGGTTGTACGCCTTTGGAGTAGAGCAGCGTCGTTTTGATAATCCTTTCGACTCTGAAGAGCGAGCGCTTGATCTCATCTACGATCGGCTGGTTTTTTGGCACGACACGCCTGCTCAAAGATGAGATAAGAAGCGCTATCGAGCCTATAGGGTTGCGGATTTCATGCGCCAGATGCGCAGCCATCTGTCCCATCGACGCCAGCCGCTCCTTGCGCTTTTGCTCGGTGATATCCGTGGCGCTGATAATCGTCTTCTCTTCATTGCGTGATATTTTGATCAGAAAATACCGATCATCATAGGGGACTTCGGCCTCTTCGCTTGCAGGATCGATATACTCGAGCATTCCGCCAAGCTTTTGTGCGGCCGAATTTTGTAAAAATACGCTCCCGTCTCTGTTTAGAACCCAAAGAGCGTTGGGAAGAGCTTCGATAATCTCTCCGATCAATCCCTGGAGCTGGTTGTAGGAGGCTGTGAGCGCCACGTACTCTTTTTCCACGCTGTATGTCTGTTCGATCAGACTCTCGAGCTGTTGCAGGAGTGTCGCTTTCTCCTCGGTTTTCATCGATGTGGGCAGTTTGAACTCATTCATTTCAGTATTGCTTCGCCATTACCGCTTTTTCGAAATCTTTCAGGTCGTAACAGAGTATCGATGGATCCTTGGAATTTTTGAGCTCTTTGCTGAATCCGCTCTTTGAGAAGAGAGCCAAATAGTCTGGATCGAGACCCGATTTCTCGCATTTTGATTTCAGTTTGCTTACCAGGCTCTTGCATATTTTGTGCCCTTTCCACTTGCACTCGCCGACAATGAGCCGTCTGGCTTTTGTGCGGGCGAGCAGATCGAATTCGTTGTGCCTGTCCCAGTAGTTTCCCTTTTCAGATACTGGATCGTCTCTTTCGAAAATCTCTTTTATCAGTGCGTTGGACAGCTCTTCGAAGGTAAAGCTTACATAACGGTCGAAATTGAGTCGAAACTCTTGGTAAAAGTTTTCGTAATGGCCCGCTTCTATCTCTTTGCCGAAAGGCTCGATAAATGTGTACCAGAAGCGTTGAAACGGAAAGATAAATTTGATTTTCGACTGGATGGAGTATCTTCGTTCCGACCTTTTTTTGTGAAGCAGGGGGCTTGGTGCCGTTTCGCGAGAAAGCTCTTTATACAACACACCCGCCTGTTGCAACGCATGGTAGGTGCCGTGCCCCAGACTGCGCGAGAGAGAGGCGCGCCTGAATACATTGATCGTTTTTCCATCCGATACTGCGACGGCTCGAAGCATACGCCGACTTTCGCTTTGACGTGTAAGCGGTGGCATGATTTTTGTTTCGAGAAAGTCGTATCGTTTCAGAATGTTGTTCTGTATGGAGCTTTCGATG
Organism: Campylobacterales bacterium; assembly: GCA_027065515.1. Lineage (GTDB taxonomy): Bacteria > Campylobacterota > Campylobacteria > Campylobacterales > Hydrogenimonadaceae > Hydrogenimonas. The sequence continues at coordinate 6,492 of JAMOOM010000058.1, forward strand.
GTGTCGTTGAACTGAAGGGAGATATCTTTTTCGAGTCCGCCGAAGACTGCGTAATATTCGATAAGATGTTCGATATCCAGATGGGGGAATCTGGAATGAAAATATCTGAATTGTTCTATCGCTTTTTTTCCTGTTTTATGTTTATTTGACGTTATTGTAGCATAGTCGTGGTATGATTGCCATGTTTGTAGAAAACAAAAGGGAGCGCGCAAATGCAGTCGATATTCGTGATGTCCAAAGAATCGGGAGCCGGAACGTTTTTTGTTTCTCTGGGTCTGATGGAGATTCTCAAACGAAGCTATAAGCGTGTAGCTTTCTTCAAGCCGATCGTCCGGCAAGAGAAAAAAGAGGTCAAAGAGAGCGATATAGAGACAATGCTCTCGATTTTTAAAATGGGTCAGCTTTACGAGACAGCAGTCGGCGTCACATTGAAAGAGACGGAGGATATGCTTGCATCCGGCAAGGAAAAAGAGCTCTATGAAGCGATTATAGAGCGTTATGAGGCACTTCGTAGGAGGTATGATTTCGTGCTTTGCGCAGGAGTGACCGATGCGTACCTCAAGGAACTTGTAGATTTCGATCTGAATATTCAGATCGCGAAAAATCTATCCTCTTCGATTGTGGGCGTATTGAACGGCCGTGACAAAAGTGCTGAGACGATAGGCAAAGAGACCGCCCTGTGGAGCAGCTCTCTCAAGGATGAAGGGGTGCAGCCAATCGCTTTTTTTATCAATCGGGTAATGGATAATCCGTCATGCCCCGTTTCCGGACTTAGAAAAGATATTACAGGGATTCCGTGCTTTCCGATACCGTACAACGAGAAGCTCGACAAGCCTACTATTTTCGATCTTCTTGCCGCCATGAAAGGCACCGTGCTGCATATGAGAGATGAGAGGAATCTCGAAAGAGTCATCAATGATCCCGTTATCGCAGCCATGCATCCGGAACATTTCCTCTCCTATTTTAAAGAACAGGATCTGGTAATCGTGCCCGCCGATCGTGCAGATATTTTTATGACGATTCTCTCAAGTAATCATATTCCGGGTTTCCCTACAGCATCGGCAGTGGTTGTGGGTGGAGAAACGGAAGTTCCAACACAAGTTCTTTCGATGATCGAAGCTGATGATACCTTTGGTGTAGTGCTGATCAGGGTACCGCTCGATACGATGCAGATTGCACAGATTGCACAACATATCGAAGCAAAGATTACCTCGAAGCAGATCCGAAAGATACAGATAGCTTTGGGTCATTTTTCTGCTTATGTCGATACGCAACTACTGGAGCAGTCTCTCCAGAAAAAAGAGCCCGATATTCTGACTCCGGCTATGTTTTTGTATAGAATTTTTGCAAAAGCTTCATCTGTAAAAAAACGCATAGTGTTGCCCGAGAGCGAAGATGACCGGATATTGCGTGCAGCTGAAACGATTATTCATCGGGGTATCGCCGAAATAGTTCTTCTTGGCGATGAGCAAAAGGTGCGAAACAGAGCGGGTATGCTCGGCGTGGATATCGAAGATGCCAAAATCGTAAATCATATCGAGAGCGAAAAAAAAGATCGATTCGCGCAACTTTTCTACGAGCTGAGAAAATCCAAGGGCGTAAATCTCGAGATGGCCAAAGATTTGATGCAAAATCCCACCTATTTTGCCACTATGATGGTTTATACAGGCATGGCTGACGGTATGGTTTCGGGCGCGACGCATACGACGCGCGAAACGGTACTTCCAGCATTGCAGATCATCAAGACCAAGCCGGGAGTCGATATCGTTTCAAGTCTCTTTTTCATGTGTCTTGAAACCAGGGTGCTGGTGTATGGAGATTGCGCGATCGTGCCAGATCCTACCCCCGAGGAGTTGGCGCAGATCGCGATAGAGTCGGCTCAGACCGCCAAAACTTTCGGAATCGAGCCTATCGTGGCGATGCTCTCTTACTCTACCGGAGATAGCGGCGTGGGGGAGGATGTGGAAAAGGTCCGCAAAGCTACGAAGCTGGCACAGAAGATGCGTCCGGATATTTTGATCGAGGGACCGATGCAGTACGATGCGGCGATAGATCCACAGGTGGCCAAGAGAAAGATGCCAGGCAGCAGAGTCGCAGGGCGCGCTACCGTCTTTATATTTCCGGATCTGAATACGGGCAATACAACATATAAGGCTGTGCAGCGCTCCACGGGAGCTATCGCTATAGGCCCTGTTTTACAGGGTCTCAAAAAAGCGGTTAATGATTTAAGCCGTGGATGCAGCGTAGATGATATAGTCAGCACTGTAGCCATTACCGCGGTCCAGGCGCATCAGCTCGAAGAGGAGTCGAAGTGAAGATTTTGGTGCTTAATGCAGGAAGTTCTTCGTTGAAATACAGATTTTTCGATGGGATGAAGGCGGTTGCCGAAGGGGTGGTGGAGCATATCGGCGAAACAAGAGGCCCAAAAGATCATGCCGAAGCGCTTGAGACGGCGGAAAAGTCACTTGCCAAAAGCGGCGCACTCGATTCGTTTGAAGAGCTGGATGGCGCGGGCCATAGAGTGGTCCACGGGGGAGAGAGATTTGTGGAGCCTGTTGTAATCGACGATGAGGTTGTTAAAGCGATCCACGCGCTCATTCCGCTTGCTCCTTTGCACAATCCGGCCAATCTCGTAGGTATCGAAACGATGCGTAGAAAAGTCCCGAAGTTACCGCAGGTAGCCGTTTTTGATACGGCGTTTCATCAGACGATGAAAAAAGAGGCGTATCTATATGCAATTCCGATCGAATTCTATGAAAAAGAGGGGGTCCGGAGGTATGGATTCCATGGAACTTCCCACTTTTATGTAGCGAAAGAAGCAGCCAAAATATTGGGCGAAGATATGGACAAGACAAATCTCATCACCCTGCATCTTGGAAATGGAGCCAGTGCATGCGCCATAGAAAATGGCAAAAGTGTGGATACCTCCATGGGTTTTACCCCTTTACAGGGGCTGGTGATGGGAACCAGAAGCGGAGATGTAGATCCTGAAATTCCTCTCTGGATGGCGAAAAAAGGCCTCGATGCCGATCTGATACTAAACAAAAAGAGCGGATTGAAGGGGCTATGCGGTGAAAATGATATGCGTCTTATAGAAAAGCGGGCACTATGCGGCGATGAAGCTGCAAGGGATGCACTGAACGTTTTCATACATCGAATACGTCACTATGTAGGTGCATATTATGCACTGCTTGGAAGAGTGGATGCCATCGTCTTTACCGGAGGCATAGGGGAGAACAGTGCGCTCGTTCGTCGCCTTGTGTGCAGGTCGCTCGAGAATCTGGGAATTGCCATAGATGCACAAAAAAATATCGACAATGAGTGCAATATCGCTTCTTCCAAAGCCTCGGTTCCTGTTTTTGTCATCGCTACGAACGAGGAACTTGAGATAGCAAGGCAAACGAAGACCGTTTTAGAGGCGCATTTAAGCAGCAGTGGAGTAAAATCTTTTAAAGCTAACAATTTCAAAGGAGAACAATATGGCAATCAAAGTGGCAGTTAACGGAACGGGACGAATCGGATTGTGCGTAATCAAAATCGTGATGGAGCGAGACGATATGGAGCTGGTGGCGCTCAATACCACAGCCACTCCCCAAATGCTGGAGCACCTGCTTAAATACGATACCGTTCATAATGGAATCGATGCAAAGGCCATAGACGACGAAACGATCGAAATTGCCGGAAAGCGGATTAGAATGTTTAGCGAGCGCGATATCGCAAAGCTCGACCTGGGATCTTCCGGGGCCGAAGTGGTTGCAGAATGTACGGGAGCATTTTTAACGACGGAGCTGGCGAAAAATCACCTGAAAGGCAGTGTTAAAAAGGTTGTACTCAGTGCGCCCGCAAAAGATGATACCCCCACTTTCGTTCTGAATATCAACACTGATGCGTATGCGGGCGAGTCAATCGTATCGAATGCCAGTTGCACGACGAACGCCCTGGCTCCTATGTGTAAAATACTCGATGATGCTTTCGGTATCGAAAACGGCCTGATGACCACGGTGCACTCATACACCAACGATCAGAAATTACTCGATGTAAAACACAAAAAGGATTTCAGACGAGCCCGAGCGGCCGCGCTCAATATCATTCCTACATCCACTGGTGCAGCCAAAGCGATCGGTCTGGTTATGCCGCATCTTAAAGGAAACTTGAACGGTTTTGCGATACGCGTACCCACCGCGGATGTCTCTGTCGTAGATCTGACTGTGAACCTTAAAAAAGGAGTGACTGTCGAGAGTGTCAATGAAGCGTTTGCACAAGCGGCCAAAAAGAGCTTCGAAGGGTTGGTCGAGATCGACAACGATATGAGGGTTTCTAGTGATTTTGTCGGTTCGACTTACAGCTGTACATACGTTCCGGATCTGACTCGTATCGTCGGTGAAAACACCGTCAAAGTGGTGGCATGGTATGACAATGAATGGGGTTATAGCTGCCGACTCGTAGATATGATGCATTTCGTTTCGACGCACTGATTTTTTAGGAGTAATTATATGGATATCACATTTGATATGTTTATTGAGACAGAAGTTCCTGAAAATGAGGTCATCATTTCCAGAACCGATCTGAAGGGCATTATCACCTATGTAAATGAAACTTTCGCAAAAATCTCCGGCTACGATACAGAAGAGCTAATTGGAAAGCCGCACAATATTCTTCGCCATCCAGATATGCCCAGGTCTGTATTCAAAGATCTGTGGGAGACGATTGAAAAAGGCGAAAACTGGAGCGGATATGTTAAAAATATGCGTAAAGACCGCGGATACTACTGGGTATTCGCCGAAATTTCCGGCGTCTATAAAAATGGAGAGTTGGTCGAGTACAAATCGATCCGCTCCCCCGTCCCCAAAGAGAAACGCATCGAAATGCAGAATATTTACGACGATATGCGCTGGGCAAATGGCGAGAATGTGCGAATGGTGAGCTATTTGCCGTTTGAGACCTTCGAAAAGCTCGAGCGCGCCGCCGATAAGAACAAGATGAGTGTCGAAGCGTACATCGATTCACTTCTTTAGAAGTGCCTTTGGGCGAGCCTAGGCGAATGAACAAAAAAGAGTACAGTAGGCAACTTTATCTTTTGCAGGTAGAGTTGGTTAAATTTCAGCGTTACGTGATTGGAAAAGAGATCAAAGTCTGCATCATTTTCGAAGGGCGAGACGCCGCCGGCAAAGATGGGACGATCAAGCGGTTTATAGAGCATTTGAGTCCGCGAGAAGCGCGTGCCGTAGCGCTTGGAAAACCGAGCGACAAAGAGAGAAAGTCATGGTATTTCCAGCGCTACGTTCCACATCTTCCCAGTGGGGGCGAAATCGTTTTTTTCAACCGTAGTTGGTATAACCGTGCCGGTGTCGAAAAAGTGATGGGATTTTGCACTAAAAAAGAGTATAACTCCTTTATGGAAGAGGTGAGAAGTTTCGAACATCTGCTTACGCATTCGGAGATGATATTTTTCAAATATTATCTTGATATCAGCAAAAAAGAGCAGAAAAGGCGACTTGAAGCGCGCAGAAAAGATCCGCTCAAACAGTGGAAAATAAGCCCTATCGATCAAAAGGCCCAAAAGCTGTGGAGAGAATACTCCAAGGCCAGGGATGAAATGTTTGCAAAAACTTCTTTTGTGTTTGCACCGTGGCATGTCGTGCATACCGACGACAAGAAGAGGGCCCGCATCAATACGATGAAGCATTTCCTTTCGCATGTCGACTACCCGGATAAAAGAGATGAATTGCTCATATATGATGCGGATATTATATGTGAATTTGATCCAGTATGTTATGAAAAAGGGCTGATTGCACCTTGATGCACAGGAGCACAGATGAAAAAGAGACTACCGATTGAAAATGTAGAGAGACCATGGGAACATCCGAAATCAAAAACCGAAGATCCACATGCGATCGATCTGGTAAAGAGGATAATGAGCAGCCCCTCCTATCGTTTGGCTGAAGAGGATCCCGATTTTCTGAAAAGTTACGAAGCGCGCGGTAATCGCCTGGAGCTCGACTATTTAAAGCCCGAACTCATCATGAAGAAATTTGGCATCGAGCATACAATCGTGGTTTTTGGAAGTGCACGTATCCGCGAGCACAAGACGGCCATGTCGAGGCTGAAAGAGATTCAAAAAAAAGTGGATAAAAATCCCCACGACAAAAAGCTTCTCGAAGAGATGTATATAGCGGAAAGAATGGTGGAAAAGAGCCTCTATTACGACGATGCGCGGATGTTTGGCCGATATGTCGGGCGCAGCGGCAAAGGGCCCGAAGATTCCCGTATCATTCTGATGACAGGCGGAGGACCGGGGATCATGGAGGCTGCCAACAGAGGATCGTACGATGTCAAAGCGCGTTCGATAGGGCTCAATATCAAATTGCCGCATGAGCAGTATCCAAATCCATATATAACCCCGGAACTTTGCTTTCAGTTTCACTATTTTGCGATAAGAAAGCTCCATTTTTTCCTACGATCCAAAGCGTTGGTGCTCTATCCGGGAGGGTTTGGTACACTGGATGAGTTTTTCGAGATATTGACACTGGTACAGACAGGAAAGACGCGCCCTATACCGATAGTTATGGTCGGACGAAGCTATTGGAATAAATTGATCGATTTTGATTTTTTGAGAGAAGAGGGGGTTATAGCCCCTGAAGATATGGAGATTTTCAAAATCGTCGATAATGCGGCAGATGCATGGGATCATATTATAGAGTGGCATAAATCGTACAATGTGCCCCTCTTCAAAAGAGGGGAGAGCCTGGGAAAAGATTGATGAAGCAGCGAAGTTAAATTAAATCAAAAGGAGAGAAAATGTGGAGTTTATGGCTTGAGATGGATGAAGAAACAAAGCAAAAAGTGGCGAAAAATGCCAAAATAACCGGGATTATCCTGATGATCATAGGGGTTGCGGGGATGCTATTTCCCGGAATAATGTCGCTTGCCACACTTTTTTTTGTAGCATGGATGCTTCTGTTGGGGGGCTTGATGTCGGGATATTTTACATGGATGAGTGACAAAAGCGACTGGATGGGCTGGCTCAAGGCGTTTGTTCTAATAATGACGGCGCTTTTTATGATATTTAAACCTATGCCCGGCGTAGCCGCTATCGGATTGTTGCTTACTATCTATTTTCTGCTCGATTCTTTTGGAAATATGATGATAGCTTTTGCGATGAAGCCTGCGAAGGGGTGGTGGATGTGGCTGCTCAATGGCATCCTCTCTTTGCTTCTGGCTGTAATTTTTCTGATAGGGTGGCCATTCAGCTCCATGTACCTGGTAGGACTTTTCGTTGGAATCAGTCTATTTTTCGATGGTATCGTTCTGGTTGTACTGGGAAATTCGTTGAAAAAATCGTAAATTATAGTGCATATCCGGACTGTTTCGATATTTATAGATGCCTTGTGTTTTACAAGAGCCATTGAAAGAGTATTACACCACTGAAGGAGAGCGTGACGACCATCGCCAGGGACGCAAATATATTTTCAAAGCGGGTAGATATGTATTTACCCATAATAGCCCTATTTCGGCCGATCATGATTGCGATGCCTATAAGCACCGGAATGAGCATGCCGTCTATTACCTGAGAATAATAGAGTGCATCTATCGCCGAGATCTGTGGCATGAGGTCTATAATATCTCCCACAATAAGAGAGCCGATGAACACTATATAAAATCCTTTGGCGTCGCTCACTTTGTTGTCCATCCCTTCTCTCCATCCAAACGTATCCGCTACGGCATACGCAGTGGAGCCTGCTAGAACCGGAATAGCCAGAAAACCGGAGACCAGAATCCCGATGGCAAAAAGTGAAAAGGCGAATGGTCCTGCTACTGGCTTTAGGGCCTCCGAAAGAGAAGAGATATCCTGAATATCGGCGTGGGCTTTATGTAGCATCATTGCACCCGCTATTATCATCGTATATGCCAATAAATTCGACCAAGCCATCCCGACGGCCGTATCGAAACCCACTTCATCGGCTTGCACGACACTGTTTTTCTCCTCTTTCTCTTCGGATGCCTGCCAGAAAAGAAGATATGGAGAGATGGTGGTGCCCATCAGACCTAATGCCGCCACAGCCCATGCTGTCGAGGTTTCAAAATGGGGTATGAAAGTATTTTGAAGCAGTGCCCACAATGGAGGTCTGGCTATGATCGCCGATATTATATAGACCCCTAATACAGCCGTCATTCCCAGATAGTGTACACTTAAGTTCGCAATTTTGAGATAGACTTCCCGGTGCAAAAAAAGAAGAAGGAAGTCTATCCGTGAAAAATGATAGCAGAATTTTCAGAGAAATTCTAACCGGTTTCGTTGCCGAGG
>JAMOOM010000059.1 GCA_027065515.1 Campylobacterales bacterium
GTCCCAACACAACCCGTACAATTCTATCTATTTTTCCTTCGTTACACATGGCTCACTCCTTCTTTTTGTTGATAATTATTGATAATCTTGCCCGAAACAATACCGAATGGGCGTCGATCTCCTACATGCCCGGAATACGGGGAATTTTTCCCAGTTTCGAGTTGCGGCAGTACCAGCCCCACCCTTTTTTGAGCCAGTGGCCGATAATCGGCATCGGAATCATTTTTCCCCCTTTGTTGTCACGATAGACGAAAGCCGCGCCATCGCCGCTATCCATCACGCAAAGTATGTTCAGATGTTCCAAATACCCTTTGCGCTCTTCGCTTCCTTTGGCGATGGCATCGATATTGAAAGCGACGTTGCGAGCCATCACTTCGGCGATATGCCCCTGTTTGGCCCGCCAATCCGGACCATCGAGCGCTACCGAGTCCCCGATGGCGAAAACATTGTATTTTTCCGGTGTCTCGTCGTAGTTATGCATCACTTCGCAATAGTCGTTGATTTTGATCAGCCCCGCTTCGCTGAGTGGCAGATCGGAGTTTCTAAAGACGGGATGGCCGTTGCCCGCGGGAATGAACATCGTAAAATCGCTCTCCAGCTTGCTATCATCTTCAAAAACTACGCCATCGGGCTCGAAGCGCTTGATCTTTTTGCCAAAATGTTTATGGATATCGAGTTTTTTGAAAAACATGTCCATCATTTTCAGTGCCTGCTCACCCATTCTTGCACCCGGTTTCTCCATCGGGGCAAAAAACGTAAGCTCAAATCTATCGCGAATACCTTTTTTCTTGAGTTCGTTATGAACATTGAAAAGCACCTCGAAAGCGGGACCTCCGCGAACATTGCTCGGATCTTTCGCGTTACCGCCAAACCCCATCGCTATCTTTCCGCTTCCCTTTTCTATCAACGCATCGATTCGCTCCTTGATCTGCAGTGCCTCTTCGGGTTTACCGCAGATAGAGAGGAAATGCTCACTTCCTTCATGCTTCACTTTGCCACTGCCGATTGCGATAACGAGATACTCGCAGCGATATTCGCCATTGGCACAAACGACCCGATGCTCCCTGGAGTGAATCTCTTTCACTTCATCGATAATCAATTCGAAACCGTGAGCATTCGAGATATCCTTCAGCGGAATGGAAGTCTCCTCGAATGTCGCTTCGCCCGTTGGAATCCAGATCGACGTAGGGTATATCCAGAAATATTCCCTATCGGAAATCAACGTGACCGCATACCCTTTTTTCCGAAGAAAAATCGCCGCCTCCACTCCGGCAAAACCACCGCCGAGTATCAGTATCTTTTTCTTTTGCATTCAAATCTCCTCATCCGTTTTTATTGTGCAGATCGTCTCTCTTTTGGTCTCTTTCAAATGGGCAAATCAACATATCGTCACCGATAATCTCGGTCTGCAGCGGCTCGCCAATCTCAATGAAAGTGTTATCGACCAACTCTTTGAGCGATCGTGACTCTATATAATCTTTCAAAGAGCTGCGACTTACGCCAAGCTCCCTGGAGATAGCGCTGACACTCTCTCCTGCCTTGAGTTTTTCCAAAATCACGGGTTGCATCGAGTCGAATTTCGAGTGCGATTTGCTCCCTTTGGGTCGCCCCACGCCGCTTTGGCGTGCACGGGTCTCCTCTTTTGGCCTCTCGAAAAGAGGCAGCAACTGCCCGATGGGCGTGCTTTTTTCTATGGAGACCCCCTTTCCGGCGACGAGAATCCGGACATTACGACTCATAATACAGATAAGAATCTCGATAAGCTCGCCTACCTGGCTGCTCAGAGTCCACAACTCGTCGATGATCAGAGTATCGCCATCTTTCATGGATCGCATAAATTCTTCAAACTGCTTACGCTCTCCGATCGGGCGGTTTCTGCTCGAATGTTCCACAACCTCTCTGTCGATTTCGATCTCGTGAAAGAGAGCGAAACCTATCACCTCTTTTTGCTGGATCGTCAGATTTTTAGCGCCGGGAATCTGCCTAAGATATGCGTAAGTCATAAGCCCCTCATATAATTTTGATTATTATACACTATAATGACGTTAAAAGTCAATCAATAACTCATTGATCCGCCATACTTTGTATTTATTTCGTCATATTGTATGAAGTGATGCTGAACGAGGCCCTGAAAACCCTACGCATCCATAGAAGGCAAAGTTGTGGTAAGATTTTAAAGAAGATACCTTTTAAAGTGCCCCGAATTTGCCTTCCCTTCGGGCTTTATGAGCTATGGGCGTGCATGGTTTAGGGGCGCCCTGAAATAAAAATCAAGGATTTACGGAATGGATATGGATTTGACCCATCTCGATGAAAAAGATCGTCCCAAAATGGTCGATGTGGGCGGCAAAAACCCCACAAGACGCGTGGCTGTAGCCAGTGGCATCATCTCTGTAAGCCGCGATGCATTCGATGCCGTAGTGGAAAACCGGGCCAAAAAAGGGCCGGTTCTGCAAACAGCTGTAATTGCAGCGATCATGGGGGCGAAAAAGACGCCCGAACTGATTCCTATGTGCCACCCCCTGCTGCTTACAGGCATAGATTGCGATATCGAAGAGCTTCCGGATGTTCCAGGATTCAAGCTGTATGTAACAGCCAGGCTCGATGGCAAAACGGGTGTGGAGATGGAAGCGCTAACCGGTGTGAGTGTCGGCCTTTTGACCATTTACGATATGCTCAAAGCGATCGATAAAGGGATGCAGATAAAAAATATTCAACTGGAATCGAAAGAGGGAGGAAAAAGTGGAAATTATCAACGACATGGATAAAAAGGTGGAAATCGACTACCCCTGCGAATGGAAATACAAAGTGATAGGCGAAGAGAAAGAGAAGATAGAAAAAGCGGTCAAATCGATAATGGGCGATCGCCCACACACCTGTAGTTTTTCCAAAACGTCGAACAAGGGAAGCTATCACAGCTACGAGCTCAAAGCTCTCGTGCACAACGAAGATGACAGAACAGAGATTTTTCACCAGCTGAAAAAACATGACGACCTAAAAATGGTACTGTGAGGAGATTGGATGGAACTCGATATCAAAGCCTTCTACGACAAAGAGCGTGAAAATACCGAAAATGAAGATATTGCGCTGAAGATTGCTGTGAAAAAGGCGATCGAAGCCGCGGTACACCTGCACCACGGCATCTCTTCCCAGCGGCTCGCCGAAGAGATCGCAACGGCACTCGTAGCGGAACTCGAACAGATTGGCCACACAAATGAGCAGGTGGTGCAATACGCCCTTGAAAATGTAATAGACGCCGTGCAGACACCAAAGGAGAAAGAGATCGAACGGCTTATAGCGAAGATCGATCGGCTCCAAAGACACCTCAACACCGAAGAGGAGGATTTAAGGCGTAGTCTGCGGGAGCTCTTTTTGGGTTTTGAGCGTGCAGAGCGCTCTTTTGATCCGCAAATCCAAAAAATATGGCAAGAAGCCCTTGAAAATACGGAGCTTCAGCATGTCGAGGGTCTGGGTATTTTGAATGAAACCACAGAAGCCGCCCTGGTCGCCGTACTCGAAGAGGCAGAAGATGTAGAGCCGGCTATTCGTGAAGTGATTCGACATATCACCCACAAAGCGCTGAGCGAAGGATTGCTGAGCGCTACGAGAGTTCGCGCCATTCTTACCACCATTCTCTCGAAAGCGGCCGAGCTTGCCGAAGCGACGCCTACAAAAGCCAAAGAGATCGTCAACGGAACCGTTGGAGGCATCAACGACGCCCTTATCGCGGCCGTCAAACAGCTCAAGGAACAGCTCGAGTTTGCACCCGAAGAGGTAAGAAAAAGCTATACTGCAAACTGGGACGAGCTAATCGGCATGCTCTCTAAAAGCGATGTGCTGTATAAAGAGATCATCGATAGAGTTGCCGCTCAATATTCATCGTTTATCCGTGAGATTTTACAAGAGAGCCCCCAAAGCGCTGGAAAATTTGCGGAACTACAGCGCATCAGCAACGAAACGATCGAAATCGCGAAAAAGAAGTTGGCGGTTTTTGCAAAAGAGGCCGTACTCAAGGGTACCGAAATCAAAGAGCATCTTGCCAGCGAAGCGAAAAAACTGGGGACCAGGACATGGAAAAGAGCCCTCGAACTGGCAGAAGCCTATAAAAACAGAATCGAGAAGTGAATGGGGCGTAGCGCTTCTCACTTCTCGCTTAAAAATCATTCCATATCTTTGGCCAGCGTAAAGATATCGGAAAAGTGGTCTTTGTAATCTGCACACCGATCGCATACCTTTTCTCCTCCCCTGTACGGAAATGCCACCTTGCACTCTTCACATATTTCAAGCGTATGCTTGACAAGCAGATCCATCCGGTCGAATGCGAAGTTGACAAGATCCAAACGCGGATCATTCGTTATCGCTTTGGACTGACACAAATCGTCACATATGCCACATGCAATACATCTGCCCTGTTGAAATACGATACCCGTATTGTCTTTCAATATAGAGAGCGCTTCGCTTGGGCAAAACATCGCGCATTCTTGGCAATTATTGCAGATATCTGGATCGATAAGCTTTCCTGCGACAAATGAAAAAGGAATTTCACCGCTATTGGCTTCCAAATCTGCCGCTATTCGCTTGAGTGAATTTTTCAACATGATCCGCTTCAGAGGCTGTTTTTCATGCTCCGGTGGCACCAATTCGGCCATAGATGCATCTTCTTGAATCTCCCGTGAAGCCTGAAACAGTTTTTTGAACATCCCTCGGCGCTCCATCTCGACTTCGTTTTCCAGTCGGTCGGTTTTTACCGATATGCCGCCTGGCACATTGCATAGACGCAAAAACCTGTTGCTTTCATCGATCGAATTCTCGATCGTTTGCAAAACCTTGTTGTCTCTGTTGATCGCACACTCGCTACAGTGAGAAAGATCACATATGGCTTCATCCTCTTTTCTCAGCACGATACTGATCAAATGCTCCGATGAAAGCGCCGCAAGACACGGGACGTTCTCTTTGCATGAAAGCAGGCGATTTTCGGAAGCTGAAAACTCCAGCACGAAGCGGTTCGGGTCGAACAGATCGCTTATCAGCGCTTCGGTGGGGCAACTCCCCATGCATGCGGCACATCCTGTGCACCGGTCTGCATCCAAAGTGAGGCGCGCTCTATCGAAAACCATCGCATCTTCGGGGCATATATCGATACAGAGCGAGCATTCGTTTTTGGCATATTCACTTCTAAGACATTTGTAGTAGTTGAACTTGAACAGATCGGCGACGGTGATACTTTCGTTACGCATCCATCCCCCCCGTCTCCTCCATCAATGAGCTAAAGTCGGAGAGTAGAAATTCGGTCGTAAAGTCGCACATGTCGCGATAAAATGGTGTCTGGGCTGTTGGTTTTACCGCTGCGAGGAAAGGAATGATCCACTGCAAAAGATGAGTTTGCAAAAATTCCACCTGAGCCATCTTCTCTTTTGCGGCGATCATGCTCTGCATAAACCCGAACTCGATTCCGGCATGATCTGGCACATAGACTTTTGACCCTTCCAGGTTCAGATCGTAACCATGGCTGAAATAAAACTGCATTACCGGATTTTGCAACCCAACCAAAATTTCGTTTTTACTATCCATTATCGCCGATTCGATAGGATGGTTGTTGATGCGAAACAGTGAGTTGTAATCGATATTGAGGGCTTCTTCGAGATTTTCGATCGATTCCGTGGCAAACCACTTTCGCGTCTCTTCTCCAATCGTATCGAGCATATCTTCGTTGCCTGATAGATCCTCGATAGCCTTCTTGTCGAGCTCTTCGGTAAAAACTCTCGATAAAAAGGCGTAGATATAGAGTCTTGTTTTATCTTCCATGGATATTTCCTTGTGGTTGTTCGGTTTTTACAATGATAGCGTAACAGCAAATACGCAACACCAGTGTCGTCTGCATGTTGGGTATCCGCTCTTTCGACCTCCGCCCAAAAGGGCGGAAATACTAAAGACATCCCTTGAAGAATGACTTTTTTGGAGGTGGCGGAGCTTTGAACTCTTTCGCATGGATCGTATTGGTTTTTGGATCGTACTCTCCGGTAAACGCTACTTCGTTGGCATTTTTCGCCTCATCGAGCTCGCTCGTCTCGATCTCGCCAAGGTCGATATTGTAATATTTGCCCTCATCGTGTACATAAAGAACGATTTTCCCACTCTCTTTGTCGCCGAAGTTCCAATGGGCAAAGCATCCTTCCGAACCACATGCATAACTCTCCAGACGGCAATCTCTGAACAGGTCGTTTTTTGCACACCATTCAGATGTAAGAAATCCTTTTTTGGTAACCTCTTCGCTGCTGGCCCAGGCACTCGCCACAAAAAGCAGGCCAAAGCCGAGCATCAGTATCTTTTTCATCATTTCACCTCCGCTTTGAGGGTTTTAAGGTATGCGACCATATCATTCAGACTCTTATCGTCGAGCGGATATGGAGGCATCGTAGAAACGCGTTTGCCATCGACCACGTTGTACCATGGCGTATTTGGATGCGCATTTCTGTTGTAACCGGGAACGACTACCGCATTTGGCTCCACAATCGATTCTTTGAGGTATGCGGCGGTGGAGTAGCCGCCGATATTGGCAAGTCCCGGCGCCATCGCCGACGGCTGGCTGAGACCTGGAATATAGTGGCAGCCGGTACATCCGTTTTGCTGCACCAGATTCTTGCCATTTTCCACATCGCCCTTGACGGGTTTCGTCAAATCTTCGACGAGTTTACCTCCGCCGTTTTGCCCGATAAGCTTCACCGGAATCCAGTTGGAGAGATATTTCAAGCCATCTCTTTGCAGGCGCTCGCCATCCCATGTTGCAAAAGCGACAGGAAACGCACCATTAAGCTTCAGATAGTCATCTTTCAGCGGTCGCGCGACTTTACCCTTCCATCCATTGTTCCCGTAGGCCATATCCGCACTGAATTTTTCACTTCCATCTTTGATTTCGGTCATCGAGCGGAAACCTTCGGAAATGAAAGAGCGCTGATAATCTGTTACGGCCAGGATGGATACCTCTTTGTCGAATTTTTCGACCTCTTTGTCGAATTTGTTCTTGTTCAGAGTGCCCTGCTGCATTCCGACATCACCATTGCCGTTTGGCTCGTATATGGGCTGGGCGGCTTTTTGCAAATGAATGACGACGGGCCGTCCATCACTTCCCATTCCAATATAGGGAAGCTTGCTCGCATCTTTATAGTTTACCGGAAGCTGTACCGCAAAACCATCGCCATACACATCGGATTTGCACCCTTTTTGAATACTCTTGGTGCCATCTGGCCATTCGAGCAAAAATGCGATACTTCTACCGTTGTAGATCGCTTTGACGCGTGCCTCTTTGGCATGGGGGTTCTCGTTGAGTTCGTTCGCCCTCTTGTCGTTGAACCTGATCGTCGTCTGCGGATACAGATAGATAGTCGTCGCTTTCACATAACTCCACGCTTTGGAGGTAGGTGCCAGTTTCGTTACGTCTCTGTCCGTTTTGTGTGCCAGAACGGCATTGGATGCCATAACCGACGATGCGACCAATGTCGTTGTCAACAGTGCTGTTTTAAGCTTAGTCATATTCCACCACCTTGAACTTATATTTATTGGAGGTCATTTTGCCCGCCATATAGCGATGATCGACAGGTGCCAGGGAGATACCCTGCGACTTGGCGATACTCTGGTAGTAATCCTGATCGAGTCTGAACATATCTTCATGCTTGTAGGCGATAAGAATATCCATCAATTCGCTCTCTCCCGTTTTGCGCCGCTTCTCTTTCTCTTCCCGGAGAGTCTTCATGGCATTGTGCACCTCTTTGCCGAAAAGTTTTTCAAGCTCTTCGATAGGCACACGGTTGCTTCCTTTGATCACTCGGCCATCCGCATCGAATTTCGGCGGCGCTTCCGTAGGTGGAACGTAATAGACATTGGGCTGCGTACCATAGTCGCTTCGAAGAGGCAGAGCCACTTTATACTGATGGACCAGTTTATACACCTGGCCCTCTTTGTCATCGAGGAAACCGACGAAACGGATACGTCCTACGCACTGCTGCGCACATGCCGGCGGAAGGCCCTTTTCCACACGCGGGAAGCATAGAATACACTTTTCGGACTTGCTGATCTTCGGGTTGAAATAGATCTTTTTGTAAGGACACCCTGCGATGCAGTAGCGGTACCCCTGGCATCGATCCAGATCGACCAGTACGACACCATCTTGTTCGCGCTTGAAGATCGCGTCCCGGGGGCATGCACTCAAGCATCCGGGATTTGTACAGTGGTTGCAAATACGCGGAATATAGAAGAAGTAGTTGTCGCTCGGAAAATTTCCCGCACCTTCGTCCTCATCCCAGTTCGGCCCCCATGTCGGCTCGACATTTGGCTTCAACTCCGCTCCAAATTGCAGCTCGTCATGATTGTAATCCCACGGCACTCCGTAGTCCGCTTCGATATTGGGGACGACGCCAGCCTGGAGGTCGCCAGCGGCATCGAAACCGCCGCCGAGATCCATCCAGTTTTTCGGATAACCGGTACCGGGATATGTCTCGACATTGTTCCAGTACATATATTCGCGGCCATTACGGTTGGTCCATTGCGTTTTACATGCGACGGTACAAGTTTGGCATCCGATACATTTGTTCAAATCCATTACCATTGCTAATTGTCGTTTAGACATCTATTCTTCTCCTTGCTTCACTTTGATTCGCTGATGCGAAATAAGCGCTGTTCGTCTGCGCGTGCATGCTCTTCGTTGAGGATAGCCCAGCGTTGGCATTCATCATATGTTGGCCTTTTCGAAATCGATGGAACCATCGTATGCATACTGGTTTCCATCCCAAAGGCCACCGAACTTCAAGTGACCCCAGCCATCAGCCATTTCAAGCAGATTCAAAGACATGGGAACGACTTCGTTGTGCCCTTTTTTGAACTTGTACATATATGGTTCCCAGCCATGCTCCATCACCACACTGTCGGGAGGGCATGAGCTCGAAAGCTTCGCCATCGCATAAAATTCTCCCAGATTGTTGAAAAGACGAATCGTATCGCCATCTTCTATGCCCTTTTTCTTTGCCACTTCGCGGTTGACCTGGATATATGGAACGCCACGCTGCAAACGCTGGAGAATGCGACTCTGCTTGTAGTTGGAGTGAATCGACCATCTTGCATGCGGCGTCATCATCGTAAACGGATATTTATCGGTTTTTGGACGAATACCCTCGAGTGCGCTGTTGGTCGCGGTACCCAGCTGCAGATAGTATGGATGATCCACATAGAATGTCTGCCGTCCGCTCAATGTCTCGAGACGTTCGAATTTATAGAGCGTGTTTTCGAACGTGAAGTACGGCCTGTCCGCGTACAGAGGAGAGAGCTTGCCCGCCTTTTCGTTCAGCTGCAAAAAGCCGCCCGCTTTGTACATCTTCTCCATTGTCCATGGCTGATATTGGTCGCACTTTTCAAGTGCCGCCTCCACTGCAAGCTTATCAGTGCCAAGGTATGGCTCTGCCGCAGCCTCGGACTCTTCATCGGTATTGGTGAACTCTTTATGGGCGATCGTAAGGTCGTGGAATCCTTCGCGCGCATATTTTTTGTCATCCTTCACTTTCGCTTTCGCGATATTTTCAGGCCTATTCGCTATCTCTTCGAGTTTTTTGGCAAGAAGCGCAAAGAGGCTCCACTCGTCTTTCGCCTCGCCGACGGCTTTCATATTCGCTACCGGCTGAGCCAGGTTGGTAAATCGGTGATATCCCGGGCTGGTACGAAGGTCATATACCTCATAGTGCGATTTTGCAGGCAGCAGGATATCTGCATAAACGGCTGCATCGCTCATGCGGAAATCGACATAGGCCCAGAAATTCATCTTTTTAAGGAACGCTTCGCGATATTTGCTTCCTTTGTTGCGGCGGAACTTGGCATCGGCTACGATGACGGCGGTGTCCGGTGTCCACCACGGTTTGACACCAGGGTATCCCTTGCCGCCATCTTTTCCCTTTTCGATCAGCTGCTCTATCAGCTCCATATAATCTTTTTTGCTCATCTTCTGAGAACGTTCGACATCTTCATTGCTGAAATATGTATCGAAAGTCTCCATTCCGCCGCCGTAAACGAACTCTCCGACAAAGCCGGATCCGAATCTCGGCTTGTATTTACCTCCGAATCCGCTGAGCGTACCCAGCCCGCTGAGGCTGAATTCGTTCTCCGTATTGAGGCCGCCATATGGCCCCATACGACCTGTCAGGCCGCAGATGGAAGCGATATTCCATACCGACTGCAGTCCGTTGAAATATTTGTTGAGCGAGAAACCTGTCGTAATCGTCACAACTTTCGGTTTTGCGATATCGCTTGCAAGCTCACGAACTATATCAGGATGCACGCCCGTAATCTCCTGCGTAGCTTCGGGAGAGAAATTGGCTGCCGATTTTTTCAACATCTCGAAAACGGTTGTCACTTTGACATCGCCATCTCTCGTTTTGACGGTCCATGTGCCTTCAAGCTCCGGATCGATACCAAACTCTTCGAGACGAAGCGTCTTGTGCTCGCTTCCTTCTGTACCTGGCATCAAAACAGGTTTGCCGGTTTTGGCATTGATCGCATAGAACTCTTCTTCGAACTTCTCATGCTCCTCGTCGTTGTGCGCATGTTCCACATCCGAACGGCGCAGAAGCTTTTCGTTGTCGAGTCGCACAAGGAAAGGAAGATCTGTAAACAACTTCATGAACCCTGGCTTGTAGAGCTTTTCGTTTAGAATTACGTTGATGACGCTCATCGCGAGGAAGTTGTCGGTACCGGGTTTGATCGGTATCCACAAATCCGCCGATTTTGCCGAACCGTTGAATTCCGGAGTGATTATTATGACTTTGCCGCCATTGTATTTGCCTTCCCAAACGAAGTGGGCATCCGGTATTCTCGAAACAGAAGGGTTTCCGCCCCAAAAGATCGATACGTCGGTGTTGTACATGAAGTCGTACGTTCCGCCCACGTTGCCCTCGCCATAAGCTACGGCTGAACCGGTGAACATATCCCCCAGATAGGAGGCCGGATAGATTCGATAGGCACCAAGCTGCGTGGAGAAGCGAAGCGGTCCACCGCGTCGTCCCTCAGTGAGCAGGCCCGTACCGGCATGAACCATCAGATGGCTTGGTCCGCGCTCGGGATCTGTCATGACATCCCAGATATGTTGCGCCACTTCCGTCGCCGCCTCGTCCCAGCTTATCCGTTTCCATTTTCCTTCGCCACGCTCTCCGACACGCTTCATAGGATAGAGGATTCTATCTTTTTCATACATTATCTGAGAGTGCTGAACCCCTTTGTTGCATCCACGGGGGTTGAAGTCCGGAATTTTGGCATTGATCGAAGGATAGCGCGCAGATTGGTTTTCACGCGTCACGACCCCATTGTGCGACCACACTTCCCATGCGCAGTTACCCTGGCAGTTGACACAGTGATAAGCAAAACCGTGCTCCTCTTTTTTACCGTAGGTGAAACCGAATTCGTTACGGTACATCTCTTCTGTATATGTCGTATTGGGATAGTTCTCTTTACCGTTTTCGACTTTCATCGCACCGGTTTTTGCGAACAGACTTCCCTGTGAAGCAACGAGTGCTGCAGTCACGCCAGAAAATTTTAGAAAATCTCGTCGTTTGCTGTTTACCATTTTTTCTCCCTTAACGTCGAATCGGCAGATTCATATTGTTGCCCCATGTATCCCAGGCACCGGAATATACTTTGACATTTTTATATCCCAGCAGCTCTAGCGCCGTGATGATTTCAGAACCGCGGCCCGCGCCGACCTGACAGTAGGCATAGACCGTTTTGTCCGGGGTCACACCATATTTTTCAAACATCGCTCTGAGCTCTTCTGGCTTGCGGAAGCTCTTTTTGCGGTCGAAGTCGGTCACTTTTTTCCATTCGATAAATTGAGATCCGGGAATATGGCCGCCACGCGCCACATTGTCCATTTTTCTCTCTCCGATAATCTCGATCATACTTCGTGTGTCGACAATCACATATTTGCTTTTCTTGCCGTTTTTGAGGATATCCTGCATTGCATTGTACACCTCTTCGGTGGTTGCGAGCATCTTGGGTCTTGGATGATGGATCTTGTAGTGGGTATGGTGCCACTTGGGCTCTTTTCCGCGCTGCACGAGCAGCTTTCTGCCAAGCCCTTTCATCTCCAGCTTTATATTTTCCAACTCTATTTTGTATTTGGCCATCAGGGCGAGATCTTTGGCTTTTTTGGCTTTTTTGTATGCCTTTTTGACAGAGCGTTTCTGTTTTTTAAGATCATCATAAAGCTTCTGATTGGGATCGAGCGCCTTGATGCCGTCTTGACCGCCATCGAGGACATATACTTTATCGTGCCCCATGGACTTGAAGAAGTTATAGACGCCTGTAGCGTTAGGTCCTCTCCAGTTGTCGTAGGCGATAATCGTATCACTGTTTTCAATCCCCTTGCCAGAGATCAAATGTTCTGCATGCTCTGGACACTGATAGAGCGGCTCGCACTCCAGGTTGCCCATGATATCTGCATGATGCAGATGGTGTGCATACATATTGCGTGACCCTTTTATGTGTCCGCCCTCATATGCCGTTTCACTGTCTCCGCTGACAAAAACGACGCCCGGTTTATCGATGAGCTTGACCGCCTCTTCAGGCTGAATCGTGATCTTGTCCGCCGCCAGCAAAGCCGAGGCAGAAAAGAGGCCGGCAAAACAAAGTGCTTTGAGCCATTGCTTCATTACCACTCCTTATGATTGAATTCAGGTCGCATGATGCGCCTATTTCTCGGGGTTTCCGATAGCATATTCATCATAGGAACTGCTACCTTAATGCAACTTGAAAAGCATAGAAATATAAAATTTATTGACAATTCATTGCCAATTGAGCACCAAAGAGAGCACTTTGTGCAATAATCGTGACTTTGTTTTGCAGTTTTACTGATTGTATATACCCCAATAGCCTTTCGATAATATTTTTTTCTATCATTTATCCTGCAAAGTTGACTCCATATATCCTTTTCGCTACCATAACTTCAAATCGTAACGTCAATAGAAAGAGCAAACACAATGGAGAAAGAACAAGCGATCGAAAAACTCGAAGATAAAAATCTGCCCTTGGAAGATGTCAAAGCGCTCTTCGAGATGTTTTGCGATGATATGCAGATAGCCGGACAGGTTGCGATGAACCTAAGCCTTCGCACATCGGTTTACGACAGAGACAAAGAGAAAAGCCCCATCATGGAGGAACTTTTGGTGAAACTGTCAGATGTAGAGGACATGGGAAGCCGCTGGGCCGTAGCCAAAAATCCGCACACCCCATCATATATATTGGAGAAACTCTCCAAAGATGACGTCAATCTCGTCCGCGCATTGGTGGCGACAAATCCAAATACGCCCCCTTCGATCTTGCAAAATCTATTCAGCGATGAAAAGATCGTGCGCGACGGCCTATCCGGCAATCCCAACACACCCGCAAAACTGCTCAATATCCTAGCTGACGATTCCGACAAAATGGTAAGAATGCGTATAGCGGAAAACCCCAACGCTTCCGACGAGCTGCTGAAAAAACTGATGGAAGACAGTGATGAAAACGTATGCAAAGCCGCAGAGGTAAACCTCTCCAAAAGGATGAAAGCATGAAGAAAAAACATAGACATGAAGAGGAACTTCCACCCGCATACGAGGGTGTCGAACGCCACCTGATGGCGACCTACTATTCAGGAGTCTATATCACCAACGCGGACCTCGTAAGAGTCGCCAGAGAAATTGGGCTCGATATGGCGATGAAGGATAGACAGGCTCTTTTGAAAGATTTGATGCATCACGCCCACGAAACAGGAACGAAAGCGCAGATGATGCAGGGATTCATCTCTATTTTGCAGGAACGCTCAAAATCCTACGAACAGCTCGTGGAAAATTTTCCCGCCGCCGTACCGCTACTGCACGGCATGATGCAAAAGATGCGCTCCACCATACTGCTGCTTCAGCGAGAGATGAGGAGTGATCCGTATGCGTAAAGAAGATATCCTGAAGTCACTTGAAAAGGTCAAATACCCGGGTCTTGATAGATCGATCGTGGATCTTAAAATCATCAAAAGCATAGAAGAAGAAAACAAAAAGCCCATAATCACTCTTTCGATGCAAAACGACGAAGCATTTCAGGTTTTACAAAAAAGCCTACAGGATCTTTTTGACAATGACGTCGAGATAAGAAGAGAAGCATCCATGCAGAAAAAATCGATCAACTACGGCGATACGGCCAACCCCAACAACCGGGCACCCTACGCCAAAAGAGTAATAGCCGTAACGAGTGGAAAAGGAGGTGTGGGCAAAAGTACCGTTTCGGTCAATCTGTCGGTGGCGCTGGCTCAAAAAGGCTTCAAGGTTGGGCTTTTGGATGCCGATGTATATGGACCGAACGTTCCGCGTATGACGCAGACTGCCGATGAGAAACTAAGATGGAACGATAACAACAAAATCATACCGAGTGAAAACTTCGGCATAAAAATCATGAGCGTAGGGCTGACGACCCCATCTTCGGATACCCCTCTTGTATGGAGAAGCTCGGTAGCCGTCAGTGCACTGATTCAGTTTTTGGAAGATGTAGACTGGGGCGAGCTTGATTTTCTTGTCATCGATATGCCCCCGGGAACAGGCGACATCCAACTGACGATGGCACAGGAGCTTCCCATAACCGCCGGCGTCATCGTCACCACGCCCCAGCCTGTAGCGCTCGATGATGTAAGCCGCGCCATTATGATGTTCAAAGATATAAACGTCCCCATAGGAGGACTCGTCGAAAACATGAGCTTCTTCATCGCACCCGATACCAAAAAACGATACGATATTTTCG
>JAMOOM010000060.1 GCA_027065515.1 Campylobacterales bacterium
GTCTTTTCCGGCACGCTGAAGGAGTTAAAGAAGTCAAAGACCCTCACGGCGGATTATCTGACAGGCCGAAAGAAGATCGAATATTTTCACCGCCGTCCGCAAAAAGATTGGATCGAAATCAAAAACGTGACGATCAACAATATAAAGGATCTAAGCGTCAAGATTCCTCTGAGAAATTTTGTCTGTATTACAGGAGTGAGTGGAAGCGGAAAGAGTTCACTCATCCTGCAGACACTGCTGCCGACTGCGAAAGAGCTTTTAAACCGCGCCAGGAAGGTGCAGAAAGTCGATGGTGTCGAAATCGAGGGATTGGAACATCTGGACAAGGTGATCTATCTCGACCAGTCGCCAATCGGTCGCACACCCCGCTCCAATCCGGCTACATATACAGGAGTGATGGACGAGATACGACAGCTTTTCGTCAAGACGAAAGAGGCCCAGATTCGTGGATACAAACCAGGGCGCTTCAGTTTTAACGTAAAAGGCGGACGTTGCGAGAAGTGCCAGGGCGAAGGAGAGATAAAAATAGAGATGCATTTTTTGCCGGATATAATGGTAAAGTGCGACGCTTGTAAGGGGAAACGCTATAACCCCCAGACACTCGAAATTACATATAAGGGAAA
Organism: Campylobacterales bacterium; assembly: GCA_027065515.1. Taxonomy (GTDB): domain Bacteria; phylum Campylobacterota; class Campylobacteria; order Campylobacterales; family Hydrogenimonadaceae; genus Hydrogenimonas. The sequence goes on from JAMOOM010000060.1 coordinate 624, forward strand.
AAATATCGCCGATGTGTTGGCTATGAGTGTCGATGAAGCACTCGTTTTCTTCGAGCATATACCCAGAATATTCAGCAAGCTGAAAACATTGCAGGATGTGGGGCTTGGATACATCACTCTGGGCCAAAACGCCGTCACTCTCTCAGGAGGAGAAGCGCAGCGGATCAAGCTGGCAAAAGAGCTTAGCCGCCGAGATACGGGTAACACTCTTTATATTCTCGACGAGCCTACTACGGGGCTGCACTTTGCGGATGTGGATCGATTGACGAAAGTGCTGCATCATCTAAGCGATCTGGGAAACAGCGTCTTGGTGATCGAGCACAATCTCGATATGATCAAAAATGCCGATTTCGTTATAGACATGGGGCCCGAGGGCGGCGACAAAGGCGGACAGATCGTCACTGCGGGAACTCCGGAAGAGGTGGCGGCTGGACATAAGAAGAGCGGCAGCCATACTGGTGCTTTTTTGGCGAAAGAGCTTGGATTTCATAAAAATAACGATAAAAACAAATAAAACCTTTTTTTCGTCGCGTGAATAATGTGTTACAATAAAAATATCACAACTATCAACTAAAAAGAGAAAAAGATGGCAGCAAGACGTACAAGATTTTACAAACCGATGCCGCGCTACAAAGAGATGATGTATGAAAACCATGGCGATTTTCTTCATCAGCAACTAACGGTAGCGGATATAGTAGGCGGTGATCCCAGATATGCATATATAAAAGCGACCCTCTATTTCATTTTCGCTCCTTATATAACCGGAACACTTGTATTGTTTGTAGCTACGGCAAGAGGCAGTTTCAGTGATCTTTTTACAGTCATAGCCAATGGCGATGTTATCGGATTCATCATGATGTGGTTGATCGGATACGAGGTTCTCGCCTCTATGTTTTTGGCATGGGCTATCTACTCCATTTTCAATTTCAATCGCGAAGCAGCGAAGAAAAAGGCACGAAGAAAAGAGCGTTCCAGAAGCGTGGAATTCGGCTCTTAACCCCTTTTTTAATCATCGCTTCGCTATACTCTTTGCATAAATACCTAATTTGCCATCAATATCTATGAAGGTGATCTTATGACCAATTCCCATCTTGTCGAACGGATCAGTTCGCTTCCGCCTTTGCCCCAAACGGTATCCGATATCGAGAAGGCCTATCAGAACCCCGAAGTGAGCAATAAAGAGATAGCGAGGATCATCGAAAAGGACCCGATGATCGTAGCCGATCTGCTCAAGCTTCTCAACTCGGCTTTTTATGGCCTCCGCAGAGAGATCAGCAGTGTCGAGCAGGCAGTATCGCTCCTTGGCCTCGGCAATATCAAAGATCTGGTTGTCAATCTTTCCGTGCGCAATATGCTTCGAACCAACCTCGATCCATATGGGCTTACAAGTGAATCGTTCGCTAAAATTTCCCAGTTTCAAAGTATGCTCGCCCAGGAGCTGATGAAGCAGATCAATCCTCAAAAAGCGGATCGAATCAGGCTTCTGGCTCTTTTGCAGGAGATCGGAAAAATTGTAATTGCCGACGAGTTGCTAAGAGAAGAGGAAGCGATACCATTCAAAGCCGAGCTCGACGCCGGCTGGGAGATTCGCGAAATAGAGAAAAATTACGTAGATGCCACCACGGCGGAAGTGAGTGCCGCAATGCTGAGGCACTGGGATTTCGATCCGCTTTTTGCCGATCTAATCCGGTGGTCCGATATGCCAAACCAGGCCGACGGTGACTACAAAGAGGACGCGTGGGTGCTCAAGATAGCTTCCGAAGCGGTTAGTGTACGGCAACCCCTGAGTGAAAAAAACCGCAAAAAAGCACTCAACCTGGCCTCCAAAGCACAACTTCCGGAAAACGAGCTCAAGAAGATAATGGACAAACTTTTTGAAAAGTGGCAGCACTGAGAGCATGAAAAAACTGACAGTTATCGATACATTCGGCTTTTTTTTCAGGAGCTTTTACGCACTTCCGCCTCTTAAAAATTCCGATGGATTTCCCACCGGACTTTTGACCGGATTTGCAAATCTGATTTTGAATCTCGAAAAAGAGCATCCGACCGACTATCTTCTGTTTGCCCTCGACTCCCCCGGACCCAGCTTTCGACAAAAGATTGATCCCAACTACAAAGCACAGCGTCCCGAGGCGCCGCCCGAGCTTAAAGCGCAGCTTCCGGTGGCGATAGAGTGGATCGAAAAGATGGGACTTTCAAAGTTGAGTCTGGAAAATTATGAAGCGGATGATATCATCGCCTCGGTAGTCAAATGTGCCAAAGAGCAAGGGATCATGGTGCGTGTAGTCAGTCACGACAAAGACCTCTATCAGCTTATAGACGACAAGAGGGTGGTGCTTTACGATCCGATAAAAAAAGAAGAGATCGATGAAAGCTCATGTGTAAGAAAGTATGGTATCCACCCGAGGCAGTTCATCGACTATCAGGCGCTCATCGGCGACAGCGCCGACAATGTTCCGGGAGTGCCGGGCATAGGACCGAAAACCGCAGTGAAACTTTTGACGCAATTTGGTACGCTCGATGGAATCTATTCGCATATAGACGAGGTAAAGCCCGAGCGAATAAAAAATCTGCTGATAAAGCACAAGGAGGACGCGTATCGGAGCAAGAAGCTCGTCACACTTAAAGACGACATATTCGATCGTTGCGACCTGAAAGCCTTTCAGATGCCAAAGAGCGATCCTTTGGTAAAGATCGAAGATGAGCTTCGACGATATGAGTTGCGCAATATTTTAAAGAGAATAGGAGCTGGCGCTTCTGAAACGAAAGTGAAAAAAGAGAGACTCTCTTTCGATGCCATATTGATCGACGATGCTCAGAAACTTTTTGAAATTATCGATGCCATCGACGACGATGTGCCTGTGGCGATAGATACGGAAACGGATATGCTGGATACGAAAGAGGCATCGCTGGTAGGATTCAGTTTCTGCTTCGACGAAGGAAAAGCCTATTATGTTCCGACCGGACACAACTATCTCGGTGTCGGAAAACAGATTGGGCTCGACGATGCCAAAGCAGCGTTCGAAAAATTGCTCAAAAAGCGCTTTTTCGGCCACAACCTAAAATTCGACCTGGGACTGCTATATCGGCTGTTCGGATTTGACGAAAAGATTCCTTTTGCCGATACGATGCTTATGGCGTGGCTGGTCGACCCCGAAGGGGCTGTAGGGCTCGATCGCCTGGCACTTCGATATTTCGACCATGAAATGGTTTCATTCAAACAGACGGTGAAAAAGGGCGAAAATTTCAGCAGCGTAGCCATCGATGCGGCGACAAAATATGCAGCCGAAGATGCATGGATGAGCTATCGCCTCTTTTTCAAACTCAAAGAGATACTGACACTTCAAGGAGCCGATCATTTGATGAAAGAGGCTCGCGATGTGGAGTTTCCTTTTATCAATGTGCTTGTCTGCATGGAGCATCATGGTATCGCGATAGATATCGAAAGATTCCAATCTCTTCACAAGGAGATCGAAATCCGCCTTGGGAATCTTACACAACAGATATACGATCTTACCGGGCAGACGTTCAATATCAACTCGCCAAAGCAGCTGGGCGAGGTACTCTTTGGTGTATTGGGGCTTCCGGGTGGCAAAAAGACAAAATCCGGTGGATACAGCACCAACGAAAAGGTGCTCGATACGCTTAGGGGCACTCATCCAGTAATTGAAAAAATTCTTGAGTATCGGGAGCTTCATAAGCTTCTTAGTACCTATATCGACCCTCTTTTGAAATTGGGTGGAAACGATCCGAAGCATCGGATCTACACCTCTTTCATACAGACCGGTACCGCAACGGGGCGTTTGAGCAGCAAAAATCCGAACCTGCAGAATATCCCCGTCAAGACTGCCGAAGGAAGGCGCATCAGGGACGGATTTGTGGCTGCCGACGGTTATCTGCTCGTAGGAATCGACTATTCGCAGATAGAGTTGCGTTTTCTCGCTCACTTCTCCAAAGATCCGGTACTCACCGAAGCGTTTAGGCAAAACAAAGATATCCATATGGAGACGGCGATCAAGCTATTCGGCCCCGAGGAGGCTGCAAGCAAAAGGAGTATCGCCAAAACGGTCAACTTCGGGCTTCTTTACGGAATGGGAAGCAGAAAACTAGCCCAGACGCTGGGAGTTTCGACAAAAGAGGCAAAAGAGATTATCGAAAACTATTTTGCATCTTTTCCGACTGTCAAATCATTTCTCGAATCGATTCAGCAAAAAGCCAAAGAGCGAGGATATGTAGAAACGATCCTTGGGCGCCGCAGATATTTCGACTTCGAGCATGCAAATGCCATGCAGCTTGCAGCCTATCAGCGAGAAGCCGGCAATACCGTATTTCAGGGCAGCACAGCAGACCTCATCAAGCTCGCGATGTTGAAGATTCACGAAACGGTAAAAAAGGAGATGCTGGATGCATCGATTGAGCTGCAGATCCACGACGAATTGATCTTCGAGATAGATTCGTCCAATGCCGTCGATCTTGGCAAACGATTCGCCAAGATCATGGAAGAGGCTGCCGTTTTGAACGTACCTTTGAAAACCAGTATCAATATCGGCCATAGATGGAGTGATCTGAAGTAGATCTTATGTAATGTCGGTAGATTGAGCATTTACCGGCGGTTTTTTCAAAATAGGATATATTACTCTACCAATTTTACAGTCGCTGAAGCATTCTCATGTTTTTGGCGGCACAATGGAGCAAGACTTGAAAAAAGTGTCCGAATTCCTTCTCTCGATACACAGTGCAATAGTGTTGATGCTTATCTTTGCCTTTGCCATAGCCGCCGCTACCTTCATAGAAAACGATTATGGCACACAAACAGCCAAAGCGCTGGTGTACAATGCCCGATGGTTCGAATTTCTACTCTTGCTGCTGGGTGTCAATATGATTGCCAATATCGTCCGTTTTCGAATGTGGCGCCCCGGCAAGCGTCTGGTGTTTCTGTTTCACGCCGCATTCATCGTCATTCTCGTAGGCGCCGCCATAACCCGCTATTTCGGAATGGAAGGCATCATGCATATCAGAGAAGGGCAAACGAGCAACGAAATCATCACGGACAAGAGCTATCTGCAGATCGATGCACAAAAAGGGAAAACCCATCTGACATACGCCAAGCCGGTACTCTTTTCAAAAATCGGAAGCAATCATATGGAAGAGGTTATACGCCTGAAAAAAGAGACGCTGCATATGGAGGTTCTTCGATATATACCGGATGCCATAGAGAAGATCGTCGCCGACCCATCTGGAGGTCCTCTGCTCTCTTTGATGGTGGCTTCCGATTCGCAGCCAAGACAGATAGTGCTCAAAGCCGGCGAAAGCTATGAGACGCCTGCTTTTGTCATTGCATTCGAGACAGATGTCTCAACGAACAAGCCGGTGATCCACATTCGTATGCAAAAGGGCAAACTCGAAGCAGATATTCCTTTCGCCCTGCAGTACCTGAAGATGAGCGATAAAAGCTCGGGGATCGTGAAGCAGGGCCATCAGACGCTGCAGCCGCGCTATCTTTATAGCGGTTCCGGTGTCAATTTCGTAATCCGGCAAGCCTACGAACACGCCAAAACCGTAGTTGCAAGCGCCGATGGAGAGAAAGCTGCGAAAGAGATGAATACTTCCTTGCTTGATGCCGTAGTGTTGAAGTTGTCTGTCGGTAAAGATAGCAGAAAAGTTACCGTCTATGGGAAGAAAGGGATGCCTGGCGAGCCGGTGTATGCGACACTGGGTGGATGGAAGATTGCAGTCTCCTATGGCTCCAGAATCGTCAGGCTTCCTTTCGCGATAAAGCTGGTAGATTTTCAACTAGAACGCTATCCGGGCTCGATGAGTCCCTCTTCTTACGCGAGCGAAGTGGTTGTGATTGACCCGGAGAAAAATGTGAAGATGCCATACCGTATATATATGAACCATGTTCTCGACTACCGTGGCTATCGCTTTTTTCAATCTTCATACGACATGGACGAGAAAGGATCCGTATTGTCCGTCAATCACGATCCGGGCACATTGCCTACGTATATCGGATATCTTATGCTGGCCATCGGAATGTTTGGTTCGATGCTGGCCTATTCCAGCCGTTTTCAGTATCTGATGCGTAGAGCGCGGGATATGCAAAAACTTGCTGAAAAGTGCGCGCCCATTTTAGCCGCTCTGGTGCTTACGGCAACACTCGCTTCTCCTTCATACGCCAAAGATGCCGACAATGGCATAAAAAAATACGATCTTCCGGTCATCCAGGAAGAGCATGCCGAAAAATTCGGCGAGCTTCTTGTGCAAGACAACGGTGGTCGTATCGAGCCGATCGACACGATGGCTCGTAAAGTGCTACGAAAAGTGTGCCGCAGCGAAGAGCGTTTCGGCCTCGATGCCGATCAGATTTTTCTGGGAATGATAGTCCGTCCCGAACAGTGGCAGAAAGCCCCGATGATCAAGATCTCGCTGCCGGGTATCAATAAAATTCTGGGAATCGATCCAAAACTGAAATATGCCACATTCGATGATTTTTTCGATTTTTCGAAAAAGGATAGCTACAAGCTTGGCAAGCTTGTCGAAGAGATAAACAGAAAGCGTCCGGCTGAGCGCAGCACTTTGGATAAAGAGATATTGAAAGTGGACGAGAGGGTCAATGTGATGTATATGACCTTCACGGGATCGCTGCTGAGAATCTTTCCCAATCCAAAAGACAAAACAGGCAGATGGTACGCTCCACTCGAAGCGATCAAACATTTCGACAAAAAGAGCGGCCAGTTCGTTCAGGCTATTTTGGCGAGTTATTTCAGCAATGTGGACAGTGCCCTCGAAGGCGGAGATTGGGAGAAGGCGGACAAGTCGCTGGATGTAATAAAAGAGTACCAGCAATTCTACGGTGCTTCCATAATTCCTGAAAGAGGGCGAATAAAAGCCGAACTCTTGATGAACAAAACACATCCGTTTCAGCGCCTGATTCCACTCTATCTGGGTGTCGGCTTCATTTTGCTCATCCTCTCCATATATCACATCATAAAACCGAAATTTACACTTAAGTGGCCGGTGCGTATTTCGATGGCACTGCTGATTTTAGGATTTTTTGTTCACACGATAGGTCTTGCTTTGCGCTGGTATATTTCGGGGCATGCACCCTGGAGCAACGGGTATGAATCGATGCTCTATATCGCATGGGCTACCCTTTTGGCCGGTTTTATCTTCTCGAAAAGGTCGCCGATCACACTGGCTGCAACAGGAATTCTCGCCGGCCTCATACTTTTTGTCGCTCACCTGAACTGGCTCGACCCGGAAATTACCAACCTCGTGCCCGTGTTGAAGTCATATTGGCTGATGATTCATGTATCTTTGATTACCGCAAGTTACGGTTTTCTTGGGCTTGGCGCGCTGCTTGCATTCATAACACTGTGGCTCTATATCATCAAGCATGGCGAAAATCGCGCAGATATCGAGTATTCCATCAGGGAGCTTACGCATATAAACGAGATGAGCCTGATATTTGGCCTTGCTTTGCTTACGGTAGGAAACTTCATGGGTGGAGTATGGGCCAATGAAAGCTGGGGTAGATATTGGGGCTGGGACCCGAAGGAGACATGGGCTTTGGTGACGATTCTGGTCTATGCCGTCGTGCTACACCTGCGATTCGTCAAGTCGTTTAGAGGGGTATTTGCATTCAATATAGCATCCCTGCTGGCCTTTGGCTCTGTGATCATGACCTATTTCGGTGTCAACTATTACCTTAGCGGAATGCACTCCTACGCAAAAGGAGACCCTGTACCGATTCCAAGTTTCGTATGGTATATCCTCGCTGTTGTAATAGTAACGATCGTACTGGCGTACAGAAAACGTGAACTTCTTCCAATAAAGAGCACCGGCAGATAAACAAGGCACTTTTAATGCCTTGTCCGGGGGCCGAATCTTATCTATTTTTTGAACCATCCTTTGATCTTGTCGAAAGCTGACTCGAATATACTTTCATGGGGTTTGCTTTCGATCCCGAAACTCTCCTGCAACTCTTTGAGCAACTCTTTTTGCTTTTCATTCAAAGATTTGGGATAGAGGATCGTAGTCTGCGCTATAAGGTTGCCAATCTGTCCGCTATGTACATTTTTGACTCCTTCATGACGGAACACGAATTGTTGCTTGTCTTTGGCGCCCTGAGGGAGTCTAAGCTCTTTTTTGCCCCTCAGCGTCGGAATTTCTATCGTATCTCCCAGTACTGCCTGAGTGAAAAATACAGGCACTTCAAGATAGATATCGTCACCATGACGGATGAAATGCTCGTCCTCTTCTACATAGAAGGTGACATATAGGTCTCCACGGCGGCCATCAGCAGCGATGTTTCCGGCATTGGGTATGCGGAGGCGATTGCCGTCATCAACCCCCTCCGGAATATCGACAGTGATCGTCGTTTCTACCTCTTCATAGCCAAGCCCGTTACAGCTCTTGCACTTCTCCTTGGCACTCTCTCCGGTACCGTGGCACTGCGGGCATGTCTGTGCGAATGTCATGAATCCCTGGCGCATATAGACCTGCCCCTGCCCGTTACAGTATTCGCAAACGCTTACCTTGCCGTTTTTCGCCCCGGTGCCCTTGCATGGTTCGCACGGTTTTTTGTATCGATATTTGAGCTCTTTTTTTGCGCCGAAAACCGCCTCTTTAAAGCTTAGCTGCATCTGTGCGGACAGATCCAGGTTGTATTTATTGCCTGCGCCGCGGGCGGCACCGCGTCGTCCTGTGAAGCCACCGCCAAAGACTGATTCGAAGATCGCTGAAAGATCGTCCATTACATCTTCGTAGCTTTGCCCTTCAAAGCCGTGAAAACCCTGTCCTTCGAGGCCCGATTTGCCGTAGCGGTCGTAAACAGAGCGTTTGTTTTCATCGCTGAGTACCTGGTATGCCTCGTTCACTAGTTTGAATTTTTCCTCGGCCTCTTTGTCGTCAGGGTTGCGGTCTGGATGGTATTTCAGTGCCATTTTCCTATAGGCCTTCTTGATCTCCTCCTGATCGGCGCTTCTTTCTATCTCAAGAATCTGGTAATAGTCTAGTTCTGTCAAAGTTTCTCCTGCTGAATATTGGTGTGGTGATTATATGCTCGCGCGATTTTATCATAATTTCAGTATAATTTTATTCAGAGGTGCCCAGTGGTATGAAAGAAAAAATCAATAAAATAGAGAAACTGAAACGAGAGCTAAGCCCCTATGGCTACTTTAGCAAAATTCGAATGCTGGATGCCGGTAAACTGAACGAGGCGGACCGGTTCTATCTCAAAAACTTCGGCATATACAATCATAAGCTGGATCCTGACGAATTCACTGTCAGAGTGCGCGTTCCTGCAGGTCGTATAAGTGTCGAAAACCTGCAAGTGCTCCATACACATGCCAAAAGTGTCGGGGCGAAGATCACTCTTACCTCTCGAGCCCAGCTGGAGTTGCATGGGCTGGATTTTAAGACCGCTCTTGTAACGGTGGATATTATCGAGCGCATGGGTATGACTTCGTGGCAGACTTTTACCGACAATTTCCGCAATATCGTTACAGATCCCCTTGATGGTATCGCGGACGGCTCCGTTTTTGAAACTTATAATCTGATAATGGGGATGCAGAAGATTTTTCTGAAAAATCCTGATTTTGTAGGTACGCTCCCAAGGAAATTCAATACGGCCATATCCGGAAGCAGAACTCAAAATATGTCGTTTTTCGGCAACGACCTCTTTTTCGCATTGGCAAAGAAGAACGAAGTGTATGGGTTCAACCTCTATGCCGGAGGAAAGAATTCCGAAACGGCACAATCGCTGGATATTTTTGCCAAATATGACGAGGTTGTGCCGCTTTTTCATGCAGTTGCAAATATATATCGTGTAGAAGGGCCAAGGCACAATCGCTCCAAGATAAGACTTTTTCATATGATGGAACGGATCGGTATCGATGCGTTACGAGATAAAATAGCCAATCTCAATGGAAAAAAGTTGAATCGGGCTGGTGAACTGCAGATACGCAAAGGTAAAAATTCCCGAATGAAAAGATTGAAAAACGGACTTTTTGCCCATAGATACGCGACACGATTCGGAGAGCCAGAGGATCGGCAATTCAAAGAGATATTCGATCTTTGCAACGCTCATGGCGTCCAGGGGATTCGTATAGGTTGCGATCAGAACTTCTATATTCCGAATCTGCCTGAAGAGGTCGCATTCAGATACTCGAAAGATATATATGAAGGCATATTGGCATGTGCCGGATCGAAATATTGCGTCTATTCGCTGACGGACACAAAAAATGCTGCTGCGGATATAGATATCTCCAAATGGAGGGATTTAGGGATTACGATAGGCTTTAGCGGATGCCTAAAGGGGTGTGCGAGACATGCTTTTAGCGATATCGGTCTTGTAGGCATTCGCACCAAGCTCTTTACGGATAAAGTGGAGCGCGGCGTGCGTCTGTATCTGGGGGCGGAATATACCCATGGAAAAAGAGTGGGACGACTGATTCTATATTCGGTTCCGATGCGTCATCTAAATGACATGATCGAACTTGTCGTTGACCTTTTTGTCCAAAGCGGTTTCAAAGATTTTGAAGATTTTTCGAAAGAGATTTTAAATCGGCACAGTGAGCCTGCGCTCGCGTTCTGGCTGCTTCTAAATTTTTATCGCCGTCATATAGCGAAGAGAGGTGAACTGATCGCATTAAAATCCTCAAAAGAAGAAGATGAGAAGAGTTACTTCATTCATCTTCTCGAAAGCCTTGATGAAGAGCGAAATATAGTGGAGTATCTACGGCAAGAGGAGGAGTTTCTATTCAGAAAAGCGATTGCATATCTGGAGCGCATATGTTTTGCAGATGCCTTTATGGTAAAATCGCGGATATGAAAAAGAAGATTGAGAGTTTTGAAAATCTGGTCGCCGCACTCGAAGCGCTCCCTTCCATCGGGAAAAAATCGGCGCAGCGTATGGCCTATCGTATGGCCATGGAGGACCATTTCGGCGCGATGAAGATCGCACATGCCATAGAAAAAGCGGTGCAAAGCATCCATCGATGCGATCGTTGTGGCGCCATGAGTGAAGACGAGCTCTGCCCTGTATGCAGCGATAGAGCGAGAGACCATGCGAAACTGTGTATCGTGGAAAATGCAAAAGATATCTTTCAGATAGAGTCTGCAGGAGAGTACGATGGAACCTATTTCGTGATCGAGTCGATCGAATCGATCGACTCGAAACGCCTAAAAAACAGGATCGAAGAGGGTGTCGAAGAGGTTATATTCGCTTTTACTCCCGGCATCGCTACAGACACCATGATACTCTATATCGAAGAGCGGCTCAAAAACTACGATATTGTATTTACAAAGATCGCCCAGGGAGTTCCCACGGGAGTGAGTCTTGAAAATATCGATATGCTTTCACTCTCACGGGCTCTTCAGGATCGTATCAAAGTGTAAGAAATGGGCGCATAGCCGCCTCGATCTCGTCCAAAGAGTAAAGATGGTCCGTAAAATGGTCGAAGGCCAAAATTCCTTGTTGCAGAAGCATTTCGCTGCCATCGAAATGGGGTAGCCCCAAGGCTGTAGCTTCTTTCAGGAATGGCGTCATTTTTCCATATATTACGTCCACGGCGTATTTTGCCCGCTTCAATGAATCATCGAGTAGTGGCTTGGGCATAGGCAAGGCGTCGTCTATCAGGCCCGCGGAGGTGCAATTTATGAGCGCATCATGCGATTTGGGCTTGAATGTATCCCATGTGTGGCATACGAATCCCTCTTTTTTGAACCATTCAAGGCGCGGGGCGCTACGGTTTACGATCTCCACATCGATTCCTTGGCTGCGAAGGTACAAGGAGAGCGCCCTTGCCGTGCCCCCCGCACCCATGATGAGAACGTTTCGAACAGGACCAAGTTTCTTTAGGGCGCGATAGAAGCCGGGCGCATCGGTATTGTAACCGTATAGCTTCCCCTCTTTGTAGATGAGAGTGTTTACCGCACGCACTTCAAGCGCGAATGGCTCTACGATATCCGCAGCGCGCATCGCCGCTTCTTTATGGGGCACCGTAATGTTGGCGCCTTCGAGTCCGAGTCCGATAAAGGTATCGCGCAGTTTGCCCGAGTCTTCGAGCAGCCACCTGGTGTAGCAACCCGGATATCCAAGTGTATGAAAAGCCAGGTTGTGCATCAGCGGCGATTTGGAGTGGTGGACGGGGTTTCCAAACAGGGCGAACAGTTTTTCCAAAGGCATATCAGTTTCCACTTTTTTCGCGCAGATCATCGAGTGTGCTCCGCAGTGCGGCAAGTTTGTTCCTGACCTCCAGGTACTCCAGTTTCGGCACGCTGTCGGCTACGATGCCCGCACCCGCCTGGAGTATGATTTCATCCGGTTTTATCAAAGCGGTACGGATCGTGATGGAGCTGTCCATATTGCCATCGAATCCGAAATAGCCTACGCTTCCGCTATAGAATCCCCGTTTGATTCCTTCAAACTCCGCAATGAGCTCCATCGCACGGATTTTTGGGGCGCCTGTCATCGTGCCGGCGGTGAAAGTGGCTGCAAACAGATCGAACATATCTTTGTCTTCATCGAGCAGAGCTTCTACGTCGCTCACCATGTGCATTACATGAGAGTAGCGCTCTACCCGCATCAAATCGGTCACCTGTACGCTGCCCGCTCTCGCGACGCGTCCCACATCGTTTCGCCCCAGATCGACCAGCATGATGTGCTCGGCCCTCTCTTTGGGGTCAGAAAGCATCTCTATCTCCATCGCCTTGTCTTTTTGAGGCGTTTTTCCCCGTTTGCGGGTGCCGGCAATCGGTCGCAGGAGGATATTGCCGTCAGTTAGCCTCACCATCACTTCAGGAGAGCTTCCAGCTATAGAAAAATCTTCGTATTCCAGCAAAAACAGGTATGGCGACGGGTTTTTCGATCTAAGAATCCGGTAGAAGCTGAAAGGGTCCACTTTCGCTTTTTCTGCGTAGCGGTTCGACATCAGTATCTGGAACACATCTCCGCTTCGTATCATCTCCTTGCTCTTCGAGACCATTTCATGGAATCTTTTCTCATCGAAAGCGAACTCGCCCGCTTCGCTTTTGTCATCCATTTTTATAGGCGTCATCGTCATATAGCTATAAGGCGATTCGATCAGGTCGATCAATGCATCGAATGTTTCATATGTTGATTCATCGGATGTGATGATGCTAAGCTCGCTGGTTTTATGGGAAAATGCCAATACGAGTCTGGGCCGGATCATATCCAGATCCGGAATATGGTCACGATCTTCAAGAGCGTCCATCCATGGCTTGAGTACAGGTTCGAAGACTTTGACCATATCGTAGCCTATGTAGCCGATGAAGCCATCCAGAAAACCAAGCCCCGTCTCCAGGCTCTTTTCGCGATACTTTTTCCGATCGATTTTCGTATAATAGCTTTTGAGAAAAGTAAAAGGGTCTTCGTCTATCGGGTGGAGGTTGCCGAGCTCATCGATATAGGAGGTTTGATTCTGTTTATAGGTGAGTCGCTCTTTGGCGCCGACGAAGATAAAGCTGAAATTTCCTTCGTCGCTGCCCCCGACACTCTCGAACAGCATGGTTATCTCATCGCGGTAGTGGTCTCTCACTTTGGCATAGAGCGCCGGTGGTGCAAATTGGTCGAAGAGTATCTTTTTTAAAAAAATCATTATCACTTCTTGTATGTAATATATGCGTTCTGGTTGATCCGTTTTTTGACGCGATCCAGGTCTTTTTTGGCTGCCGCTTTTGTGGAATATGGGCCGATTAATACTTTTTTATAGCTTTTTCCGCTCTTTTTGCCCTCTGCTATCACATAATGTAGCCCCTCTTTCTCTATGGAGTGCAGGAACTTTTTGTTGGGCGGATATCGGAAGAACGCGCCCGCTTGAATATAGTATCTACCGGAGGCAATAGCCGTCTCTTTTTTTGCCCCGGGCGTGGCTGCATGGGAAGCGCTCTTCTTTGCAGTGGCGGCTTTCCTGGGCGTTTTGACGCTTTTTATATGGTTTGGTGCGGGAGCTGGAGCAGGCTCGGCGGAAGTGGTGGGAGCCGGGATTTTCTCGCTCTTGGCTTTTTGGATCTGTTGGGACTCGTTTTTGACCCTCTTTATGACCTGATCGATCTTTTTTGTGTCACTTGGTTCCTCTTCGATGGGAACCTGTTCGAAAAGCGGCTCTTTTTTGGGAATCTTTGCTACGCTTGTCGGTTCTG
>JAMOOM010000061.1 GCA_027065515.1 Campylobacterales bacterium
AAGGAGTATGGTCCAAAGCCCTTCAATATCCTCATCTTCCATATGGATCGTGGAAAGAGTCTCGAAAAGTGCGGCAATTTTGTCTGTGCGGTAGCGCAGGCCAACCGCACATGAAGGGTGTGATGGTAGGTATGCCCGTACAAGCGACACCTCTTTTTCGATAGAGCCTCCGCATGCGAAGCAGTGTGTAGGCACGTGAAGCCTTCCTTCGTGTGCCAACAGGGCAGCATACGCTTCAATGGCGCTGCGCTTGGGATTTTGAAGATGCCAGATGGTGGCGTAGCGCTCAAGAAGGTCGAAATAGAAATTTCCAGGCAACTCCACATCCCGTAGATGCCCATACAGCAAAGAGCAGAAGTGCTGCCACACCTGGAGTCGCCCACTCTCTTTTAGCCAGGAAAAACCCAGGTGTACCACATTGCGAAGTCGTGGCATAAATGGTGTGCCGTCACGCTCTATCTCGAAATCGATTTTGAAGCCAGCGGTAACGATAGGATGGCGGGCACCATAGAAGCGATAGAGCGTTTTGAGCTTTCCATGAGACAAGATGGTTACGATCGTATCTTCGTTTTTCGCTCTTTGAATATTTAGAATATATCCTTGCACTCTTTTTGGTCCTTGCTGCTATGACACCTCTAAAAACTTTTCAGGTGACTGTAACCACATTTTTTGTAAAATCGCTTAATTTTGGAGTATTGTAGCAAAAAAGGACGGCGAAGCCGCCGGGAAAAGGTATGAAAATGGATCTTATTAGAGGATTTAAAGACAATTGTGGTTTTGGTCTGGTCGCGAATATCGACAATCGCCCTAGCCATGCACTATTGGAAGATGCCATCGGGGCACTCGAGCGTATGATGCATCGCGGGGCGATCGCCGCCGATGGCAAGAGTGGCGATGGCAGCGGCTTGCTTCTTTCGCTTCCGAAAAAGTTTTTGGAAAAAATTGCAAAGAGAGAGGGTCATATACTGCCCGATCAGTATGCTGTTGCCCAGATATTTTACAAAAACAGTGAAAATATAAAAACATTTGAAGAGATATGCACAAAGAACGACCTCCGGGTGCTCTTCATTCGTGAAGTTCCCGTAAATACGGATGCGCTGGGAAAACTCGCGCTCGAGACTCTTCCTTCCATCGTGCAGATCTTTGTCGCCCCCGATTCACTGATGGCCACCAAGCGCTTCGACGCTCTTTTGTATCTGGCGCGCAGGGAGATAGAGATCGCCTTGGAAGATGACGAGAATTTCTATATCCCCAGCTTCTCGAGTTCCGTCATCAGTTACAAAGGACTGGTGATGCCTACGCATATCAAGGAGTTCTATCCCGATCTTGCCGATTCGGATTTCGAGATCAGTTTCTCGCTTTTTCATCAACGCTTCTCCACCAATACGCTGCCACAGTGGAAATTGGCACAGCCTTTCAGGATGATCGCACACAACGGCGAGATCAACTCCGTGGAGGCGAACCGATTCAACGTAGCCGCCAAGTGCGAATCTATCCGGTCGGATGTCTATAGCGACGAAGAGATCGAGCGAATGATACCGCTCCTTCAAAAAGGCAGCAGCGACAGTGCCAGCCTCGATAATTTTTTCGAGTTTCTGCGTGTAAACGGGGTGGATATCTTCAAGGCGGTGCGTGCGGTGATTCCCGCTCCCTGGCAGAACGCTCCGCATATGGATGCGAACTTAAGAGCTTTCTATGAATATATGAGTACCTGCTTCGAGGCTTGGGACGGTCCTGCGGCAGTCAGTTTTTGCGATGGCCGATATATAGGTTGTGTACTGGATAGAAACGGTCTGCGCCCCGCCAAGTATATCGTCACGAAAGATCGTCGTCTCGTCATCTCCAGTGAGTATGGAGTTGTTGATATCGATGATGACAAAATTGTCGAGCGTGGCAGGCTGCAATCTGGCGAGATGATCGGTTTGGATCTGAAGTATGGCACGATTCTTAAAAATGCCGAGATAGACGACTATCTGAAAAGCTCACAGCCATACGCGGAGTGGCTGAACGAACAGATGATCTATCTGCAGGAGTTCGTCGAAAAACCTTTCGACAACCTGGAGCGCTACAGCCTGGAAAATATGGTCGAAAAACAGCGTTATTTCAATATTACCCAAGAGGTTATAGATCAGGTCGTAGAGCCGATGGTAAAAGAGGGGAAAGAGCCGGTAGGATCGATGGGCGACGATACTCCGATGGCCGCTTTTTCCAAAGTCCAGCGAAACTTTACGGATTTTTTCAAACAGAAATTTGCCCAGGTCACAAACCCGCCGATCGATCCAATCCGTGAAAAGGTGGTTATGAGTATCAATACCGGATTCGGCGAGCTGCACAACATTCTCGACGAAGATCCGAATCACGCCCAGCGTCTGAAAACCACATCGCCTATTCTCACTTTCGAGAAGCTCGAAGTGTTGAAAACCTTCGGAGACGAGAAGCATCCAAGATACAAGCCATATTACAAAAACAGGACATATTCGACTCTGTTCGAAGAGAATCTCAAAGGAAGCCTCGAGGATCTGGTTTACGATATCGTCGAAGATGTCAAAAACGATGGTGTACGCATCGTCATTCTGGAAGACAAAGGTATCGACAAAAAGAACAAAACGATTCCGATGGCGATGGCTGTCGGTCGTCTCAATTACGCCCTGCTCGATGCCGGAGTCCGTCATTTAGTCAGTATTGTTGCGACAACCGGAGAGGCCGTAGATTCGCATTCGATTGCCTGCCTGCTCGCTTATGGGGCTTCCGCGGTCTATCCTTATATGCTGTTTGCTACCGTATATTCGCTTTTGTTGAAAAAATCGATGAGCGAATACGAGATGCGC
>JAMOOM010000062.1 GCA_027065515.1 Campylobacterales bacterium
TGGTTTTCGCCTTCGAAGGCGTTGGGGCCGCCGAAGAAGAAGTGTTTTAGCGGTTGCAACTCAAGCAGGTAGGTCATCGCGGTCTCCTCGCAGGAATTTGACGATATTCAGATCGCCGAAGAGGTGGTAAAAATCCTCTTTGGTGACGGGGCGAAGGGCTTCGATATGATTTTGCAGGTATCTCAGTCCTCTTTTCTGGGCATCGGTACGCGCGTCGTCGAAGATTTTTTCGAAAAAGGGTTCGAGACTTCGGCCATCTTCGAGCGTCTTGACGATGGCGCCTTTGTAGAGGTCGAGGGTGTGGTGCACGGCGTGAGGGAGCGAGAAGCAGGGCGATTCGTCGGTATGTTCGCAGGGTTGTTTTTGCCGGGTGCGGTCTTTGTGGGTTAGCGTGCCTTTGACGAGCGTATCGAGGGTTTTAAACGCCGGTTCGCTCAGGGCGTGGAGGGTGTCGTACTTTTGGCCGGAGTGTTTGACGAGCTGGATTTTGGCGATGTTGGGGGTATCTCCCCAGTCTTTGGCCTCTTTGAGCAGCGCAAAGGCTTCGGAGATGGCGTTTTTCATCGGGTATTTGTAGTAGACGATGTTGACGCCGAAACTAAGGCTTACCTCGTCGCCGACGATAGCTTTGAAGCGAATGGAGAGTTCGTCGAGGTAGTCGAGAAAGGTTTTGTCGCCGTGGCGTACGGGCAGCAGTGCCAATATGTCGTCGCCACCGGCGAAGATCAGCTCACCGCCGTAAGTGTCGTTGGTGAGGGTTCGAATGTTTTGACCTTCGAAAAAGAAGTGGTAGAGATTTTTTGAAAGGGATCGGATGTTTTCGATGTTGCCCTCTTCGCCCATCAAATCACGAACTTTGGTACCCATTTTATCGCCGTCGGCGGTGACGACGGCGAAGTAGCCGCTCTCGCCCGCAAGTTCGTGGGTAGAGCGGAAGCTTTCGATTTTCAGGCCGATCTTTTGTTTGATGTGGTGTATGCGGTAGCCAAAAAGATTGACGGGAGAGAGGTGTTCGATGCGGTCGGTTTCGAATTTCGTTTTTTCTTCATCGGTGCATCGGTAGGTAAAGGTTTGCGACGGTATGGGCGTGAAGGGGTAGTGGAGCTCTTTGGCGTCAAGCAGCTTGTCGATGGCGATCAGGGGGTTTTTATCGATCTTTGCAAGTTCCTCTTTTTCGATGACCAGTGGGTGCAGTACCAGGTAGGCTTGCAGCGCTTCGGCGTCGACGCCGTTTTTTTGCAACTCTTCAGCGCAGGTGTGCAGCGCCTTTTCCTGCGCCGCTTTCAGACGCTTGCGGGCTTCGTCGACGCTTAGAGAACTTACGGCCACGAAACGGTCGTGAAAAAAGCCGATGTTATGAGAGGTTCCAAGAAGTTCGCCCGATTCGCCGATGTAAGGCACGGCGATGTCGATGTTACCGGATTGGCGCAACTCTATGAGCAGATGGCGCATGAACCACGAAAAGAAGTAGCTGGCCCCAAAAAGCTCCCGAACCTTTTTGGTGCTCTGGATGGTGTCGTAGATGGGGCCGACAGTGAGGGCGAGGTAGGTTTTCATGATACAGCCTTTTTTTCGAAAATATTCATGTTCACTTTCCGTGCATTTTGGATCGCGGTATCGAACAGGTTGGAATTCTCTTTCTTTTTGTCGATTTCAAGCGTGTTGAAGTGTTCGGCAAACTGTTTCAAAAAATCAGTAAGACCGAATTGTGAAGGGGTATTGATATTTTTATCGTTTTCTGTAATGGGATTGCCGTTTTTGTCTGTTCTCCCTGTATCCATGCCGAAAGTGTATGTGGTGTCGAAAATCTTCGGATGGATGGTTTCGGGAAATATCAGGAGGAGGTCGTCGACGATCTTGAAGATGACGGGAGAGCGGAAGCGTTTGATTTTATCGTGTTTGTAGATGATCTTCCCTTTTCTTTCATGGTCCCTGAATTCGATGAAACTCGCGACGCCCAGCATGGCACGGACATAGCATTTGTGCATACCGTCGTCGGAAAGACGAACTTTTTTTTTAAAAAAGTTCTCTTTGATGAATCTTTTTTCGTTGCCTATGTTTTTTTTCAGCATGTACTGAAACAAGAATGATTTGTAGTAGGAAGCTTTGGGGCCTCTACCCCGAGAGGGGTCCGGAACTTTTTTCTCTTTTCCATTTTTCAGTTGTATGGTTTTTTTGGGATAGTCTGGAAAATTGATTCCCGACTTCATGAGAGGGTAAATGACTTCCACATGTTTGAAAACTTCCGGACTTTTTTTTCCTTTGTAATGCGCATGGAGAAAAACATCCAAATGTTTTTTCGCCGTATCAAGCGGGTTCTTATACAGAGGGTCATCCTTGTCGAGGTAGAACGATCCAAATCCTTTGGTTTGCCGTGTACCGAAGTTGTGAATAAGAAAAAAGAGGTTGATATGTTTCTTCATTTCGTCCAGCAGATTGGAGTGAAGAGAGGCTATCGTGATTTTTAGCCCCTTTGCGAGGGTAGCCTTTCTTTTTTCGTGAGGTTTTTTTCCCATGTTCGCGAAATAGGCTTTGTGCCTTATGTCTTCTTGAATGATGGTGTCTGCCACGATATGGATGCGGTAATCCAGCGCTTTTTTCAATGTGTCGAGATAATCTTGCTTTTTCTCTTTTTCTCTTTTTTCGTGGTAACCTATGAGAAAAGTTTTGTATCGGTCTATTTCGTTATTGAAGGCATGACGAATCAAAAACCGATCCAGCTTCGGTTTGAGCTCCGTCGCTCTCAATGTGGCGCCGGGCTGGTCGGCTTGGAAGTGGATCAGCGGGGTGTGCTGGCGGAGGGTGAACTCCAGGG
>JAMOOM010000063.1 GCA_027065515.1 Campylobacterales bacterium
CCCAGGTTTGGACTGATGCGCGGGCGCGAGTTTATCATGAAGGATGGGTACAGCTTTCATGCCGATCGCGAAGATATGGCCAGAGAATTTGGGTCGATGGAGGAGACATATCGTAAAATATTTACCCGCATGGGACTCGATTTCAGAGTGGTTGAGGCCGATAGCGGAGCGATTGGCGGTGAAGGAAGCAAGGAGTTTATGGTTATAGCCGACAGCGGAGAGGATACGATCGTCGTGTGCGATGGGTGCGACTATGCCGCCAATATCGAAGCCGCTACGCGCAAAGCGCCCGAAACCGATGCCGAGGCGCCGGAGGCGGATTTGAACCGTTTCCGCACGCCCGGTGTCAAAAGCATCGAAGATCTTTCGAAGTTTTTTTCCACCGATCCATTCTATCTCGTAAAGGCGGTCGCCAAGAAAGCGCTCTACGACGAGGGCAAAAGCGAAATCGTGATCTTCTATCTTCGCGGGAGTGACGAACTCCAGGAAGTCAAGGCGGCCAATGCGATAGGGGCGAACGAACTCGAGGATGTCAGCGAGGAAGAGTTGCGCGCAGCGGGTTTGAAACCAGGTTTCATAGGGCCGATCGAACTGGCCCGCAATACCGGAATTATCGAAGGTGCGCCGCCATTCAGAGAAGAGCCTGCCCATCATGATATCCGCCAGATATTCGATATAAACCTCAAGGATGCCCACCATATGATCTGCGGTGGAAACGAAGAGGATTATCATATCGTGGGGTGTGATCTGCGAGTGCTGAAAGATAGATCGTTCGCCGATATCGCCCAGACAAAAGAGGGCGATCTTTGTGATAGATGCGGAGGAAAGCTGCGTTATACCAAAGGGATCGAGGTGGGTCACATCTTTCAACTTGGAACACGCTATTCGGAGCCTCTCGAAGCCACTTTTCTGGATGCAAACGGAAAGCGCAAACCTTTCGAGATGGGAACATACGGAATTGGTGTAAGCAGGCTTTTGGCTGCGATCATAGAGCAGCACCACGATGAGAAAGGCTCCATATGGCCTGTGCCGGTTGCGCCATTCGAGGTGGTCGTCGTCGTAGGAAACGCCAAAGACAAGGCGCAGATGGAAGCGGGCGAGAAGATATACACGCAACTGAAAGATGCCGGAGTGGATGCTCTTTTGGACGATCGTAGCGAACGTTTCGGCTTCAAGATGAAAGATTTCGAGTTGATCGGGATTCCATATGCCGTAGTCGTAGGCAAGAAACTCTCCGAAGGAGATGTAGAGGTTGTAGAGCGGGCCACGCTCGCGCGTGAAGATGTAGCTATGGATATAGCCGCAGATGCCGTGAAAGCAAAACTGGCATGATCTATTTCCTGCTCTACCTCTTTTTGGAAATTTTCGTCTCCGTCGAGATTTCATCGGCTATCGGACCTTTTTGGACCTTTGTGGAGGTGATTGGCAGTGCGATTGCGGGTTTGCTTCTGTTGACAAACTTCCGATATACTTTTTTCGAGAATATGCAGGCTGTCATGGAGGGGCGTATCACTCCTGAGAGTTTCCAAAAACAGAATATGGCCTCTTTGATAGGAGCTATATTGCTGATCGTTCCCGGATTTTTGACCGATATTGTAGGCTTGGCCCTGCAGTTTGGCCTTTTTGCCAATATCGTCGCCAACAGGCTTGCCAAAAGGGGCCGAAAAAACGAAAATATACAAACGACACCATTTCAAGAAGGAGAGAGCGATGTCATCGATGTGGAGATCATTGAGCGTCATAGCGATCACAGGTAGCCTCGCATTTGCCGGAGGCGACAGCGATGTGATCGATTATGTCAAAAAGAGATTGGGCCGCAATCCAAACGTAAAAATAAATAGTATCAAAGTGGAAGAGAAGCTGCCGATAGCCGGTATAAAAGGGTGGTCCGCCTATGTGATGGGGCTCGATATCAACCTTACACGCGGCAAAAAAATGCGCCGCATCAATTTTGAGGATATTCTTTTCGTAAGCAAAAATCTGATCACTTCCGAACTGTATGACAGAAAAGCGGGGCGCGATGTGCGCTCGATGATTCAGCCCAAGCTGCCCGCCGATATATACGACGCTTCGCATCTGTTGTATGGAAATGCAGATGCCAAGCATAAAATTATCATCTTTTCGGACCCGCTTTGCCCGTTTTGCCGTATGTCGGTGCCCGGTATATTGAAAGCTGCAAAAGAGCATCCGAACGATATCGCCATTTATTACTACCATCTTCCATTGCAAGCGCTGCATCCGGCGTCGATGACCCTCGTGCGCGTGATGGAGCTTGCCCAAAAAGAGGGGCGTAAAGATATCGTAGAGAAGATGTATCAGATAGAGATCGATCCTCAGTTGAAAGATGAAAAGAAGATTCTGGAAATTGTGGCGAAAAAGACCGGCTATAAAGTCACGCCAGAGCAGATACATCAGCACTGGATAGACAAGAGGCTGGGACTTGATCGCATTACGGCCAGAAAGCTGCTCGTAACAGGCACCCCGACAGTTTTTGCCGATGGAAAAAAAGACGTGACACGCGAAAAATACAAAAAATTCATTACAAAGAAATAGACTATGGATAAACTCGTTATAGCCACAAGAGGCAGCCAGCTTGCGATGTGGCAAGCCGAATATGTCAAAAGTGAATTACAAAAACGGTTTCCGGATATGCAGATCGTGTTCGAAGTGGTCACCGCCACGGGAGACAAGATTTTGGACAAGCCGTTGGCGCTGATCGGCGGAAAAGGGCTTTTTACCAAAGAGATAGAAGATATCATGCTTTCGGGCCGCGCCCATCTGGCCGTGCACAGCCTGAAGGATGTTCC
>JAMOOM010000064.1 GCA_027065515.1 Campylobacterales bacterium
CTCCACCATTTTTGAGGATCTCTTCGACCATATGGGTGGTTCCTACGGGAGAAGTCGATTCGAGAATCACTATATTTCCCTCCTTGACATATGGAGCGATGGATTCGGTCGCCGATTTTACATAATCTACATTTGGAACATGCCCTTCGTGAAAAGGTGTCGGAACCGCGATAATGAAAACATCGGCTTCGGTGGGTTTTACATCGGCTTTGAGTTTACCCGACTTGACGGCAGATTGCACGAAAACGTCCAGTTCCGGTTCGACAATATGTATATGCCCGGCATTGATCGTGTCCACGGTTTTCTGGACGACATCGACCCCGTGAATGCTAAATCCTCTGTTTGCAAGCAGGGCGGCTGTTGGAAGGCCTATGTATCCGAGCCCCATTACGCAGATATTTTCGATATCTTTTGGGTTGGTATGAATGGTTTTTTTCATATAGATATATCCTTCATGTTATTTTCGAGATAGTTGACGATGCGCGCGGAGGCTTTGCCGTCGCCATAGGGATTGTGAGCCTTGGACATCAGCGCGTACGCTTCGGGATTATCCAGAAGCTTTTGAGTTTCATCTACGATCTTTTTCATATCTGTTCCGACCAGTTTGACGGTACCGGCCGCGACGGCTTCGGGCCTCTCTGTCGTTTCACGCATGACCAGCACCGGCTTTCCCAGGCTGGGTGCCTCTTCCTGGATGCCGCCGCTGTCTGTAACGATGAGATATGCCTTGCTCATAAGATAGACAAAAGGCTCGTATTCAAGGGGCGGGATAAGCGAAACGTTTTCTATGTCTCCGAGTATCTCGTTGACCGGTTGCTGGACATTTGGGTTGAGATGAACAGGATAGATGATATGAAAATCGGGATTGTTCAACGCGATCACTTTAAGCGCCTGGCAGATATGAATGAAGCCCTCCCCAAAATTTTCCCGCCTGTGTCCCGTAACCAGAATGAAGTGCGAGCTCTCGGGATCGAATCTTGAATTGTTGAAATGTTTTCGGATGGATTGGAGGATTTTCTCTTTTTTGGCAGGCTCTTTGTCGATTTTTTCAAGAACCATGAAGAGTGCATCGATAACGGTATTTCCGGTCACGACGATTTCATCATCTTTTTTGTTTTCTTTCAGCAGGTTTTGCCTGCTTGTGGATGTAGGTGCGAAATTGTATGTCGCAATCCTGGAAGCGAGCTGTCTGTTGGCCTCTTCCGGCCATGGACTGTAGAGATCGTTTGTACGCAGCCCCGCCTCCACATGACCCACGGGGATTTTTTTGTAAAAGGCGGCGAGCGATGCAGCCAATGTGGTTGTTGTGTCTCCGTGTACAAGCACGATATCGGGTGAGAAATCGTTCAAAACTTCTTTCATTCCCATCAGAACTCTTGCCGTAATATCGTATAGGTCCTGTCCCGCTTTCATGATATCAAGATCGTAATCGGGGATGATATCGAAAATGTCGAGCACCTGATCGAGCATCTGCCTATGTTGGGCTGTAACGCATACGCGCGTTTCAAATTGTGGATGTGCTTCGAACGTTTTGACAAGAGGGGCCATCTTGATGGCTTCCGGCCGCGTTCCAAAAACGATAAGCGCCTTTTGCATTAGAGAAAGGTCCTTCTAATTTATCTTGAATATGGTAATTGTTGATATTTTAATACTTTCAAACATAAAGTCAGTTGAAATACATTTATAAGTCAAGCAAAGGCCTACAAATAGATTTTCCAGAGTTCCATGAATATTTTCTTATAGACTCTTCTTAGTCTGTTCAGGCATGGTTTGCAGTGCTCGCGGAACGGTTCGAGAAGACCATACCTTTCCAAAATGGCGTATTTTACATAGTCTATGGGAAACTTTACGATTTCACTGAATGCGAATGCGAGCGCATATCCTTGCCGATACCAGTGATCGGTATTCCACCATAGTGGGGATGAGCCGATAAGAGTGCATTGAAGTCCATATTTCGGGAATTTCTCGATGCTGTTGGCTAAAAACCTGATTCGTCTAAGATGCGGGGGGTCCGATACGATGATAACTTTATGCATATGATGGTTCAGGAGGAAATTTTTGACAAATCGCAGCTCTGTCACAGTATTGGTGGCATGGCGCATAAAAACGATATGTTCTCTGGTGACATTGTGTTCTGTCAGATATTTGACGGCGTGGGCGTCGGAAGGAGGATTGATTATGATTTTGCCACTTTGAGAATAGCCGTTACGATAGAGCTCGTAAGCTCTCTTGATGCGATCCCCCGTGTGGTCTCCTCCGAGGGATACGATAATTTCTGCCTTTTGGCATGGGTCGTGATCATCCAGAAATTTTCCAAGATTAAGAAACGATAAAAACGCTGTAGCAAAAAATATTATGAAAAACGGAATAAATTGGTAGAAAATTTTCACACTCTTTCTTTTTGCATCCATTCAGGTAACGATAGAAAGGGGTTATTTTCCAATTTTCAAAGACTCCATTCTCTTTTTTCGGTGCTTTTTCCGTTGGTCCAGAAGGGCTAGAAAGATGAAAAACAAAATCCCGAAAAGCACAAGCGAGAGAAAATCGTCGGCATTGCGTAACTGGTAGCCGATCATCGTGAATGCTATCTGGATATAGACAATGACGATAACTGTGTATTTGACATCTTCGTAGCGCTTGAAAAGGATATGGTGCATATGGTTTTTGTCGGCGCTGAAAGGAGACTTTCCGCGCTGTATTCTTCGGGTCATGACGACAAAGGTATCCAGGACGGGAATAGCCAGTATGAAAAGAACGGCCGTCGGCGAAATGTAATTAGTGGCCCTTATCGCCAGAATGG
>JAMOOM010000065.1 GCA_027065515.1 Campylobacterales bacterium
TTTTGATCTGCTGCTGTGAAAGTTTGAAGTGCATCATGTAGTTGCCGATGTATCCGCCTGTAACGGCACCCAGTGTGCAAATCCCGAGCAGTGGCCAATCCATCTGAACGAAACTGGCATAACTCAGAAACGATGTGAAGGCAGAGAATGGAACGACGAAACTGACGGCCACCGCCACCTTTTTGGGCTCGAACCCCAGCAGGATCAATATAGGCAGCAGCATATTTCCGCCACCGACTCCCAAAAGACCCGCGATCGATCCGACAACCATTCCAAGAAATGCCATGATCCAGGGACTCTGGACATGAGCTTTCGCCTCTTTTTTGAAAAACATCATCATGGTTGCGCTGAAAAGCAGAAACATCACGAAGAGCCATTTGACCACTGTTTCGTCCGTGAAGCGTGACAACTGTGCGCCGATGGGTGCGAAAACGAGCAGCGTGGCGGCCAGCGGCAGTGCGAAGCGGATATCTAGAACCTTGCGCCTGAAATTCATGACCGTCGAAGTGAAAGTCGTGGTAAAACCGACGAAAAGGCCCACCGCTTTGGCAAGGTTGAAAGGGATACCGAGCATATGCAGCACAGGAATCAGCGCGATACCGGAACCCGCGCCGCCCATCGCGAAGAGCGTCGAAAGAGATGCCGTTATGAAAAAGTAGAGTGCGTATTCCAAAACAGTTTTCCCATCTACTTGTGCATGCCGCGATGTCTGAACCCTTTGGGTGGAAAGTTTCTATAGATATAACGGGCAATCGTTTCAAGCTCTTTTTCCGTCACGTTTCCCTGTTGTGAAGGCATCAGGCCGAACCGTTCGATCCCCTGCGCTTCGCAAAGCGCTTTCTCTTTGGAAGGGTGAAGGACATAGTCGGTAATGAATTTTACAGCTTCATTTTCATCCAGGCCGTGATCTTTGATATGGTGCATCACCCCCATGATCGGCGGAGCGACAAGGCTCTTTTTCATCTCCGGGGTCGGACGCTTCGTAATGTGGCACATCGCACATTTTTGCTCAAAAAGCGTTTTGGCGTCCAGCGCGCTCTTTTGGGCTCCATTCGAAACCGACGCAAACGTTACAATCCCCAGAAAAGTCATCTTCAGTAGTCGTTTCATTGTTTTTCTCCCTGTTTTAAGATCCATTCGGTGACAGCTTTGACCTCTTTGTCATCCAAATCTTTGAAAGGCGGCATCAAGAGCTTGAAGTTTTTCCATTTACCGCGGCTGCCGTTTTTGATACTCTTCATGATTTCGCCGCTTCGGTCGCTGCCGTACCGTTGGGCAATGTGTTTGAAAGAGGGGGCTAGTTTATCTTTGTCGATACTGTGACAACTCAGGCAGTTTTTCTGCTCCAGTACCCGTTTGTAAGGGGGAAGGGCGGCGAGTCGAGCCTGTTCCTGCATCAGTTTCATAAACTTCTCGGGATCGTAGTGGTCGTACATATAGGCTGCTATCGCCTCGAGCTCTTCGGGCGTCACTTTCCCTTTTTGAGAGGGCATCAGGCCGTAATCTTCCAGGCTTTTCTTGTCGCAGAACGATTTGTCGGCCGATGGATCGAGCGCATAATCGACAACGAAATCGATAAATCTCTGCCGCTTTTCCGACGGATTTTCCACTTTCATGAAGTCCCGCACATGAAAGGTCACCGCCATCATCGGCGGCGCTTTTTCGTCGGGGTAGGTTTTGGGCGGCATATCAAGGTTATGGCAGCTTTCGCATTTGCTCTGCAGCAAAGCTTTCGCGTCGTATTTCCGTTTTGGCTTCGAATCGCTGCAGCCGGCGATCAGAAGGGCTAGTATGATAGGAAGCAGGAGTTTCACAATAAATCGATCCTTTCAGACATTTTCACCGTAATTATTACACAATCGTGTTTTGAATGAGATCAACTATCCTATTTTTCGTTTTCGTCCGGAAAACGGCCTTGATTGAAACGCCGACCAAATCCCCGGCCCATGCCTCTTCCCATGCCTGGACCACTCTCTTCGAAACGTCCGGGGAATTCAGGTTCGATGCCGGCAAATGTTTCATCTCCGAAAGTACCGTTCATGCGGCGGCGAAGGCCTTTTCCGGCGCCTTGGAAATTTCCGCTAAAACCTCTTCTGGCTCTTTGACCCATGCCACACCGTCCGTTTCCGTTTTTTCCAAATCCTCTTCTCATGATATATCTCCTCTTTTTAGATTTTCGAGTATCTCTTCGATACTTCCACTCGCCTCGACGGGACGAATGCCCGCCTCTAGCAGATTCTGTCGCATCCCTTCGCCGATTGTGGCGGCGACGAAGATGTCGGCCCCTTTTTTCGCGAGAAACTCTGGGATGATGCGTCCCGTTCCCAGGTGTCTCGCTCCTTCGCCCATCTTGCCCAGCTCGATCCCCTCTTCACGGATGCGACGCAACACGGGGTTTTCCACAGTCTCTACCTTTTCGCCTTCCGGCAATCGGTAGAAAACGATCTTTTTGGCCAGGGCGATATGGCGCGAAACCGTTCTTTCGTTAGCCGTCATAATCGCTACGATTCTCTCTTTCATTCTCTTCCTTTATCATCAGCATCTTGCCGTGCAGCAACGCGTCGGCCACCTTTTTGTGGGCGCTTTGGAGAATGCGGGAGAAGGTGGATCGGGAGATTCCCATCCGTTTTGCGCACTCTTCTTGATAAAACCCCTCGAAATCGGCGAGCCTCAGGGCTTCGAGCTCGTCGTGTCTCAAAACGATATGCTCTAGTGTGGACCCACGCTTGCCGCACGGTTTGTAGCAGGCCACATCCGGCAGGAATTCGATCTGCCGTTTTTGCCGCTTTCTACCACGTCCATTCATGGATAAATCCTTCTCTCTTTTTGGGAATATGATCATATTCTTTTCGCATTATAATGCACATATGTCCGTTTTGTCAACCCTTGACTTTTCAAGGAAATCGTCATAACATTCGCTTTGAAGGCCGAATTGTTCAGGCTGCCAAGCGTATTAACTATCTATTATTCCGTCAATGTTTAATCTTACAAAAAGCAAGGAGCTTCCATGAAAATCGCCGTTCCGGTCAAAAACGAAAATTTGCAGATTTTTATCCGCGTGGCACACGCCCCGTTTTTCGCCATTTTCGAAAACGACCGTTTCGAAGGATTCCATATCGGCCACCATGCAGCCTCCGAAAGAGACGCCCTATGAGCGGTATCGATCTGTGGACCGTCTTTCTGGTCGCCTTCTTGGGTAGCATCGGCCACTGTATCGGAATGTGCGGCGGTTTCGTCATGGCCTACAGCGCCGCCAAGATCGATCAGAGATGGGGCAGGTGGCACCAGAGTCTCGCCCATTTTCTCTACAATACAGGAAGGGTCGCCGCCTATATGGTTATCGGCGCTATCTTCGGAGCGCTGGGAAAGGTCTTCTCTTTCTCGATGGCGAGCAAGGGAGTGCTTTTCATTTTTATCGGGATTTTGATGGTGCTGATGGGACTCTCTTTGATGGGAAAGCTCCGGTTCATCACCTACATCGAAAGCTCCGGCGCCAACAGTGGGCTCTTTCGCAGGCTCTTTCGACAACTGATCGCCTCCCGCTCCCTGCCCAGCTTTTTTCTTCTGGGTATGCTCAACGGCTTCATTCCATGCGGTTTCGTCTATTTTTTCGCCGCCTTTGCCGCCGCGACGGCCTCTCCTATGCAGGGAGCGATAGTGATGCTTGTGTTCGGCCTGGCGACCATTCCCGTCCTGTTTACCCTGGGGTTCTTTTCCAGCTCTTTGATGCAGAAGGTGCATTTCCGTCAAATCGCCGTCAAGGCGGCTGGGCTTCTTGTAATCTTCTATGGTCTCTTTACCGGATACAAGGGGTATATGCTTATCACCCATCCCGAAACCATCAAAACCAAGATGATCCAGATGAAAAAAGAGCTTGGGAAAGAGCTGAAAGAACACTATGGAGATTAAAACAGTCTCCTCTCTTGGCTGCGAATGGAGTTTTTCGATTTTGTTGGCCATAGCCTCTTTGGCCTGAATTGCTTTTTCGGTATAGATGGCACCATAAGTGAAGGCATTGTGGCTTTGCGGCATGTTTGGAACAAGTAGAGTATAATGGCGCCATGAAAAGGGCCGGGTCTGTCAAAAAATTCCTCAGCGGTATTCTTCTCGTTGCGACGCTGCTGGGTGCATTCCACCACCACCACGATCTAAAGACCCATCATAACTGCCCTATTTGTACATTTCAGTCCAATATCTCGAGCGGGGATTTGCCCGAAACAGTCGATGTCGCACAGATCGAAAATCTTTTCGTTCCCATTACGGCAACTTTTGAAGTGCCAAAACTCTCCAATAAGCCTGCCAGACTCTCAAGCCGTTCACCCCCTCTTTTCTCCTGATAAATCGTTCAATCAACCATAAAAACAAGATTATTATATATTCAGGGGAGAAGCATGAAAAAAAGTGTTGTCTGCTCACTTTTTACCGCTGCCGCGCTTTTTGCCGGCAGCGATGAAGTGGAGCGGCTCAAAACCCAGATGCACCAACAGCAGCAGATGATCGAGAAACTGCTGCATCGCGTCGATGAGCTGGAAAACAGAAATAAAAAGACGCAGGAGCAAGAACTCAATATCAGAATCGAGACGAGCGGCAGCCGTTCGGCCTCCTTCGCCCAACAGGCTTTCTTGCCCGATATCGCGCTGATAGCCAACATGGCTGCGGTTGGGCGAAATGTGGGAAACGAAGTGTATGAAAACTACAAGATTCCAGGATTTATTGGAAACCCCGGAGAGATCCCTTTCAACCCCAAGCGCGGATTCAATCTCAACTATGGCGAACTAGAGATCAGCTCCACCGTCGATCCCTATTTCGATGTCGCGGCGGCTTTGCATATCGAAAAAGAGGGGCTCCACATCGGCGAGCTCTTTGTCACGACGCGCGCGCTTCCTTACAACCTTCGCCTCAAAGCGGGAAAATTCAAGAGTGAATTTGGACGAATCAATCCAAAGCATCAGCATGCCTGGAACTTTTCATCCATTCCGCTGGTCTTTGAAAGCTTTTTTGGCCCTGGGGGCCTGGGTGACGAGGGGGTTCAGATACAGTGGAACCTCCCGACCGAGAACTATTGGATGGCCGGTTTCGAAGCGATGCAAGGAGGTAATGGAAGAAGTTTCGGCAATACCGATACCAACAATCTCTTTATCGGGTATCTTAAAAGCAGTTACGATATTACGGATACAAACACCCTGCTTGCAGGTGTCACCTACATGCATGGAAAAAACCCGGCCGGCAACACCGATATTGTTGGCGCCGACTTGACGCTCAAAAGCTTTTTTGGCAGCTACAGCGCCCTCACATGGCAAAACGAGCTGCTTTGGCGAGATAAAGACGGGACGGGAAAACAGGCGGGGCTCTACAGCGAGCTGATCTACGATTACAATCAAAACTGGGCCGGGGGAATCCGGTACGACACCCTCTTTAAAAACATCGGCAACGAGCCCGACGACCTCGAGCGCTATATGGTGATGATGCAGTACAAGCCGTTCGAATTTTCAAAACTACGGCTTCAGTACACGTATGACAGATCCAAATGGATCGATGGCGAGCGCAAGGATATTCATGAAATCCTTCTCGGCCTTACAATCGAAGCGGGCGCGCACGGCGCACACGCCTTTTAGGAGAAACGATGAAAAAGATATTCTTGGCACTTTTGGCATTGATGTCACTCTCGTTCGCGAAGGTCGACGTAATCACCACCTACCCCTATCTGGCCGAAACCGTCAAAGCTGTCGGCGGCGATCTGGTGCGCGTCAAAGCACTCGCATCGCCCAAAATGGATCCGCACTTCATCGTGCCCAAACCATCTTTGATCCCACAGATGAGCAGAGCCGACATGCTTGTCATCAACGGGGCGGGCCTGGAGATTGGCTGGCTTCCTCCGCTTCTTAAACGGGCACACAACCCGAAAATTCTACCAGGCAGTATAGGCTTCGTCGACGCTTCGCAAGTGATCGACCTGCTGGACAAGCCGGTTGCCGTCTCCAGGGCCTATGGCGACGTGCACCCCGAGGGAAATCCGCACTATGCGCTCGACCCGCATAATATCGTTCGCATCGCAAAACTGGTTGCCTACAAACTCGAAGCGATCGATCCCGCACATCGGGCCGCCTACGAAGCCAACCTCGGAAAATTTTTGGCGCGATGGAACGCTTTTTTGAAAAGTTTCGATGAAAAAATGGGCCGATGCAAAGGGATGAAAGTGGTGCAGTATCACGAACTCTTCAACTATTTTTTGAAGCGTTACGGTATCGTTTCGCTCGCTTCGATCGAACCGCTGCCTGGTATCGCTCCGAGTTCGAAGCATACGATCGAACTGATTGGCCTGATGAAAAAAGAGGGGGTCAAAACGATCTTGCAAGATGTGTATCACGAGAAGAAAACAGCTCGCTTCATCGCCTCCAAGATAGGGGCACAGGTGATCGTGCTTCCCCACGATGTGGGTGCCGTGGAGGGTGCGGATACGCTTCAGAGCTTTTATGAAGCGATCGCCAAACGTCTATGTCACTGATCGAACTCCTGTGGCCGGCGTTTGGGCTGGCCCTTTTGCTCGTCTTTATCCACGCTATTTTCGGCCTCGAGATCATCCGGCGCGGCGTGATCTTCACCGATCTTGCGATCGGACAGATCGCCGCGGTGGGGATGGCGATCAGCGCGGCATTTTTCGACGGGATGTACCAGACACCGCTGACACTTCTTTTCGCATTGCTCGCGGCCATCGTGATCGCAATTTCGAGCCGAAGGGTCGCTCATATTGAAGCCTTCATAGGCTTGCTTTATGCGTTGGGGATCTCTTCGATTATGCTAATTCTGGCTCAAAGCAGTGAGGGGATGGAACTTTTCAACCGTCTCAATGCGGCCGATATCCTTTTTACGATGCCCGAAGATCTTTTGTCGGCATCGGCACTCTACGCGGCCATCGCCGCGGTGATGTTTTTCCTCTATCCAAAAACATCGGGGCTGGGAAAAGAGATACTTTTCTTCAGCGCCTTGGCACTCACCGTGACCTCTTCGGTGCAAAGTGCGGGCGTTCTGGTGGTTTTCGCACTTCTTATCGCACCAGCATACGCAGCACTCGTGCAGCGCCGTTTCAAGCCACTATTTTTTGCGTGGGGTTTTGGCTCGGTTTCGATGAGTGCCGCGCTTGGGATATCCTATCTTTACGATCTTCCGACAGGCTATACCATAATATTCTGTGTCGTCGGCATCGCATTGGTTTTCGTGCTATCGAAATCGAAAGATTGGAACAAAAAAGAGGTGTAGTGATACGGATGGCCGATGGCATACCTCATGATCGATAGCAAAAGGCGACGACGACCAAAACCGCCATACTCTCAAAATTTCCGATTGCGCAAAAAACTAGAAATCGATCCAAATCCTAATTCGGAGTTTCATAAAGCCATATCCCAAAGAGGTAAACAACAATTAGAGGCGTTCTATATTTTCTGCAAAAATTCCAACAGCCCCTCTATTATCTCCTTGGGGCTTGGCGGACATCCTGGAATATGGTGGGCAATTGGAATCTCACTCTTCGCGGTCGTTTCGATGGCGAAAGTTTTTTCGAATGGCGCCTGCATCATCGGGCAATCTCCCAATATGACAACCCATTTCGGATTGGGGATCTGTCTGTATGCATCCAGTACATGGGGCGCCATATTGAAAGTCATCAAACCGCTTAAAAGCATGATATCCGCATGCCGGGGGCTGGCTACGAAATATATGCCAAGCCGCTCCAGGTCATAGTATGGGTTTGACAATGCATTGCACTCGGCCTCGCAGGCATTGCAGCTTCCGCTGTCGACCATCCTGATTGCCAAAGATCCTGCAAATTTCTTTTTTACTTCGCTTTTTATATTTTTTCTAATCGTCTGAATTTTCTCATCGAGTTCGGGATTTTCTGTCAAAATACTCGATTTGAGCCGTCTGTTCCAAAATCGTATCATAGGTCGTTTCCTGCATAACTGAGATCACAGCTTTTGTTGATAAGCGGAAAATCGGCAATGATATTGTCCGGCATCATCAGATGTAACGCCTGCCAGTTTATGAAACTGGGGTCTCTTGCAAAAAAACGCTCTATAACCCCGTCTCTTATCTCTATATTCATGAAAAGCTCTCCTATGGAGCTCTCTGAATAGGCGAAATATTCTCCGTCTTCTATCTCTTCGATCTTTACCGTTTCGCACTCTTTGGTTAAAAAGTTTCTCATCATTTTGGCCGAATTTTTCGCCTCTTTAAGCCTTATCTTGAAGCGGGCGGCGACATCGCAGCCGTGTTGTATGGCCATTTCAAACCCATGTTCTTTGTAAAACCTCTCCTCTCTTCGGTCGATTTCTACCCCCGAAGCGCGGGCCACCACACCCACTGTATCGTATTGGATGGCTTTTTTGCTGTCCAAAATGCCGGTAGTGTCGAATCTATCCCAAAGGGAGGGAATATCTACGATCCACTTTTCAAAAAAATCGAGCGACTCTTCAAGAGTATCTATATATCCGTTCATCGCGCCCGGATCGATTTGGTGCGAGGAGAAGTCGATCGCGCCAAATCCGAATCGGTGACCTGTCAGTGAGTGCATTTGGCGCCTTGCGTCTTCCGAAAACCTGGATGCGACACTCAAGGCAGCGCCAAATCCTGCGTCATTGGGTATGAATCCAAGATCGGTCAAGTGGTGGATTGTACGTTCCAGCTCCAAGAGCATGGCGTGATATTTCCGGTTGGATTCTGGAAGTTCGGTATTTGCCGCCTGCAGCATTATATCGCGCAATGCAATCTGGTAGGCTATCGTTTCATTGCCGCTTATGCGCTCTATGATCGGTTTTGCCTGCGCAAGCGTTTTGCCCTCTACCATCTTTTCGATAGCGCGATATTTGTAGAAGTGGCGAACTTCCTGGTGCAGTATATCTTCGCCAGCTTGTGAAAAGTGAAAATGTCCCGGTTCGATTATGCCCGCATGAATGGGTCCAACTGCAACCTCGAATACACCATCCCCGCGGACCGTTTCGTATTTATATGGCCTGTAATCGGCATATTCGACGGAAGTTTTTGTAAAAGATTTTCTCATGGGATGAAGTTTTGCGAGAAAGCGTTCGTGTGCGACAAGCGGGCGGTTGTCGAAGGCGCCTTCGACAACGATGCCGAAATCATCGTGCATCTTGCGCTCGAACCATATTGCGGCCGGGTGGGAATGGCTGATCGTTTTTATATGAGGCTTGTCGTGTGGAAGCTCTTCTTTTTCCATTTCGTCATCCCATACGGTAATCACTTCCAGGTGAGTGGAGCACTCTTTGGCATATCTGGCGATCAGTCGTCTCATACGATACTCCTTAAAAAAGCGAACGAAGCAGGTGTCATTAAAAACCCAAGACAGACGGCGAAAAGAAGCAGAGCGAGAATTTCACTGGTATACACTCTTTTTTCTACCGTTTCCCCTTCATATTTCATCGATTGGTAAACAGTCACGAAGCGGTAGAATATGATCGACAAAAGGAGAAGAAGAAGCAAGATAGCACCGATCATCGCCAATATATGGTCGCTTTTCTTTGCCATATCGATCATTGCGCCAAAGCCGTAGATTTCACTGAAAAACATTGGGCTTGGTGGCAATGATATGATTGCCAGCAAAAAAAGAGATACCGTAAACCAGAAGAGTTTTCCTCTTTTGCCTACATAGCCTTTTAGCGCCCCGGCGATATGGTATTTGCCTTGCGATTCGAGCACTCCTGTCGAAAGGAAAAGAGCGGGTTTCAAAAAGGCGTGTGCGCCAAAATGCAAGAGTGCCGCAAAGGTTCCGCCGCTGACCCAAAAAAGTGCGATTAGCGCCATATGCTCTACTCCCGAGAGCGAGAAAAGGCGCATGAAATCCTTGGCGCGATAGAGCAGAAAAGCCACGATGAAGATCGTAAGCAGTGCGTAAACGAATATGAAACTGAACAGATGAGCGTAGTTTACCTTCATCGCTATTTCGCTAAATCGGAAGAACCCTACGATTACGGCGCTCTCCAGTATGCCGCTGAAAAGTGCGGCTACAGGGTAGAATGAGGCTCTTTCGATATTCGCCAGCCAAAGATTCATAGGAAAAAAGCCCATCTTCACGAACATTCCGACCGTTGAGATCGCAAAACCCATCTCGAACAGAAAAGGAGAGGGGATATCTTGTGCTTTTTGTAAAAGCAGATCGAAGCGCATTGCATCTTCTCCCAGAATCGGTTTGGCACTCGCATACATCAGAATGATCCCGAAAAGTACGAGTGAAATGGCTATAGCGCCTACGATCATATAGTTCCAAGCCTCTTTATGGGCAGCCAAAGAGTGATTTGTTTTGATCATATAGACTGTCGAGAGTGTAGCGAGCTCCAGCCCGATCCAGTATATTCCCATATGGTTTGCCAGGATGGAAAAGATAAGCCCCACCCAAAACGTCGCGAAAAAACGGTAGAAACGACGGTATGATTTTGCGGAGATTTTTACATGCAGATCCAGCGTCAAAAGAGCGAGCGTCACCCCGATTCCCACCAAAGAGGAGACCAGAAGAATATAGGTATCGAGCTTGTCGGCCACAAGGTATTCACCCCATATCGCATAAGGTTTTGGCAGCCAGAAAAGTTTCACGATCGGCAAAAGTATGGCGAAGGAGGTTACCGTCAAAAGATATTTAGCTTTTTTATGTTTGGAAAAACTCACCAGGAACATCGCAAATGCAGGCAGTATCAGGAGTGTCGCCATCATGAGCGCACCTCCTCTTCTTTGTGAAACAGCAGGTTCATCACTACGATCGCCATCAAAAGATCGAAAAATATTCCCAGCTCCACCAGCATCGGCATTCCGCCGGTCGCCGTGATTCCAAGAAGAAAGAGTGCGTTTTCCATGCTCAAAAAGCCTATGATTTTGGGAGCTACATGGCGGTGTTCCATCATCAAGAGCAAAGAGAGAAAAAGCGAAGAGATACTTACGGCTACATAATTGGCGTTTCCTTCGACCATATGGGTAATCGGTTCCGACAGATAAAAAGTGAAGACGAGAATCGCGGGAATCAACATGATGGCATAGTGCGTCTTTATCTGTGGCTGTATCTGCCTGACAAAGTGGAATTTTTCACTAAAATATTTCAGCATATAAGGGATACCCACAGCTTTTATGACAAGTGTGGCAACCCCGGTTATGAGCATAGCCTCGTCATCCAGCGATTTGCCTACCATCAATGCCAAAATTCCAAGTGCCAAAGAGTTCATCGAATACCAGAGTATCAGACGATAGAGCCTGGCGGTAAACAGCGCCACGATCAGCGTCGCCAGAAAAAGTCCGATAAAAAAATCTATACCCATGCTACGCTCCCAAAACATAAAATGTAATCAGCGACAAAAAAGCGAATACGATGGCTATTCCGAGTAGATTTGGAACTTTGAAAAGTCTTAGTTTGGCGGTGTTCACTTCGATGACGGCTATCGCGGTGGCGATTAGAAAAAGTTTGGCCAAAAAGATTACAAGTGCGGCCAAAAAGCCAAATTGCATTCCAAATGGCATAAACAAAGAGGCAAAAAGTGAAGAGAAAATTATAAACTTCACAGACGAGGCGGCCTCTACGATCGCAAGATAGACTCCGCTAATATCGAGAATCATCGCTTCATGGACCATCGTAAGCTCGAGGTGTGTTTCCGGATTGTCGACGGGAATACGCCCATTCTCTGCGACAAGCAGAATGAAAAAGCTTATTCCGGCAAAAAGAAAGCTTGCTGTATGCTCTTTGGGGAAATGTGCCGTCAGATTTGCACCTGCCTGTCCTACGCCCAGATCGCCTGCCATCATAGAAACCGAGAAGATCGTCAAAACCATCGCGGGTTCGACGAGTGCGGCTATGAACGCTTCACGTGAACTTCCCATTCCTCCAAATGAACTGGCGCTATCGAGACCCAGAAGCATCAGAAAAAAGGTCGAAAGGGAGATAAGTCCCGTGATGGTGAAAGCATCGACAAAGCTTACATAGAAAGCCCCATGCGTTACAGGTGGCAGAAAAAGAAGTGTCGCCAGAAGCGGTGAAAGCACCAGAAAAGGGGCGACTCTCGTGATGATACTGGCCTCTTGCGATACGAGAGTCTCTTTTTGCATGAGTTTTGAAAAGTTCCTATATCCTTGAAAGATAGAAATGGGTTTTTTGTAAAGCAGCCACATCTTTAAGGCCTTGATGAAAGAGAGAAGAAGCGGTGCAATCAGTAGCAATATCGCGATCGTCATGAGATAGATAGTCATCGTTTCTCTCCGATGATGAGAATTTTTATGGAGATGAGCATAATGGTGCCTTCGATCGCCAGTGTGGGCCAGGAGAATTGATGGGCGAAGATGCGATAGCTGAAGAGCACCATAAGCGTAAGGTTGAATATCATCGCCGCATAACGGATCTGCTCGAAATGCGCAAACCGATATATCCAATAGCTGATTCTGTTTACCGCCTTGCCTACGCTCTCATAAAGAGTCGCTTCAAAAAGCGGTTTTATATGCACTTCGTAGTGCAAATCTACGAACTTTCCGCTGCCACCTTCGATATCTTTTTTTGAAAAGTGCTCATGAGGCTTGTATAGCCATCCGAAAAAGCGACGAATAGGTCCGGCGAATCCCGTCGCAGAGTATTGTGTGCGTGCCGATGTTCGATAGCCGCAGCTCCATGTGCGATGGATACGCTCTTTTACATGCAATGCTTTGTAGCCATACATCAGCAAAGCGGTTATGCCAATCAGCGCCGCGAGCAAAAAGAGAGGGGAAACCACTCCGCCGTGTATCGCGACCGAGTGCATATGCCAGATTCCATCGGGAAAAATTTTGTCATATATCGAGAGGTGCCCCAGTCCGGTCAACACTCTGTCGAACCAGCCGATATAAAATGGCATGAAAAGCATCAACGAGATCACTACCGCCGCCATCAGAATCATCCCGAGGCGCATCAGACGGTTAACCTCGTGGGCATGCTTGGCGTTGCTGCTTCTGTGCAGTCCCAAAAAGGTGATTCCATAGGCTTTTACAAAACATGCGATCGCAAGACCGCCTGTCATCGCCAGTGCGAAAATAGCGAACGGTATCGCCAATTTCAACGAAGTATTGTCCAAGTTGCTGGATCCCAGCATCGACTGAAAGATCATCCATTCGCTCAAAAAGCCGTTTGTAGGCGGTAAAGCGGAGATGGAGATGGAAGCTAGAAGAAATGTCAATGCGGTTACGGGCATCGCTTTGATCAAACCGCCATATTTTTCGATATTTTTCGTATGGGTTTGATGCAGTACCGCCCCTGCACCCATGAAAAGCAGCGATTTGAAGCTCATATGGTTGAAGGTATGAAACAGTGCAGCGATAAAAGCGAAGCTGCTCAACACCTTCAGATGCATACTTTCGAAGATCATCCCCATTCCAAATCCTATGAGAATTATTCCTATATTTTCGATGGAGTGGTTGGCTAGCAGCGCCTTGATATCGTGTTCGCTCAGAGCGTAAAGGACACCGACCAAAGAGGAGAGCGATCCAATGACGAGAATCAGTACGCCCCACTCCAGCGGCCATGGATACAGCACATCGAACAAAAACCTGAAAAGTCCATAAATTGCGACTTTAAGCATAACACCGCTCATAAGCGCGGAGACAGGAGAGGGCGCTTCAGGATGTGCGTATGGCAGCCATACATGCAAAGGCACCGCACCGGCTTTACTCAAGAATCCGAGAATGATAAAAAAGAAAAGCAGCGTCGGATAGGCGAATCTGCCTACGATGCCTTGCATCTGGGCAAAACCCAACTCCAGGTTTCCATCGGTTGCGATAAGGAGAAAAAGAAGCAAAAAGAGGAATCCGAAATGGGTCATCAAAAAATAGAACCGCGCCGCATCGATCGTTTTTTTCTTTTTGGCCTCGGTTAAAACGAGCTGCCAACTCGTAAGACTCATCAACTCCCAAAAGAGCAGAAACATCAAGGCGTTGGCAGAAATCACTACCCCGATCATCGAACCGATAAAGGCGAAATAGTGGAGTTGGTAGTGCACTTTTCTTTCGATATGGGGAAGATATCCGTAAGAATAGAAAATATTGGGAATCGCCCCTATTAATATAAGAAAGACAAATAATAAAGAGAGTGTGTCGAACTGGAACATTTAAAACGACTCCATGACCGGTTTTTTAATATGGTTTGTATTTTTGGTATTTTTTTATATAGAAGGGCTGTTTTTAAACAGAAGAAAGCAGTCCTGACAAGCTTGAAGCGGATTATACAATATTTTTGCTTAAAATTTTAAATAAACAGCGGATGTGCGTTATACTATGGTTTGATATTTATTATAGATGTCTCTTGAAACCGGAATCGGCTTTCCTTTTGGGTTTTATGAGTGGTATAACGTCTAGGAGAGTGGGATTAAATCTATGGATTTTGATTTTAGCAGCTTGAGCGATATACATATTTTATATGTCGAAGACGAGATAACGGTAAGAGAAGAGGT
>JAMOOM010000066.1 GCA_027065515.1 Campylobacterales bacterium
CGTTGAGCCTTTAGATATTCGACGATCTTTTCGATCTCCTCTTCGCTGCTCCAGGGCGCATGCAGGCGAATCAGGCCGCCTCCTCCAGGGGGCGTAAAGAGCATATCTCCTCTCCCAAGAAGAGATTCGGCGCCCAGTGTATCCAAAATGACTTTCGAATCTATTTTCTGACCGACCTTGAAACTGATACGGGAAGGGAGGTTGGCCTTTATCAGACCGGTTACGACATCCACGCTCGGTCTTTGTGTGGCGACGATCAGATGGATACCGCTAGCTCGGGCCATCTGCGCCAGACGCGCGATGGAAAACTCCACCTCTTTTCCGCCTGTCATCATAAGATCGGCCAGCTCGTCTATGACGACTACGATATACGGCAGGGCCTCTTTTTTCTCTTTTTTCGCTTTTTCGTTATATGTTTCGATATTCTTGGTTCTGGTCTGACTCATCATCTGATAGCGCCGCTCCATCTCGCCAACCATATTCGAAAGCGCCGTAATCGCCTTTTTGGGCTGAGTGATGACAGGCGTAAGGAGGTGTGGAATATCGTTATAGACCGAAAACTCGAGCATCTTCGGATCTATCATCATAAGCCGCATCTGATCGGGGGAGTTGCGATAAAGCAGACTGAGAATCATAGCGTTTATTCCCACACTCTTGCCGCTTCCGGTGGTGCCTGCGATCAGCAGGTGCGGTAGCTTTTTCAGGTCCGTGATGAACGGTCTGCCGACGATATCCTTACCCAATGCTATGGTAAGAGG
Organism: Campylobacterales bacterium; assembly: GCA_027065515.1. Classification (GTDB taxonomy): domain Bacteria; phylum Campylobacterota; class Campylobacteria; order Campylobacterales; family Hydrogenimonadaceae; genus Hydrogenimonas. Next base: position 759 of record JAMOOM010000066.1, read on the forward strand.
GGATTTTGACTTTTTGAAAATATCGTCTTCCAAAATTTCACGGAGGTAGATCGTTTCGATCTGCTTGTTGGGAATCTCTATACCGACAACGTCTTTACCCGGCACAGGCGCTTGAATGCGGATCGTCTGCGCCCTAAGAGCCATCGCCAGGTCGTCTTGTAGCCCAAGGATTTTGGAGACTTTGACATGGGCGGCCGGCTTGAATTCGAAAGTGGTCACAACGGGTCCGGTATAGGTTCTGACCACATCCCCCTCTATCTTGAACTTTGCAAGCTTCTCCAGCAGGTCGCCGATTTTCTCATCGATCTCCGCCTCATTGATTTCACGGCTTTTTTTGGGTGCTTTATGCAAGAAATCCACTCTGGGAAGTTTGAAGTTTCTTGGCTTCTCCTGCTCTCCTATATCAATCTGTTCGAGCAGCTTTCTATTCTCTTCGATCTCCTTGACAATCTCTATGCCACTGTGATCACTCTCTTTTTTCTTTTCCAAACCAACATCCTGGCTCGAAGCGGAAATATTATCTTCTGGTTCGGGCTCTTCTTTCAAAACAGTGCTATCTCCTGAAGAAACAGGCTCCTTTTTAAAGCTCTTCTTCTCTTTTTTTACATTTTCATCCACCTCATCCGGTTGCTTCGTGACAGCAATCTCTTCCATTGTGGATGGCATCAGCTCATCGTTTTTTTTCTCCTCCATCCACTTTAGGCCGGAAAACTTCCAATGAACACTCTCGCCCCACAAAATTATGCCTGAAAGCGTCAGCGTCATAAGCCAAAATAGCCATACGCCAACTTCGCCGATAAAAGGGTGTAAAAAATCAACGATACTGCCACCGATCCATCCGTTCATGGGTGGCTGGGCCAAAAGGGCTTGAAGAATGAGCAATGAAAATATAAAAAGCGGCCATGCCGTAAAACTCTCTATCTCGAAATCGTCTATCTTTTCCAAACGATAAAGACGGTATAGCGGATAGAGTAAAAAGATAAAATCGACATAGGCCAGATAACCGAAGAGCCTGATATTTTCTTTTCCGATAGCAGCGCCCAACGTGCCTACGATATGAGCCTGCGGAAAAAAAGTGGCTATGGCGCCATAGATGAAAAAGATGGCGATCGTCAAAGAGATGGCGGTCTTAAAAATGCTCCGCTCCTTGCAAATGGAAATTTTCGGGCATGATTATAGCGTATTCAGTGATTTCCGACCGGTTCGATCAAAGGCTGCATTTAAAGATAGTTCACCAACGACAGATTCTGTACTTTTGCCACGGAAGCCATCATTGCCTGAAAATTGAGGCTCAACTTGTTTAATTTCATTGTCGCTTCGCCGATATCTGTATCCAAAATTTCAGAACGAAGTGTCTGTACATTGATTTTCAGCATTTCACTTCTTTCGACAGCATACTTGAGACTGTTCGACATCGCCCCTATTTTCGTATGCTCTTTGCTGACATGTTCGATCATGTGATCGATACGCGCAAGTGCATTTTCTACACCATGGTTGCGCGGATCGATAGGATTTTTGCCATCAGGATATAGTCGTCCATTTTCCACTGCGACGATAGCTTCATCGATAGAAGCGAAAAGGTCATGCTTCGGGTCATCCACTGTCAATGCATCGTTGGCGGAAAACATCACGGAAGGAGATGCGCTGTCTTTGATGTAAAATCGGGTCAATCCTTCCGAAGATACGACCAGTCGTCCGTTTTGATCGATATCCACGTTTGCGCTTTTGCCGGTAACCGATTCGATTTTCACTTCAACGGCCTCCACAAGCTGCCGATAGGTTGTATTTTCGTCTATGTCGTAGCTGTCCATGCTTCCGTTGATCAAAATGGACAATGTCCTTCCGCCGGTCAGATCTACAGCGGAAGTCTCCTGCAGTTTTGTCGCACCTGTCGCAAAATTCTGGTTTTCTTTGACTATTTGAGGCATATTGCCTCTGAATCTTCCGTCACCGATCTTTTCGAAATCGATGCCGTCGTAATCCGATGCGCTTCCGGAAGCGCTTTTGATGAATTCTATATGATGATTATTGTTGTCGCTCGCGAATAGATGAAAATCGAGCAGACTGCTGTTTTTTAGCTTATCTTTTATCGTAATATACCCGTTCACCAGATTGGCTTCGATCATGTCGCTGCCATATGCGGATTTTATCCCTTCGAGAATATCCGAAATATTGCCGTCTGAAGCAACGGAAAATGACGTATCCAAAGCAGCGCCATTCCGGTCTCTTCCTGTAATTTTGAATTCATAACTATTTTGGTTGCCGGTAATCTCATTTAGCTTGGTATCCATGGAGACCGGCTTATCCGAATCGAATCTTTTGAGTGGAATATTTGTAGTAACTTCCCTATATTTATTTTCATCTTCCCCCAAAAACAGTTCTTCGCCGGAAATATTGTAAGGCACCTCCACCTTCGCCCCTACGACAGCCTTGATCGACCCGCCATTGCCTCGATAAACACCTGTTGAATCGAGCGGCTGGGTATCAAGTTTTGTGCCGGAAAATAGATACCTGCCATTGATTGAACTATTCCCGAGGTTTACCAAATGCTCTTTGAGAGATTTCATTTCATTACTGATAGCGTAGAAGTTGTTGTCGGAATTGGAGCCGTTGGCCGCTTGAAGCAAAAGCGTTTTAAAGCGTATCAACGCGTCGGAAAACTGGAACATAACGCTGTCTGTGTTGTTTGCGAAATTTTGCGCATCGGTAGCCACATCTACCGCTTGGGACAATGTATGCTCTTCATAATCTAGTCTTAATGTATCGGTAAAGATGGAAGGATCTTCGTGTCCATATTTGATCTTCATTCCCGAAGAGATCTGTCGATTGACACTATTTAGTCGCTGTTTGATATTCTGCTGGTCGGAAACAAATGTATTGAAAAAATTATTCTGCGTTATTCTCATACTTTTATTGATCCTCTTTTAATGTATTTTACTCAAGCAAATATGGTTCCATAATTGTATTACTGCTTACAACATCGGCATCATGGGTGTTTTGTTTAGCAAAACAATTGATATTTCTTGCAATTTGAAATAAAACGTTGTACAATCAAGGTGTAAATCTTCTATAAGGATAGCCCTATGAAAAAAGCTGAATTTATTCAGGCGGTCGCCGAAAAAGCGGGATTGTCTAAAAAAGATACCGAAGCTGTACTCGATGCCGCACTGGAAACGATCACAGAAGCGCTTTCCGAAGGTAAAAGCGTAAGCTTCATCGGTTTTGGTACCTTTACGACTGCCGAGCGCGCAGCCCGCGAAGCCAAAGTTCCAGGCACCGATCGTATCGTAAAAGTTCCTGCTACGCGTGTCGTAAAATTCAAAGTAGGCAAGCAGCTCAAAGAAGCGGTCGCCAAATCGTCTTAATTTTGCAACTATCTACTGCATATTAACCGGTATTTAAGCTTTATGCCATTAAAATTCCGGCAGTGAAACGCGAAAGTATCATATGCCGGGGTGGTGAAACTGGTAGACACGCCAGACTCAAAATCTGGTGGGCATTAGCCCGTGCCGGTTCGATTCCGGCCCTCGGTACCACATACCACGATAAATGCGGGAGTAGCTCAGTGGTAGAGCACGACCTTGCCAAGGTCGGGGTCGCGGGTTCGACCCCCGTCTCCCGCTCCATCTATCTCCTTCTTTTTTTTATCTTTCTATCTTTTTTACAAAAACCGATTTTTGCACAACATATCACTTTGAAAAAAATATATACCCTCGATAATCACTGCATTTCACCCAAAACACTCGGGATCGACATCAACGACACCTGCTTGCTTGAAATGCCAAAAAACCGGGATACATGGAGTGTGCCCTCATATAAGATAAAAGCTCTTTTAAAGAGCACCGGATACCACTCTTCCATAGAGACGACTTCCAGCCTCATCCTTTTCAAAAGGCTTCAAAAATATAACTTCACCAATCTCGAGCGGATTGTTCGCGCCAGATACTCACGACACTTCCCGACTCTGAAAATATTGAAAGTAAAGATTTCACCCACTTCGCGCCATATGGATAGTTTTCATTTCAGCAAAAAGTGCAATATTATCTTGCCCGAAAGGGCGCTCCGCAGAAACAGAGGTACTTTTTCGCTTCGCTGCGGTAAAAAACACTACTTTTTCAAATATGAAATCGAAGGACGAATCAAACTCTATAAAGCGAATCATCAAATAAAAAAAGATAAAATTATTCATCTATCCGACGTGTCTGTCGTGACACTTCCTTTTGATACATACTATTCAGAGCCAGTCACGTCGCTTAGCGCAACCGGACGATCGATGGCCAGGCAGAATATCGCGAAGGATAAAATCATTCTTCGCAGAATGGTGACCGCCCCTTTCGATGTGCGCAGGCACGACACTGTCCGCTGCATACTGAAAGACGGGCCGATTACGCTGGAATTTGATGGCACAGCGCTGCAAAACGGCATGATCGGAGACGAGATTTTGATACGTAATCCAAATGGCAGAACTTTGCGAGGAACGATAATGAAAGACAAAACGGTAAATATACGATGAAGCTCGCTGTAGCCGTTACGGGAGCGAGCGGGGTGCAGCTCGGGATAAAGGCCATACGAAGCCTTCCTGAAAACGTTACCCCTTTTACGATTCTTTCCGATCATGCCCAGACAGTTCTGTCCCATGAAGTGGATCATAAATACCACATTGAAGATATCGCCGCGCCTATCTCGTCAGGATCGTTTCCAATCGATGCGATGATGATTGCACCATGCAGCATGAACACCCTCGCCAAAATAGCCTGCGGTATCGCCGACAATCTCGTTACCCGCGCCGCCGCCGTGACCATAAAGGAGCGGCGACCGCTTCTTGTCGCACCAAGAGAGATGCCCTTTAGCGCGATAGCGCTTGAAAATATGCTGAAACTCTCCCGACTGGGTGTAATCATAGCCCCTCCCGTACTTGGCTACTACAGCGAAAGCGATACGATAGAGGAGATGGAAAATTTCATCGTAGGGAAATGGTTCGATCTGCTTGGCATAGATCATTCACTCTACAGACGCTGGGGCATCGAGGATTTATAATGAAAAAAAGACGAGTCATCTATCCGGGAACTTTCGATCCGATCACCAATGGACATATGGATATAATCGTACGCGCCGGAACACTTTTCGACGAGATTATCGTAGCCGTCGCAAAATCAAGCGAAAAAGGGCCGATGTTTTCCCACGATCAGCGTATCGCCATGGTAAAATCCGCCTGCAAAGAGATGCGCAACGTCAGAGTGGAAGGCTTTTCCACTCTGTTGGTAGATTTTTGCAAGCAGACGAACTCGCCGATCATCATTCGGGGGCTAAGGGCGGTAAGCGATTTCGAATATGAGCTTCAGATGGGATATGCCAACGCCTCCTTGGCGCCCGAGATCGAAACGGTCTATCTGATGCCGAGTCTGGAAAACGCCTTTATAAGCTCTTCTGTAGTGCGCTCGATTCTCAAACACAATGCCTCCTGCGCACATCTTTTACCGCCAAGCGTCAATGAGATGATAGAAAAGAGCTTAAAGTGTACGTAGCGTTCGAAGGGATAGATACGGCTGGAAAAAGCACGCAGATCGCATTGGCCAAAGATGCTTTTTCAGACGCTGTCGTCACCAAAGAGCCCGGGGGCACCGAGCTTGGAATGAAGATTCGCGCATTGCTTCTTGAAAGCGGCTGCGTTACACCCCGCAGCGAAACGCTTCTCTTTTTGGCAGACCGTGCCGAACATATAGAAAAAGTCATCAGGCCGAATCTGCACAGGATAATTCTAAGCGATCGCTCGTTCATATCCGGAATCGCCTACGCCCACATACACGAAAAACTCCCGATAGATATCTTGTTGCAACTCAACAGATTCGCCACCGACGGAATCTTTCCCGATCGCATAGTGTTACTGAGAATGGATGAAAAGGTATTACGCACGCGACTGGAACGAAAAAGACGTGACGCCATAGAGAGTCGCGGCATAGAGTATATGATGGCTGTACAAAAGTGTATGCTGGAGCTTCTGGATCTGCTGCAGATCGATCATATCGCGATAGATGCCGCGCAACCGGCCGAAAAAATCGCTGAAGCCATTGAAAACTATTTGCGACAACCATTTGAAAAAGGATATAAAAAACCATGATTCAAGCACTTCGCGGAATGAAAGACATTATGAGTCCGGACAACTCACGTTTTGTGCATATCATAGAGACGGCATCGCGCATAGCGAAACGGTACGGATATGAATATATCGAAACGCCTCTACTGGAAGAGACCACGCTTTTTAAAAGAAGTGTGGGCGAAAGCAGCGATATCGTAGGCAAAGAGATGTATCAGTTTATCGACAAGGGAGGACACGATGTCTGCTTGCGCCCGGAAGGTACGGCAGGTGTCGTTCGTGCTTTTATCCAAAACAAGCTGGACAAAAGGGGTGGCACCTATCGCTTCTTCTATCACGGCCCTATGTTTCGATATGAACGCCCACAAAAAGGGAGACTGCGAGAATTTCACCAATTCGGCTGCGAGAGCTTTGGCGAAGAGAGTGTCTATGAAGATTTTACGATGATTTTGATGATCAAGGATATCTTCGATGCGCTCGGGATAGGCTATACGATCAAAATCAACTCATTGGGATGCCCGGAGTGCATGCCGGGCTACCGCGAAAGGCTCGTCACCCATCTGCATGATATCGAAGATGGACTTTGCGAAGATTGCCAAAGACGAATATCCACAAATCCCATCAGGGTGCTCGACTGCAAGGTGGAAAGCTGCCGCACGCAGCTGCAAAAAGCTCCTTTGATCGTCGACAACCTTTGTGAAACATGCGATGCCGAGTTTGGCAGACTGATATCGCTTTTGAAATCCCACGACATTCCTTATGAGCTGGATCCGAAACTCGTACGGGGTCTGGATTACTACACCCGTACGGCTTTCGAGTTCGTCAGCAGCGAGATAGGAGCGCAAAGCGCAATCGCAGGAGGCGGGCGCTACAACCGCCTCGTCGAGTTTCTGGATGGCAAACCAACTCCAGCGGTGGGGTTTGCACTGGGTATCGAACGGATTATGGAACTGGCAAAAATGCCAAAGAGCGAACGAGAAGGCCTGTATCTTGGCGTTATGGAGCCGGATGCGATAGAGACCGTTTTAAAAATCGCACACAAAAAACGCCAAAGCGAAAAAGTCTATACAGAGTATCGAAAAAAATCCCTCAAAGCCCATCTTAAAGCTGCCGACCGTATGCAGGCGAGATTGTGCGCGATCATAGGAGAAGACGAGCTAAAAACAGGTGAAATATGGGTCAAGGATCTTGAAAGCAAAGAGGAGAGGCGTATTGCCGTCAACGAATTCGTATAATCCGTTTCGCAACTATGGTATTCATCTGTGGGGCGAAGAGAATTTCGTCGTAGAAAACGGTGAAATAAAGATCGATTTCGGCAAAAAACCATCCCTTGTGCAGATCACTCGCCAGATGCGCGAATATGGATACAAGGGGCCGCTGTTGGTACGCTTTCCGCATCTGGCGATCAAGAATGTACGCACCCTTTTCAACCATTTTGAGCGCGCCAAACAAGAGTTTGGGTACAAAGGAAAGTTCAAGGCTGTATTTCCTCTGAAGGTGAACCAGTATCCTGGATTTGTCACTCCTTTGATGGAGGGCACGAAAGATCTCGAATATGGCCTGGAGGCGGGAAGCAAGGCGGAACTGATTCTCGCCATGACGCTGACGAATCTGGGCAGACCCATCACGGTCAATGGCTTCAAGGACCGCGAGATGATAAGCATCGGATTTCTTGCGGCAAAGATGGGACACGATATCACGATAACGATCGAAGGAATCAACGAACTGGAGTTGATCATAAAAGAGATGGATCGCCTGGGATCGCCAATGCCCAAAATCGGTCTGCGCATTCGTCTTCATACCGGCGGAATCGGCTTATGGGCAAAAAGTGGCGGTTATAGCTCCAAATTTGGACTCACATCTACCGAGCTCCTTGAAGCGATGGACCTTTTGAAATCCAGCGATATGATCGATCGGCTCTCGATGATTCATTTCCATATCGGTTCACAGATGGATCATATCTCCCCATTGAAAAAAGCGATCAGGGAAGCTGGCAATATCTATGCCCAGCTGCGAAAGATGGGGGCGGACAACCTTCATGCCATCAATATCGGGGGCGGCCTGGCAGTGGAGTACAGCCAGCACGAAAACCTCATCAACCGCAACTATACCCTCGAAGAGTTCACCAACGACGTGGTCTTTCTACTAAAAGAGATCGCTACGGCAAAATCGGTGCCAGAACCTACCATATTTACCGAATCGGGGCGTTATGTTGCGGCCAGCCATGCCGTGCTGATCGCCCCGGTACTGGAGCTTTTCAGCCAGGAATACAGCGAAAAAAGGCTTCGCATCAAAGAGACGAATCCTCCGCTGGTACAGGAGCTCTACGATCTGTATCGATCCATATGCGAAAAAAATGCCAGGGAGTATCTGCATGATGCGCTCGATCACATGGAGTCGCTTCTGACGCTTTTCGATCTTGGCTATATAGACCTTGTAGATCGAGCCAATACCGAAACGCTTGTGCATCTAATCATCAAAAGAGCGATCGAACTTCTTCACGGCAAACCATCCAGAGAGATCAAAACGATTCTAGACAGAGTACAGGAGCGATACCTGGTCAACTTTTCGCTCTTTCAATCCTTGCCGGATTACTGGGGACTCGGGCAGCACTTTCCGGTTATGCCCCTTGATCGACTGGATACCGAACCGACCCGCTCCGCAAGCCTGTGGGACATCACCTGTGACTCAGACGGAGAAATCGCTTTCAACATCGACAACCCTCTCTATCTGCACGACGTGGATGTCAAAAAGGAAGAGTACTTTCTGGGCTTTTTCAAGGTCGGAGCATATCAGGAGATCTTGGGAATGCGCCACAATCTATTCACCCATCCGACGGAGGTGACCGTACGATTCGACGAAAGCGGCGAATGGCACCTGGAAAACATAATAGAAGCGCAAAGCATTCTCGACATTCTCGACGATATCGATTACGACACAAAAGAGATCGAACGAAAAATCAGGCAGATATTCGAAGAGAACCGCAATCTCGAAAACGACGAGCGAAAAGAGATACTGGGAGAACTTTACCTTTACTTAAGTGAAAATGGATATCTTAGGACTATCAATTTTTCCGAAGGAGCACAAAGGTGCGATTGATGCTCGAGCTTATTGTCGAAGATCTCAAAAGTGTCTATCGGCGCGATCCCGCCATCCACTCAAGACTGGAACTGTTTTTCAACTATCCTGGGGTGTGGGCCGTAATCAATTATCGTATAGCCAACTGGTTCTACCGCAAAGGAGTACACCTTCTGGCCAGGATGTGGATGGGAATATCTCAAATATTTACTAATATAGATATCCACCCGGCCGCAACGATCGGTAGGCGCGTTTTTATCGATCACGGTATCGGCGTAGTTATCGGGGAGACGGCCATCGTTGGAGACGATGTGACGATCTATCAAGGAGTCACTCTCGGTGGAGTCTCCTTGAATCCGGGAAAACGACACCCTACCATAGAGAGTGGAGTCGTCATAGGCGCGGGCGCCAAGGTGCTCGGAAACATCACGATCGGCTACAACAGTAAAATAGGTGCCAATTCCGTCGTAGTCAAATCGGTCCCTCCGGAATCCACAGCCGTGGGGATTCCTGCCCGCGTGGTGACCAAAGGGCGCGACAAGAGCCCCCTTAGCCACAACAAACTCCCCGATATCAACAAGGAGCTTTTCGAATACCTCCTAAAACGCGTGGCGGTGATCGAGCATCTGTTGGGAGAAGAGCACAAAGAGCTTCTGGAAGAAGACCGAAAACTCGAAGAGATATATGATGCTTTTCTCAAATCGATGAAGCAGTGATCAGTACAAGACTTTATTCGGATCCTCATACCATTTTTCAAAAAGGCTCTTGCATCGCCGGTGCGGATCGTGCACAAATCTGATCGGATCCGGCCTGCGCCCAAGCATGATATCCGTTATCAAAGCGTCATCGAACCCGATCCGGGCCGCATCTTGCTTGGTATTGCAATATACCACTCGTGCCAGATGCGCCCAGTGAATCGCTGAAAAGCACATCGGACATGGTTCGCCGGTCACATAGAGTTCGCACCCTTCAAGATGAAAACTCTGCAATTTTTGCGACGCTCTTCTGATAACTACGATTTCGGCATGCGCAGTGGGATCGTTGCTCTTTACTACCTCGTTGTGGCCAGCAGCTATCACTTCGCCATCCTTTACGATAACGGCGCCAAACGGCCCGCCATCACCTTTCAATATACCCTTTTGCGCCTCTTCCAGCGCCATTTCCATAAATTTTTTCATGCACTATTATAGCGATTAATCGATTTTTGGATAAAATTATCAAAATTTTTAGAAACAAGGGCCTTTTATGCTTTCTGACAGAATACAGGTACTTTCAGAATCTATGACTATCGCGATCACAGCGCTTGCGCAACAACTCAAACGCGAAGGAAAAGATATTTTGGGCTTCTCGGCCGGAGAGCCGGACTTCGATACGCCACACGTCATCAAAGACGCCGCAATCAAAGCAATAGAAGAGGGATTTACGAAATATACTCCAGTTGATGGAATTATCGAGCTGAAAGAGGCGATCGTAGATAAATTGGCACGCGAAAACGATCTCCACTACACCACAGACCAGGTAATCGCCAGCAATGGAGCGAAACAGTCTCTGTTCAACCTCTTTCAATCCGTAATCAATCCGGGTGACGAGGTCATCATTCCGGCTCCTTACTGGGTCACCTATCCCGAAATTGCCAAATATAGCGGTGGCATACCGGTGATAATCGAAACGGATGACAAAACGGCTTTTAAAATGACACCCGATCAGTTGAAAAATGCCATTACGCCGAAAACCAAAATGCTGGTTCTTACATCTCCTTCCAATCCGACAGGTTCGGTATACACCAAAGAAGAGATCGAGGAGATCGGCAAAGTACTCGAAGGGACCGATATTCTGGTAGCCAGTGACGAAATGTATGAAAAGCTTGTCTATCACGGCACCCGCTTCACCGCTGCAGCTTCGGTAAGTGAGGATATGTTCCACCGCACCGTCACGATCAACGGGCTTAGCAAATCTGTAGCGATGACCGGCTGGCGCTTCGGATACTGTGCCGCCGCAAACAAAGATCTCATAAAAGCGATGAAGAAACTGCAAAGCCAAAGCACGTCCAACGTAAACTCCATTACGCAGATCGCAGCGATCAAGGGACTCGATGGAAGCGCTGATGCCGATATCGAAATGATGCGCCAGGCATTCGAAGCACGCTGCGACGAAGCCACATCTCTTTTTAACAGCGTAAGCGGGCTCTCCGTAGTAAAACCCAAAGGAGCTTTCTATCTCTTCGTAAACCACAAAGAGATAGAGCCCGATTCTATGAAATTTGCAAAGTCACTGCTTGAAAACAGCGGCGTCGCCGTAGTTCCAGGCGCAGGTTTTGGAAGCGACGGTTATTTTAGATTCAGTTTCGCTACTGATATAGACACCATCAGAGAAGGGGTGCGTAGAATAGAATCGTTTATTGAAAACTACGACAAACGATGAAGCGATAGTCGTAGTTTTTTGACATAGATAAAAATGATACCCTGGATGTCGAAAAGTAAAAAACGGCAAGGAGCTTCATCGGGGTGACAGCACCCAACGAGCCAAGAATCAAACAAAAAGAGATCGAATGGATGCATTTTATATCGCACGACAGTCGGTAATAGATAGAAAAAACCGCATTTTCGCCTATGAAATTTTATTTCGGGGAAAAACACCGCAAGAAGAAATGGACAAAGGTACTCTCATGAGTGCTACGGCGATCAATAACCTTATCAATGTCATAGGAATAGAAAATGTCATCGGTCTCCACTACGGCATCATCAAGCTCACACCTCTTTTTATTGAACGCAAACTAATAGATGCCTTGCCCAAAGAACGTCTCATTTTTTCCATATTTGAAGAACACCTGGAGGATAGAAGCCTTGTCGAAACACTCAAAAGCTACAAAAATGAGGGCTACTGCTTCGCCATCAACGACCTGAAAAATGAAAGGCTGCTTCAAAAACAGGAAATTATAGATATCTTCAAATATATCAAAATCGACTATGCTGAACTCGAGCCTGAAACGGTTGAAACAATTATCGAGACAGCAAAAACTCACGGCATCAAAACCATCTGCACAAAAATCGAAAAACGCAAAGATCATGCAGAAGCCGAGGCGCTGGGCAGTGACTATTTCCAAGGATATTTTTTCAAAGAACCCGAAGTGATGAAAGAGTATCCGATACGTGCCGAAAAAGGATCGATCCTTTTCTTATGGAATCTCATTCGCAACGACGCCTCTATCGACGAGCTGATGAAAGCCTTTGAGCGCGAACACACAATCACTATCCAGTTACTTAGATTTATCAACTCTCCTTTCTTTTCCCTGCGCCAGACGGTCACTTCAATCAGACAATTCATCACGCTTCTGGGGCGAAATCAACTCTCTCAGTGGCTTCTAGTGATGCTTTTTGCAGAAGAGAGTCAGTGTGGAAATGGTAACCATCCGCTTGTATTGATGGTGATAAATCGCACCGAACTAATGACTGGATTACTGAAGCTAATCAAGCCAGATGCCGACAAATCAGAGTATGAGACTGCCTATCTTACAGGAATGCTATCACTTATTCATCTCATTTTTCATCGGCCTCCACGTGATATTCTGCACCATCTTCATATCTCAGGCGAGATCGAAGAGGCACTTTTCGAGGGAGACAATCTATACGGAGAAATACTTGGCATTACACGCATAATTGAAAACAATGATATTGAAAAACTCGATGAAATCGTGCTCAAATACAATCTCTCTTCCGAAAAAATCAATACCCTTGCCATCGAAGCAATGAAAAAGATCAATGCTTTCGACGAGGCGCTTCGCTCCTTGAACGGATAGCGAGATACAGGTTCAATCCGTGACCGCCATCCCGTATGAGATGGCGACAATCACTGCAAGAGTAGAAATTGGTATCCTTTAAGCCCAAGTGTCGTTTTCATCATCAATATTTCGCGCTGATACCTACATAGATGGATCGGCCGGCCGTACCGTAGCCATCGACCTCCTGGTAGAAGCGGTCGAAGAGATTGCGCACTTCGATTTCACCCGTAAAGCCTTTGGCGAAGTTGTGGCGAAGTGCAAGATTGGTCACATTATATTTTCCGGTCTGAATTGTTTTAGCTGCATCATCGTATCGCTCACCGACATAGTTACCGTTGATATTGATCGTGTGCTTATCGGTTGGATACCAGCTCAGAGAGTAATCGAACATATCTTTCGCCCGTCTTGCAAGATCACCGGCTTCACTCTGAGCTTTGATGAAGTGTGTATAGCCTAAATCAAGTTTCAAAACATCGAAAAATGACTCCGAATACCCCACTTCGATTCCTTCGAACTTCGATCTGCCTTCAACATTGTAAAACTTCCAAGTGTTATAATTGTAATCGATCAAATCAT
>JAMOOM010000067.1 GCA_027065515.1 Campylobacterales bacterium
CGGCATACTTTTTTCGAAAAGGCAGGACTCTACCCTGTCGAATCTCCAACCAACGAAGATACGCTGATGTGGCTGAACGGGTTTCGAAACGGATGCCGGTTTGCCAACATTCCCGAAGTGGCGGTAAGGGTGCGTGTCTCTCCCGAATTTTTCAGACGGCGGGGTGGAGTCGGCAAGGCATGGAGCGATTTTTGCGATAGAGTGAAAGTGATACGGGCATTAGGATATAATTTTGACGCTTATTTCTATGCGGCAGCACTTTTTTTTGTGAATATATCTCCTGCAGCCGTCAAAAAATATCTTTATAAGAGGTTGAGATGAAATTTTGGGACAAAGAGAGCGGAAAAGATGATTTTTCGACAAAACAGATATTTGGATTGATGCTTATAGCCTATCTCTTCAGTATCGCGATGCGCCTGATATGGGTGCAGTGGGCCGGTGGCCATCCGGAATTTTTCTGGAATGGGCAGATCATGATCAACACGAACGATGGCTATTATTTCGCTTCTGGTGTGCAAAAAGAGCTTTTCGGTACACTTCAATACAATCCCCGGGTTCCAGATATTTTATATACCGCTACGACATTTTTCACCTACATAGCCGCCAAATTTCTTCCTTTTTCTCTTGATACGGTAATTTTGTATATGCCGACTTTCGTTTCAAGTCTCGTCGTCATCCCCATCATTTTGATCGGCAGGCTCTACCGCTCTACGATGATGGGTTTTTTCGCCGCGCTGCTTGGTTCGATCGCATGGAGCTACTACAACCGCACGATGACCGGTTACTATGATACGGATATGTTTTCGGCGATGGCTCCGATGTTCATTCTCTACTTTCTGATTGCCACGATCGAAAAGGAGAGCTTCGTTCACCTGCTTTGGGCTGCCGCTTTCATTATCCTTTATCCATTTCTATACGATATGGGGCTTTCGATCGTCTATGCGATGGGGATCATGTATATGATCTATATGATGGTGTTTCACCGCAAAGATCGCTTTACATATCAATCCATCGCAATTATCTCTTTGGCTCTGATGCCACTTTATTGGCCGATGAAAGCTGTATTGATCGCGCTTGGATATCTTCTTTTCAGGCAAAACCGCCTAAAAGAGTCCCATGAGAAGATTCTGGCCGTATTGGCGGTACTTCTGTTTTTGTGGCTCGGTGATGTATTTTGGCTTATTTGGCACAAAATCACCTCCTACGCCCTTCGTGGAGAGGAGAGCGGCGGCCTACACTTTTTCCAGGTAAACGCCACGGTTCGTGAAGCGGGCAGGATACCGTTCGAGCTTATGGCCAAGAGAATCAGCGGCTCGGTTCCGGGGCTTTTCGCCGCTCTTGTAGGTTATATTCTGCTGGTGATGCGTCATCGATCCTTCATTCTCTCTTTGCCGCTTATCGGAATAGGAATATTCTCTCTTTGGGGAGGGCTCAGGTTTACCGTATATGCGGTGCCGGTGGCCGCGATAAGTCTCGTATATCTGATCTATCTTGTCACTTCGTTCATGCAAAATCAACGTCTCAGAGTGGCCGCGATGGGTTTTTTGACACTTCTGGCCCTTTGGCCCAATATCACACATATTATAAACTACAAAGTACCCACGGTTTTCAATGCCCAGGAGGTGTCGGTTCTCGATCGTTTGAAAAAAATAGGAAGCGAAAAGGATTATGTGGTTACCTGGTGGGATTACGGCTATCCCATCTGGTACTATGCCGATAAAAATACATTGATCGATGGAGGCAAACACGATCATGACAATTTCATCGTCTCCGAAATCCTGACGACCGATTCGCAGCTGGAGGCGGCGAGACTGAGCCGTATAGCTATAGAGACCTATGTCTCTTCGGGTTACAAAGTCGTTGCCGATACACTTTTCAAAAATGGACAGAAAGATCAGATCGATCCAAAATCCTATCTCGAGCGTCTTGCCGATCCCGCTCCTGTAGCGCTGCCTAAAAAGAGCAGAAATATATATTTTTATATGCCCTATCGTATGCTGGATATTTTTCCAACCGTTGCTATTTTCAGCAATATAGATCTTTCAACGGGCGAAAAATCGCCCCGCAAAATGTTTATCAAGCTGAATAGATTCAAAAACACTTCCGACGCGCTGATTTTTGCAAACGGTATCAAACTGGACAAAAAAAACGGCCTTTTGTGGGTTGGGAATAGAAAAACCCAGTTACACCGTTTCGTCACGACCGCTCTTGACAAAAAAGGGATGAATCACACGCAGGTGCAGACGATCAACCCAAGCTCGCGACTATCTTTGGTCTATATGAAAAGCTATAACGCATTCTTGCTGCTCGACGAGGCGATGTACAACTCTTTGTACGTTCAGCTTTTTGTGCTCGGAAATTACGACAAAAATCTTTTCGAACTGATCGAGAGCTCTCCGTGGGCAAAAGTATATCGACTGAAGTTATGAGAAGAAGAGACCGGTTTATCAAGCGCAGTTTCGATCTGGGAGTATCTAGCGCGGGACTGCTTCTTTTGTGGCCGCTTATAGCCGCCGGATGGATCGTGGCCTCTATAGAGACGAGAAGCAATGGCTTTTTTCTGCAAGAGAGAGTGGGGCGTGGCGGAAAACGCTTCAAGGTGCTGAAACTCAAAACGATGAAACCTATGGATAAAATCGACACCACGGTGACTACCGCGCACGATGCGAGAATCACCCGAAGCGGTCGTTTTTTGAGAAAGAGTAAAATAGATGAACTTCCTCAACTTTGGAAT
>JAMOOM010000068.1 GCA_027065515.1 Campylobacterales bacterium
CGTTTCACGACCGAGGAGGAGATAGACTACACGATCGAACAGTTCGAAAAAGCGGTGGAGCGCCTAAGGAGTATATCAAGCTCTTACGCGTATATGCCAGAAAATATGAAAACGACAGAAGGAGCACATAATGGCTAAAAACGATCTGATTGGCGGAAGTATCTGGGAAGAGTACAGCCAAAAAGTACAGGATTTGATGAACAATCCCAAAAACCAGGGAGAGTTGACCGAAGAGGACGCCAAGCGCCTTGGCGGCGAACTGATCGTCGCCGATTTCGGAGCCGAAAGCTGTGGTGACGCCGTGCGCCTCTATTGGATCGTCGACCCGAAAACCGACAAAATTCTCGAAGCGAAATTCAAAAGTTTCGGTTGCGGTACCGCGATCGCGAGCTCCGATACGATGGTAGAGCTATGCAAGGGCAAAACTGTCGATGAAGCGGTGAAAATCACCAATATTGACGTTGAAAAAGCGATGCGCGATACACCCGAAACACCCGCCGTTCCGCCACAGAAGATGCACTGTTCGGTCATGGCGTACGACGTCATCAAAAAAGCCGCGTCCCAGTACAAGGGCGTGGATATGGAGAGCTTCGAAGATGAGATTATCGTCTGCGAATGCGCCCGCGTAAGCCTGCAGACACTCAAAGAGGTAATCAGACTCAACGACCTAAAAACTGTCGAAGAGATCACCGACTACACAAAAGCGGGAGCATTCTGCAAAAGCTGTATCAAGCCGGGAGGCCATGAGGAGCGGGAGTACTACCTGGTGGATATCCTTGCTGAAACCCGCAAAGAGATGGAAGAGGAAAAACTCAAAGCCACGGTCGAAAAACAAGCAAGCGGCGAAGATGTTCCTTTCAAAGATATGACACTTGTGCAAAAAATCAAAGCGATCGACAGCGTGATCGACGAAAGCGTGCGCCAATATCTGATCATGGATGGCGGAAACATGGAAGTACTCGACGTCAAACAAAATGGCGACTACACCGATATCTATATTCGATACCTCGGAGCATGCTCCGGATGTGCCAGCTCCAGCACGGGAACATTATACGCCATCGAATCGGTTCTGAAAGAGAAACTCGATCCAAATATCAGGGTATTGCCTATTTAACGGAAAGAGACCGACTGATGTTATGCGAAACGTTTCGCATAACATCGATTCAAGCAGGTCGCCCGGGGCCTATCTTTCTCATATAGGCTTGACGACCACCATAATAACGATAACGACCATCAGAATGGTTGGAATTTCATTGTACGCACGGAAAAATTTGCCACTTTTTTTGCATCGGCCTTCATGAAGCCTCTTTTTGAACCATCCAAGTGAAAAGTGATAGGCTACCAACAACAATGCGGCAGTGAGCTTGACATGCAGCCACAAGCCGCTTTTAAAGAGCTCCGGCATCAATGCGATCATCGTTCCACCGCTCAAAATCGTGGCCCACATCGCGGGCACGCCGATAAAGCCGTACAGTTTGTTTTCCTGAATCTTCACTACTTCTACAAACCCCTTGTTGCCGGCGTGCTCTTGGTGATAGACATAAAGACGCGGCTGATAAAAGAGCATCGCCATCCAGCTTGTAAAACTCATGACATGAAATGCCAAAACCCAGTTGTAATATTCCATCTATCTCTTCCTTGAAACGATTTTGCTGACCGTCTTGACACCGAGGCGAACCGCAACGAACAGTATATATACCCCAAAAACGATGACAAACGGGTGAAACGACCCCAGAGGGCTTCCCTGCAGAGATTCCAGGTGCTGCAGGGGATGCTCGAGCCACACTTTATAATGCATACCGAGCGACAAAACCGCAAAGAGTCCTAAAAAAATCAGAAGCTCTTTTTTTAACTGCCTCATTCACTCTCCTTGACAGGTATATAATGTATCGTACAGTAGCATTTAGCGTTTTAGTTCTTCTTGAATCGAATGAAGTAGCTTACCCTTCTCTTGGAAAGATTCGCACCTCGAGCATATCTTTCAAGGATAGGCCGGGCACCCGAATCGCATCATCCTCGATACTCCCCTTCACGATATCTGGATGGCAGGCGTCGCAACTGTATTTCGAGTCGATCTCTTTACGTTTGAATATCTTTGCGGGAATCCGCTTGTGGGTCTTTCGCCAATATGGGGTATGCACGATAGAATAGACCGGCTCTTCCCGCCATTTGATGGACTCGAGAACTTTGAATGCCGCCTCCCGCGTCGAATGCTCCGCGCTGTTGCCCACGAGATAGTCGCGAATCGTCCTGGCATCCTCTTCGTCTAGATCGAGCTCATCCCCAAAATGATCGTCTGTAGTGTCCATGATGATCCGCCACGACTGGGCCGGCAGAAGATAGGCGGGAAAAACCACATGACAGTCACCACACTCCAGAGCCAAGAGAGGATGCTCCTTTTCGTAGTCGATAGGGGCGAAACGGCTTTTCGTCAAAGCGTTGTCGGGAATCTCCACGACATAGAAGTAGATTCCTGCGGATAGAAACAGGAAAAAGGCGGCAAAGATATTCTGTTTTCGGTCCAGCTGCACATCTATACCATCGGCAAGGTATTTATAGCCGGTAAACATCGACCAGATTATCCCCGTATGGTGATAGAGGTGTTCAAACAATACACCTCCTATATGAATGACCACGACACCGAGCATTCCATATGCGAGCCAAAAGTGCAGCCAGAAGAGGTCATCCATCTCATAGTACATATCGGTATTCAGAAAAGAGGCGAGACCGCGTCCTTCCTGAATACCGTAAAGGAGTATTCCGCTTATGCCAAGCAGCAACCCCAGGACCAACATCGAGATCGCTCCCCAGCTAGAGGCAGGATTGTGACCCGGAGTCTTCTCTTTATGGCCAAAAAGATGGAGAATGTAGTTGAGAAGGTGGTCGCCTTGAAAGTCGAAGCATCGGAAGTTGGAATATAGGGGGCCGATAAAGCCCCATGTCACCCTGAAAAAAGCCAGAGTGGCGAAAACCATTCCAAAAGCGACATGAAGCGTCAGCAGATTTTCAAACCATATTGTAAAAAATGCGAGCGTGAATGAAAGGGCATAAAACCAGTGAAAGGTTCGAATACACAATGGCCATACATAGACTTTATGCTTCACCACCCTCTCTTCCATCGGCCGCAGCGTATCTACTCGTCCTCTTTTGGTGGCGGAAAGGCGACGACGATTGCACCTCTCAGATCGCCAGTGTGATAACCATATCCCTTGCCGTCTGGATATTTACTGGCGAAATATTTGACTATTTTCGGATCGACCGCAGCCCGGTCACCATGGCACTTTTTACATGTGCGGCTATTGAGGGTGATCGGCGCATAGAGTTTATAGCTGCCGTCCTCATGGGCCTGAACTATCGTTTTGGGCAAAAAAGCGTTGGCCTTGACGAGATAGTCGAGTGCTTCAAGAATCTTCTCTTCGTCCTTCTTCGGAGCGTTTTTCGGATTCCTGGGCCTTAGGCTGACGCGTTTGACACTCAGCTCTTTTCCATACTTCCGTCGAATGGCGTCGATATCCTTGAGCGACTCTTCGGCGCAGTACTTCGCCATCGCTTCGAGTCCGCCCCGCTTCTTGGCCTTCTTTAGTTTGTGTTTGAGCGTTTTTTGAATCTTTTTGGCGATCTTGCCGCCAACCTTTTCAACCTGTTTGACGCTGTAATCTTCCGCCATCGCCACCAGGCCGGAAAAGATCATCGACAACAATAAAAGCCGTATCCCTCGTTTCATCGGTCTCTCCTTTTTTCGGCCCGCCAAAGAGGCGGACCGGCGGCATATTTTAGTGGTGCTCGGGCTTGCCGTCCAGATCGAAGAGCTTGGTGCCCAAAAAATAGAGAATAAGACAGATACCGATACCGCCAAACCCTATCATCATTTCGGTCGAAGATGGAAAATATTCGACAAAAGACGGCGGAAGCTGGTATTCGCGAATTTTCAGCGTCTGCATCGGAAAGAGCTGTGCATCGTGGACTAGATCGTAGCGCATATAGAAAATTCCGATCATACCGATGAGAGATGCCCAGACCATCGCTTTGATTGCGGTTCCCTTGCTTTTCAAAATCAGCAAGAAAGGTATCACCATTCCACACATGACTTCACCCAGCCAGAACGACTTGGTATGGAGAATATGGATAATCGTGTCTGCACGCTCGGGCATGCCTCCATAGACGCCGGTCAACATTTTCCATGTTTCGAAAAACATCAAGATAGCCAAAAGCAAGCCCTGAATTTTCATGAAATTGGTCAACGCTTTCGCCACATCGTCCGGGAAAGCCTGGCCTCGATATTTATAGCCGTACATCAAAAAGATCAGATAGATACCCGTAATAAATGCCGTCAGAATGAAATAGGTCGGATAAAAGACTCCATTGGCTACGAGACGGGCATTCAAAAAGCCAAAAACTCCTCCAAGGTTGGAGTGTGCCGCTAGACCGATAAGCAGACCGATCAAGCCGAATATCTTGGCTTTTTTCATATCGTTTCTCATCAGGAATACGAATTCGATCACCATGAATGTCAGGTAGAGGCCATACAGCGTACCCATCCACCAGATCGCGGACCGCAGACCGGGACTTATGACGTTGTAGATCAACATTCTGACCGGATGGCCGATTTCGAAAGCGATCACGGCAAAACCGGAAAGGATCGTAATGATCGATCCGAAGATGGCCCGCTTGCTGACAGTCATATAGTCTTTGAAGCCGAACACATCACCAAACGATCCCACGATACAAAGCCCCGTGGAGGAGACGACGAAAAAGATATACATTGCGATCAAAAGACCCCATGGATGTTCCCGTGTCACACCATATGCGTGATGGCCATGCACCAGATAGATCCCGACACCGATCAAAAAGAGGGCTGTCAGCACGATGGCGACCAGCGCCATAAACTTGTTTTCAGGCACCAGCAGCTCTTTAAGAGACATTTTTCTATACGGAATAATTTTTTGTAAATTCATGATCCACCCCTTAAATCAAATAGAAGAGTTTGGGTTTGGTACCCAGATGCGGTTTGAGCGAGAAGTGCTCACGCGTCATCAAGACCTGGCTGATTTCGCTATTCGGATCATCCAGGTCACCGAATATACGGACTTTGGTGGGACATGTCGCCTGACACGCCGTAGTCGTTTCACCCCTGGCCAGACGAGTATCGGAGCAGAACGTACATTTATCTACCGTCATCGTTCTATCATCCACGTATCGGGCATCGTACGGACAGGCATTCATGCAGTAGCTACAGAGAATGCATTTGTCCGGATCGACGCGAACGACGCCGTTTTCATCATAATGTGTAGCATGGGTTGGACACACCTCCTCGCACGGCGCGTTGTCGCAGTGCTGACACTGGCTGGGCATAAAAGTGTTGGAGGCGATACTGAGCAACGGAAACTCGCCTTCGATCTCTTTGACACCTACCCAAATACGGTGTTTGTCGGCTCCGAGCAGGACACCGTTTTCCTCTTTACACGCGACTTCGCACGCTTTGCAGTTGATGCAGTTTTTGTAATCCAGGGCCATTCCATATCTTGCCATTTCTTACACCTTTCTGATTTCTACGTTCGTTGAATGCATGACGGCGCCGCCGTAGACCGGTTCGATCTCGTCGACGATGACCGCATTGTCGTTTCCACCGCTTCGATAGGCCCATGTAAGCTCTTTCGACTCTTCACCAAAACCGTGAATGAAGAATACCTGGTCGGGAGCGATTTTTTCGGTCGGATAGGCTTTGAGCCGTGTTTTTCCCGCTTCACTGGAGACTTCGATCATGTCACCGAATTTGATTCCCATTTTTTTGGCCACCCGCTTATTGATCCAGATATAATTTTCGTGAATCAGATCGTGCAGCATCGCGTTATTGGCGGTACCGCTCTGGGTGAACTGGGCATGACGTCCCGTGAGCATGCGGAATTTTCCTTCCGGCACCTGGAACTCGTACTCTTTGCGCCATGTAGGCATCGGATCGACACCTTTTTTCGCTATATTGACCAGATTGCACTCCACTTTGCCGGAATTCGTCTTTGGCTTGCCTCCCCGTACGGTGTAGGCTTTTTTATCATCTGGATAATAAACATACTCGTTGACCGAAACCTGCTTGAAATACTCCTCCATTTTCGGATAGAATACCCCATGCTTGCAAAGCTCTTCGTATGCTCCTGGATAGCCTGAGACAGCATGTTCGTTGAGCTCTTCCTGGCTGTGCTTGAAAGGAATGGTCAGATCGAATTCCTTGTAAACCTCCGCTTCGCCGCGATCGGCGATATCTTCCTGTACATCCTCATCGTATTTTTTCGTAATCTCGAAAAGAGGTTTTGAAATTTTTTCGGTCAATCCCCTCATTATTTCAATCACGGGTTTGGTTTCATACATCGGATCGAGCACCTTGTTTCGTACGGCGATCGATGGCTCCGGACCACCAAAAGTTTTGACGGGATCGGTTCTTTCGAGGTACGTACACTCCGGCAATACGACATCGGCATACATCACCGTATCGCTCGGCATCGTATCGATCGCGACACTCAGGTCGAGGCCTTTGAGAAATTTCGCGGTTTTTTCCGTATTGGGCATATTCATCATTGGATTGTGCTTGTAGAGGAACATACCGCGGATCGGATAAGGGCTACGACCTTCGAGCACCCGGTTTCTGAATCCTATCCACGATCCCCCGCCTGAGACAATCGCACAATCTGAATATCCGTGCCCTCCTTTTGCTCTATCGACATCCACCCCTTCCGCCTGAGCGTACATCGGCGCGAGGACCTCGTGGCCCTTGAGGGGAAGTTTTTTCCCGAAAACGAGACCGCCTTTCGTGTCGATACCGCCACCGAGAGCCTGGAAAATCGCCATGGCACGGCGCAACTGGAAATCGTTTTTGGCGAAAGTGCTACGTCGGCCCGGATAATAGACCGCTTTGGGGGCATGCTTCATGAAATCACGGGCAATCTTGTAGATATCTTCGGCGGAGATACCTGTAATCTTCTCGGCCCATTCGGGTGTGTACCCTTCGGCATACAAATGGTTCTTGTATTGTTTGAAGCCCTTGAAATATTTCTCGACATACGCTTTGTCGTAAAGCTCTTCCATAATGGCGACATAAGAGAGCGCCAAAACGAAGGCCAGGTCGGTACCCGGTTTGATTGGCAGCCATTTATCGGCTTTTGCGGCCGTGTTGGTAAAGCGTGGATCTACACAGATCAGTTTTGCACCACGCCCTTTCGTTCGCTTGAAGAAATCCATCGTATCGGGTGTCACGATCGCTTCGGCACGATTGGCGCCAGCCATGATGATATACTCCGCATTCTCCAGATCCGCCTGAGGATAGGCTCCGAGTGTGACGCCATAGCCCGATACGACTGTTCTCAGACATAGCGATGCGTGGTTCAGCCAATTCGAAGAGCCAAATCCCGTATAGAAAGTCTTGAAGGTGTGTTCCGCCATTCCTTCTCCGGCACAGAAGAAGATCGTCGAACGATTATCCTTCTCCTCTTCGAGAATCTTGGCGAGTCCGGGAAACTTGTCGGTACCGTTTAAAATAGCATCATATGCTTCATCCCATGAAACACGCTTGAATTTACCCTCACCTTTTTCTCCGACACGGATCATCGGATACTTCAGTCTATCCGGATCGTAAAGTGCCTGGATACCGGCATTTCCCCGGGGGCAGAGCATATTTCGTGACTTGGGAAACATCGGGTTGGGATCGAGCTTCGTCACGACACCATCTTCCACCCGAGCAATGGCCGCACACTTGTTGACGCACATTTCACAGAGCGTGGGAACAAGCTTCGCCTCGCCAGTGCCTGTCTTCGTCGTAATGGAGATCTCTCCGTGCTCCTTTTCGTTGGAAAAAAGGTCGCTCGGTGTCATTGCCATTCCGCCCATTACGGTCATTGCGACACTACCTTGCAGGAAGCGTCTTCGGGAAATTTCGACCGCCATATCTCCTCCTTCTTTGCATAAAATAATCCATTATAAATAAGACAAATTTAATCTTATCTATAAAGTCATTTTAAATTTTAGTATAAATAAGCTTATACTATTCTTCTTATGCTTATTATCAGTAATCTTGAATATAATTTTTTTCAAATCGAGACTACGAGGGTGCAGAGGGAATCGCTTCTTTATTTATGGATTTTGGATATTAAAAAAACAAATGAGAATCGAGGGGGCAGGAGGCGGCACACAATAGGCCACCTCCCGTTTTTAGCGGGCTTCGGGGTTGAAAGAGTAGTAGAGATATTTGGCCATTGACTGGGCGTCGACCTTGATCCCTTTCTTTTTTTCGAGTACTTTCATATTGTGAGCCATCGCTTCATGCTGGGGACCTTCAAAGCCTTTTTCCTGGACGTCCATCAATGCATCGAAAAGCTCATTGATATCCTTGTCGTTCAGAGCCGGTCCTTTTTTGGCAGGGTTTCCTTCACCATTTGCCCCGTGACACTTTTTGCAATACTTTTCATAAATTTTTGCGTTACTCATTTCGGCAGCCATTGCGCCCACGCTCAGCACCGTAAGACATGCAACGGCTCCCACTATTTTTTTCATTCGCATCGTTTCTCCTTCTTCGGAAATATTTTTCATTTTATCGTCAAATCGTGTAATCATTGTGAAGACACCGGTTTTTACATCAGTCCTCGCATCATAAGATTCCAGTACATGGGCTTGAGCATATAGAGATCGAATGCCCACCATATCCAGCGTGGTTTGGATGGATCGAGGGGGAATGACGGCGCCGGACCATCGTAGTTGAATTCCGCCAGCATAATTTCACCATACTGGGTTTTCAAAGGACAGACGGTATATCCGTCGAATTTCGCCGTCGGCTCTTTGCCCTCCATGACCGCAATGAGGTTGTCTTGAAGAACCGGCCCATGATGGCGCGCGGAACCGCCGGTCTTGCCGAGCGGAATACCGAGAATATCACCGATACCGAATACATTTTTATATTTGATGTGCTGAAGCGTATAGCGGTCTGCCGCCATCCATCCCTTGGCGGTACCTTTCTGCCATCCGATCGGAGAGTTCGCGACGGCATCGACACCTTTCATTGGGGGAACGATATGGATGAAGTCGTACTTCATTTTCACTTTTTTGATCATCGGAATGACTTCGAACTCTTCGAGATCCTCGTCCCACTCCCCTTTTTCGAAATAGTGATAGTTGAATGTCGCCATTTTCTGGTCGGCATCGATTCCAATCAGATCGTGACCGAATGCATCATAGATATTGCCGTAATCGACCGTCAACTTCAAAAGTGTCTGATTGTAGGATTTGATACCGAAAAGCTTTCCGCCCTTTTTGGTGAAAGTGAATTTCGCGTTATCGTGGACATCATTGCCACCCAACGGGCTGTTGCCGCGCAGCATATCGTCGCACAGATAGAGAATTTTCTGAGGCGCACCACCGCACTTGATTGGCGTGCTTGGCTGGGTACAGATTACATGCATCGGGTTGCCTGGGTCGCGTTTCTCCGCTTCGGCACGCACCTGCTTGAACCACTCCCATGTAGCCACGCCTCCCTTGGCCGTTCCATTTACGGGATCGTTCAGATAGACACTGGATATCCCTTTCTGTCCGACCAGATCTGGGCTCATACCCTCGATGCGCTCGTAGTCATACTGCAAACCCGTCGCGACCACGAGGAAGTCGTAACCGATCTTTCCGTTTTTGGCCGTTTCGACACTGTTGTTGTCTGGATCAAAACCTTTTGCCTCGTCCTTGATCCATTTTACACCATCGGGCATCAGATCGCTATTGGGTTTTTTGATATCGTCTTCAGTGTACAGACCCGCTGCCATGAAGACCTGGCCAGGCTGATAGAGATGGATATCGTTGGGAGCGATGAGCACGATTTCCGCATTTGGGGCGGCTCTTCTCATGCGTGCTGCCGCCATGATACCACCGGCACCGCCGCCGACGATTACAATTTTAGCTTTTTTGTCGCTGGAAGCCATCGCTTCAGTCGCAGCATTGGCAGATGTGGGCGCCGTTCCCATCATCGTCGCCGCCCCTCCAAGACCCATCAGTTTCAGGGCATCACGCCGGCTCATACCTTCTTTTTTTATGAGCTCTTCGATAACCTCTTGGCTATGTTTCAACATTTTTTTATCCATGCTATTACTCCTGTAGTTGCGAATGCCTCTATTATAGAGATTAAAGGTAAAAATTATCTTATTAATACGTCAGTATATTCTATCTATGAGCAGTTGTATCGTTCGGTCACCATTGAATTCATTGACCTGCAGGGTTCCCGAAACATCGATTTTTTCGCCAATCGAAGCCATTTTGTCGAAACCGAACTGGATGGCTGGAAGAGAAATATTTCCATTTCCCAAAAGAAGCTTCATATGATTTTTTTCGGCGCCAATGGCACGCACATCAATAACATTGATATTCTTGATCAGAAATTTTGGCCGACTATTCGCCTCGCCATAAGGCTCGTACCGTGCCAGGATCTCCATCAGATCCCAGTCGATCTCTCCAACCGGCAACTCTCCGAGAACATTCTCTTTCGGCACGAACAGTTCCGGAGGAAGCGACGAGGCCTCTTTGCAGACAGCTCCACGAAAAACTTCGATCTTCTCCTTGTCCAGCGAGAGCCCGGCTGCCATTTTATGACCTCCAAAGGCTGTCAAAAAACTTTTGCACCGATTAAGCAGCGCAAACAGATCGACATCGCCGATACTTCTTCCGCTCCCTTTGGCGCGACCGTTTTTGACAGAAAAAACGATGGCCGGTTTTTTGAATCTATCGACCAAGCGCGACGCGACGATTCCCAGGACTCCTTCATGCCAACCCTCCCCTGCCACCACGATGACCGGGTCATTATGATTGGCCATATCTATAGCCATTGCCGTCGTCTCCGCCTCTTCTTGCCTTCGCGCCTGATTCAGCGTATCGAGCATGATCCAGCCGCTACTCGCTTCGTCGATCGTTTTGGC
This sequence comes from Campylobacterales bacterium, assembly GCA_027065515.1. Taxonomy (GTDB): domain Bacteria; phylum Campylobacterota; class Campylobacteria; order Campylobacterales; family Hydrogenimonadaceae; genus Hydrogenimonas. The sequence goes on from JAMOOM010000068.1 coordinate 10,935, forward strand.
CCGAAGAAATTTCAATGCAACTGCGGCGTCTTCCATCCGCCCGGCACTGTTTATGCGGGGCGCGATACCATATCCGATATCCTCTGCGCTGAAACGCTGCTTGCCGAGATAGGAACGCGCCGCTTCAAATGCGGGGCGACGCGATGTCGAAAGCATCTGCAACCCTTTTTGCACCAAAGGGCGATTGATTGACGTCAGCGGCATGACATCGGCTACGATCGCCAGCGCCAACAGATCGAGAAAACGCCCCATCTTGATATCGAGACCCATCTTCTGCTTCAACGCACCGATCAGAAACCAAGCCACCTGCGCGCCGCAGATTTCGGGATAGGCGAATGTGCACTCCCTCTTTTTCGGATTGACGATCGCATAGGCGTCGGGAAGCTTTTCGGAAGGTGTATGATGATCGGTGATGATCAGATCGATTCCCCTGGCCCGGCAAGCTTCTGCCGCCTCTATCGCCGCTATTCCGTTGTCGACCGTAATTACGACATCGGCATCGATTCTCTCCAAAACGCTCAAAGAGACACCGTAACCATCGCCAAAACGGTTGGGGATCACGATATCGACAGGATAATCGATCGTTTCGAAAAATTCGTCCATCAGAGCAGACGAGACAACTCCGTCGACATCGTAGTCACCGACGACAGCGATACGCTCGTTCTTTTCTACAGCCTGCACGATACGCGTCGCGGCGCGATCCATATCGTGCAGCTGAAAAGGGTTGGGGATCTCTTTCAGTGTTTTGAAGCCCTCATCGAAACGAGCCCTCAGCAGGGCATCGATTTTGGCTTTTGTCAGCAGCGAAAGGTTATGCATTCCTGGCATTTTTCGCCGCCAACGCGGCGCGGGAGAAAGCGAGAATCGACGGATTCGGCTTTTGCAGTCGTGATGTAAATTCCGGATGGAACTGCACTCCAAGAAACCACGGGTGATCCTTGACCTCTACCGCTTCGATCAATCCATTGCTCTCGCCGGAGACGACCATGCCGGCCTTTTCGAATCGTTCCCGATAGGCCGGATTGGCTTCGTAGCGGTGGCGGTGACGCTCGTAGATGATCTTTTTGCCGCCATAAGCCTCCCAGAGCTTCGTCCCCTCCTTGATCTCGCAGGGGTAAGCGCCCAGACGCATCGTGCCGCCAAGAGGACTTTTTTTGGTGCGCACCTGCTTTTGGCCGGAGTGGTCGATAAATTCGTCGATCAGGTAGATGATCGGTTCACTCGTTTCAGGATCGAATTCGACCGAATTTGCATTCTCGATCCCGAGAACGTTGCGCGCATATTCGATGAGGCTCAGCTGCATCCCCAGGCAGATGCCCAGATACGCTATACCGTTTTCACGGGCATGACGAATCGCCATCATCTTGCCCTCCACTCCCCGCACGCCAAATCCTCCGGCCACGAGTATGCCATCGACTTCGCCCACAGTCTCTTCGATCCCCTTCTCTTCGATATCCTCACTGTCCACCCAGCGGATATTTATGCGCGTATCGAGCGCCGCACCCGCATGTATCAACGCCTCTGTCAGTGATTTATACGACTCTTTGAGCCCTAGATATTTACCTACGAACGCGATGGTGATCTCGTTGCGCGGAGCGATGATCCGCTTGACCAGGATATCCCACTCCTCCATGTTTGGCACTTTGTCGGCCAGGTGAAATCGCTTGATCAGCGGATTCATGATGCCGTCTTTCAAAAAATTCAACGGAACTTTATAGATTGTCGGAGCGTCCATGCACTCTATAACGCTATCCATATCCACATCGCAACTGATCGCGATCTTTTTACGCAACTCTTTGGGCAGCGGCTTTTCACAACGGGCGATGATCATATGTGGCGTGATACCGATACGGCGGAGCTCCTGCACGCTATGCTGGGTCGGTTTTGTCTTCAGCTCGCCGGCGGCCTTGATGTATGGCACCAATGTTACGTGAATATTGATAACCCTCTCGCTTCCCAGCTCATGCTTGATCTGGCGAATCGTCTCCAGAAAAGGCAAGCCCTCGATGTCGCCTACTGTACCGCCCAGCTCCACGATCAGTACATCTTTGCCTTTGCCGGCTTCGAAAATCCTTCGCTTCACTTCACCCACGATATGCGGAACCACCTGGATCGTCTTGCCAAGATATTCACCTTTGCGCTCTTTGGTGAGCACGGTGTGGTAGATCTGGCCGGTGGTGAAATTGTTCTTTTTGCTCAAATCCACATTCAAGAAACGCTCATAATGGCCCAGATCCAGATCGGTCTCCGCACCGTCTGCAGTCACGAACACTTCGCCATGCTCCAGAGGACTCATCGTACCCGGATCCATGTTCAGATATGGATCCATCTTCAGGATCGAAACATTCAGCCCCGTCTGCTTTAGAAGCGTCCCCACGCTCGCCGCCGTGATCCCTTTTCCAAGAGAACTGAGAACCCCGCCCGTTACAAAGATATATTTTGTCATGTCTGCCTCGCCGTAAAATGTTGCAATTATTTTATCCAACAAGGGCTAAGAGTGTGCTTTGTATTATTCGGATTTTTGAAGAATATCGTAGAACGCCCCCGAAGAGGCGAAGATTGTTTAGCGGTTTTTGAGAGCTTTGGCCCAGCTCTCCATCGCATCGTTGGCGATGGGGTTGGGTGCCTCCATAAAAATAACGACAAATTTATCCCCAAGGTCGCTGACACCGATGGAGCGCGGGCGCACAGCCATCACTTCCGGCGTAGGGAGCTCTTTTCCAAAACAGAATATTATGTTTTTTGCCGCCTTGATATTCTCTGCGATATTGTGCTCCGGAAGGCTGCTGGTATGTGCATAATGATCGAATGTCGCGATATAGACGGCGACTGGATGCGCATCGATTTTGGACTTGAAATGATCGATTATCTCATCTACGCTGCTGCAGCTGGTCTCATCCTTATCTACAATAAGCTCGAATATCGGATATTTCTCTTTGAAAACTTTTTGTTTCATTCACACTCCTTCGTTTTGTTTATATTGACGATACAAACCCCCACCTTCGCAGAGTTCGGGCAGGGGCTTTGAATACAGTTTTATGAATTTTCGGACTCTTTTTCCTTGTGGCATCCCGTATCGATTCCAAAAGGAATATAAAGAGGGCAGATACCTACAGCTCCAGTAAGAAGCGGCACGAGTCCGACAGCTCCCCACCAGTTTTGAGCCGCCACTCCCCATCCGATGATAGCAAGTCCCAACACAACCCGTACAATTCTATCTATTTTTCCTTCGTTACACATGGCTCACTCCTTCTTTTTGTTGATAATTATTGATAATCTTGCCCGAAACAATACCGAATGGGCGTCGATCTCCTACAT
>JAMOOM010000069.1 GCA_027065515.1 Campylobacterales bacterium
GCGGCCTTCTCGTCCACTGCGCCGGCTTTGCCGCTACGAAGTATCTGCCCAAGATTGAAACAGGCAACATGCTGGCCCTGGTCGGCCGCTTTCTGATACCATCCCAGCGCCTCTTGGATATCACCCTCGCACCCGTCGGCATTTTCGAGCATATAGCCCACCATCGCCTGCGCATCAGCATCTCCATCGATCGCCAGCTCCAAAAATGCATTGAAGGCCGACACCTTGTCTCCCTTTTGGTAGAGCTCACTCGCCATTTCGAAATATCTGCTCATAACACAACCCCCAGAAAAATAATTCCGACGATTATACGATAAATTCCAAACGGTATAAAGGTATGCTTTTTGATAAATGCCAAAAACCACTTTATAATCGCCAGCGCCACGATAAACGCTGTCACAAAGCCGATGCCAAGAGCCTGTGCGTCCGAAAAGTCAAATTCACTGTGGTGCTTCAGGATATCGTAGGCGGTTGCGGCCAGCATCGTTGGCACCGCCAATAAAAAACTGAACTCCGTAGCCGTCTTGCGCTTCAATCCTATCAAAAGCCCCCCTATAATCGTCGCTCCGGAGCGTGAGGTGCCCGGCACCATCGCAAGCGATTGAAAAAGGCCAATCGCGAAAGCCTGCCTATAGCTTACCTGCTCTACATGTCCCACATGGTGCTCTTTTTCCTTGTATAACAGCTCCACGATTATGAAAATTATACCTCCTATAATCAGCATATAAGCTACTGTCTGCGGCAAGAAGAGAGATTTTATGATCTTGTACAAGGTAAACCCCAATACCGCCGTAGGAACAAAGGCGACTATCAGCCTCTTCCAAAGCTCTATGCTATGGAAAATCTTCTCCTTGAAAGCGAATATCACCGCCAAAATCGATCCCAGCTGGATCACCACCTCAAAAGTTTTATGCATTTCCGTCTGCTCGATCCCCATCACTTTGCTGGCCAGAATCAGGTGGCCAGTAGAGGATACAGGCAGAAACTCCGTCACTCCTTCCACGATTCCCAATATCAATGCATCATGCCAGATCATGATTGTCTCCCCCGCAGCTGGCAGATTCTTTTATATATCCCATATAAACTCCCTCTTTCTTCAAAAGTTCCTCATGTGTTCCCTCTTCGACGATACGTCCATACTCGAGTACGTAGATATAGTCGGCTTTACGGATCGTGCTGAGCCTGTGGGCTATCATTATCGTGGTCCTGCTTTCAAAAAAAGGCTCCAGTGCCTCGTAAAGGCGCGCTTCGGTATGAATATCCAGCGCGGAAGTGGATTCATCCAAAATCGCTATTTTTGGATCGGCGACAATCATTCTGGCTATCGCGATCCGTTGCCGCTGTCCGCCGGAAAGCCTTATCCCTTCCCTTCCGACAAGAGTGTCGAGTCCATTTTCGAGCTTTTCGATGACCTCTTTCATCTGCGCCATCTTCAGCGCCTCGTAGATCACCTCTTCGGGTATCTTCTTGCCCAGTGTAATATTGAAGCGGATCGTATCGTGAAAAAGCTTGGGGCTTTGAAGCACCAGGTTTACATGATCGCGCACAACATCTAGACCGATCCTTCTGACATCGACGCCATTGAAGGCGATCGTGCCGCTATCTGGAGGATAAAACCCGACAATCAGCTGCGCAAGCGTAGTCTTGCCCGATCCACTGGCTCCCACCAGTGCCACCCGTTGCGAAGGTTTGGCTTTGAAACGTATCTTTTCAAGCACCGGGGTTTTTGGCGAATAACCGAAATCTACATCCTCAAGTGTCACCCCTACCCTTTTTGCCTCAAAAGGATTCTGCAGGTGAGGATAGCGCGGCTCGGTTGGCATCGCGAAAATTTCATTGATACGCGCCACCGCTGCACGCGCATTGTGCAAAGCGTATTGAATGCCCAAAATATCCTGAACCGGCGTAACCATATACCACAAATATCCAAAGACGGCCAACATCATACCGATGCTGAGATCGGAAAATGCCACGGCCAGAATACTGGCTGCACGAAACAGCTCGTATCCTGCCAAAAAGGCAAGATACGACAAGCGGCTCGCCGCATCGCTCTTCCAGCCAAAAGCGATACTTCGCCACTTGATCTGGGCGGCACTATCTATCAGGTGCGAGAAAAAACGCTTTTCCTGGTTTGCCGCACGAATCTGCCCGAAAAGATCGAGCGTTTCGGTCAAAGCCGACTGAAAGGCATCGATCGCCCTGTTCTCCTCTTTTTTGAGTTTCGATACTTTCCTGGCGAGTCTGGTGGTAAACGCTATCACCATCGGATTTAAAAAGATGATAAAAAGTGCCAATCCCCAATGAATCCATAAAAGAACCCCCGCAATTCCCACGAGCGACAGGATCGAAATAATCAGGCGGCTCACCGTTGAAGCTATGAATGTGTCTATCGTCTCCACATCCGTCACCAGCTTCGCCGCCACCGAGCCTGAGTGCGATGTCTCGTAGGCTTTCATGGATACTCTTTTTAGATGTTGCAAAGCATCTATGCGGATTTTGTATGTAACATCTTTCGATATCTGCATGAATATTTTCGTCTGAAGAATACTCAGCATCGTATAGGCAAACCTCAACGTTACAGTCACCAAAAGAACCGTAATCACATATCCGAATGTATCCATCGGCATGATATGGGTATCGATCCATCGCGTTAGAGTATGGCTCTTTTTCAAAAGCACTTCATCCACAAGCACAGGAATCAAA
>JAMOOM010000070.1 GCA_027065515.1 Campylobacterales bacterium
AAGAATGAACCCAAAAAATGGGAGGAATTTTTAAAGGAGGTATGCAGCAGGGAGCACAAAAGCATAGATCTTCGTTATAACCAGGCAATCTACCAATTCGATATTGTGGCGATCGATGATGAGCAAATCAATCTTTATGGGCGCAATGTCACAAAGGAGCGGATTGCAAGGGAGCGGGCGGACTACCTGGCCTATTACGACGAATTGACCAGCCTGCCTCGGCGCAAACTTCTCTTTGAGCATGTCAAGATCGCGATGATGCGGGCCGAACGCAACAACACTACAAACGCTTTGCTCTTTCTGGATTTGGACAACTTCAAGCAAGTCAACGATTCGATGGGCCACGATGTGGGTGATTTTTTACTGCAACAACTCGCCAAGCGCTTGGCCAATCTGATGAGAACCGGGGATATCGTCGCAAGGCTGGGAGGTGACGAATTCGTCATTCTCCTTTCCGATATCGAAGGAGACAAAGAGGAGGCGGCAATGAAGAGTGAAATCGTCGCTACCAAGATACGCGAAGAGGTAGCGAAGCCTTTTGCGATCAAAGGTAGAAAACTTCACTTCAGTGTCAGTCTCGGGATCACCCTGTTCACCTATGGACGGGATTTTTTCGATCTGCTCAAGGAAGCGGATGTGGCGATGTATGAAGCCAAATCGTCCGGAAAGAACGGTATTCGGCTTTTTGACAGCAAACTGGAAGAGAGCACAGTAAACAAAACGGAACTGATGCAGGATCTACACAGTGCGATAGAAAAGAATCAGTTGATTTTACTATATCAGCCGCAGATCGAGATATCCTCGGGGAAATGCGTAGGTGCCGAGGCGCTTTTACGATGGGAGCACCCGAAACGTGGACTCGTTTCTCCTGAAATATTCATCCCTTTGGCAGAAGAGAGCGGGCTGATCCACGAGTTGGGTCAGTGGGTATTGCGGCGTGTAGCGAAGGAGAGCGCGCAGCTTCCTCTCGATTATATCGCCATCAATATTAGCATTAAGGAGTTTGTCCGAAGCGATTTTATCGAAATGATTAAAACGATGGTGGAAAACAAAGAGATCGACCCCTCTCGTATAGAATTGGAAGTGACTGAATCGGTCTTTATTGAAAACTTCAAAGAGACCAACCATAAGCTTCAAGAGCTCCGCAAAATGGGATTTAGATTCAGTATTGACGATTTCGGCACCGGCTATTCGTCGCTAGCCTATCTAAAAAATCTATCGATCGAAACACTGAAAATCGATCGTAGTTTCATCGAAGATATCGGCATCAATCCCAATGACGAGATTTTGGCGCGCACGATCATCGATATCGCTCGCCATTTCGGGATGAAAACCGTAGCAGAAGGAGTCGAAAACGATACGCAGATAAATTTTTTGAAAAATTTTGGATGTGATATCATTCAAGGATACTATTTCAGTAAGCCAATCACCATGGATGCGTTCGTCGAGTGGCTCGCGCGTTATCTGACGTCACTAATCTCTTCCGAGCACAAGTGAGAGTATAGATACTGCGATGGCGTGCATGAAGCGATTTCGTATCCAATGGGGTAGCAAAGAGCTCCGTTTCGCCTGTGATGTCCATCTGGCCAAAATAGCGAAATATCTTCGCTTGATGGGATTTGATGCGTGGTACAGAAACGATATTACCGACGATGAGCTTGTGGGGATGGCGCGTTTTGGGCGTATCGCACTTACGTGCGACAGAAGGCTTCAGGAGAGGCTGCCTCAAAGTGTGGTACTCCTGTCGTGCGAAGATGCACAAAAGCAGATCCGCCGTATAGCGAAGATGTTCGATCTGGCTCGGTACGCCCATCCTATGAAGCGCTCGCTTTGCTGCAACCGTCCACTGCTTCCCGTATCCAAGGTAAAAGTGCGCAAAAAAATTCCCAAAGAGACCTATCGATGGCTCGATGGGTTTTGGATCTGTCCCAAATGCAAAAAGGTATATTGGCAGGGGACACATGCAAAACGTATGCGTGAAAATATTGTTGAGTGGTTGGGATTATCAGAAAACGTATAAGTATCGGAAGATTGTTTCGAGTGAAAGAAGTGGTGACCCCTAGGGGACTCGAACCCCTGTGACAAGGATGAAAACCTTGCATCCTGGACCGCTAGATGAAGGGGCCATCAACGGCTTTGTGGGTGAAATTATAGTGAATTTAACTTAAAGTATTATAAAATTATGGGCAAAAAAGGCAAAAAATGAAAAATATTGCAAGAGAGCTTATTTTATCTCTTTTTCTGCTTCTTTCAGGATGCGCCACGCACTACTATGCGCCGCCGAAACCGGCGCTCATTGTCATAAAGTCACCCGCGCTGAAATTTGCGGATATGGGTTTTTTATATCGGGGTAAAAAGTGGGTGAAGGTAGAGGTGTATGCCTCGGGGCATGCGCTTTTTACGCTTAAAGTGGGCAAGCGGATATGTGTGGATGGTAAATGTATGAACGAGAGTGATTTTTACAAGAGATATTTCGGCGCCCAGTATCCGCCCGGGACCCTCCTCGCCATATTTTCCAGGCAGCCAATCTTCGATAATGAAGGCTTGCTGAAAGCAAATGGCAAAAACATACAGCGTATTTTCAAAGAGGATAGATTCGATATAATCTACACCTTCGACGACACCTCGGTACGATTTAAAGACAAAATCAACCATATACTAATAAAGATCAAGGAGAGATA
>JAMOOM010000071.1 GCA_027065515.1 Campylobacterales bacterium
CATCGGATCGGAGTACCTGAAAGTTGAGCTACGACAAAGCCGCCCCAATAACCTCCTCGGATCTGGATGCGCTTATACTTAGATACGGCTATGTAGCTTTAGGGATCATCATATGGTTCAGCTTTTTTTTCAACATCTGGAGCGTGCCGCTTTTTGATCTGGACGAAGGCGCCTTCAGCGAAGCGACCCGTGAAATGCTTCGCAGCGGCGATTACATCACCACATACCTTGGTGGAGAGTTGCGTTTCGACAAGCCTATTTTGATCTACTGGCTTCAAGCGCTTAGCGTCAAAGCGTTCGGGCTGAATGAATTTGCGCTGCGTCTTCCCTCCGCATTGGCGGCTACAGCGTGGGTTGGGCTTTTGTATGCATTCGCAAAGAGTCTCTATGACAGAAAAATCGCGCTGCTGGCCGCTCTTTTTATGGCCTCTTCGCTGCAAATCAGCATCATAGCCAAAGCCGCGATCGCGGATGCGCTGCTCAACCTGTGTATCGCTGCGGCAATGTTTTCCATCTATCTATATTTTCGAAATCGGCGGAAATTATGGCTATATCTCGCCTACACCGCGATGGCTTTTGGCGTACTGACAAAAGGACCCGTAGCCGTCATGATCCCTTTTGTGGTCACTTTTATCTATTGTGCGATAAAAAGAGATCTTGGATTTTGGATCAAATCCGTTTTGGATCCATTGGGAATAGCTATTTTTGTACTGATTGCCGGCCCATGGTACTGGATGGAATACAAAGCGCAGGGGATGAAATTTATCGAAGGTTTTTTTCTCAAGCACAACCTTGCTCGTTTCGAAAACTCTTTCGAGGGGCACAGCGGATCGCTATTTTATTACATTCCTGTAATTATCATCGGAACGATCCCTTTTTCCGGTCTGCTGTTTGCAGCCATAAAAGAGATAAATGCCTGGTTCAAAGATGACCGCATTCTGTTTTTGACCCTATGGTTTTGCTTCGTCTTTCTGTTTTTCTCCTTTTCTGGAACTAAGCTTCCCCACTATGTCATCTATGGCTATACGCCTCTTTTCATACTTATGGCTTTGGCTTTCGAAAAGATCCGTTCACCTCTTTGGATCGTTTTACCTCTGCTTTTTTTGATGGTACTTCTGCTCTTTTTGCCTGAAATCGCCCATGCGCTTTTGCCCAAAATCAAAGATGAATTCGCCCGTGAGTTGATTGCGGCATCAAAGACACTCTTTTCATGGCGCTGGAAGATGGAGATCTCCACTCTTCTGGTTGCGCTGCTGATCATCTGGAAAATGAGGCAGGGCCTGATCACAAAAGCGTGGTTTACGGCTCTGATTGCACTGCTTTTGATAAACGGCACTGTGCTTCCCACTTATGCAGCACTCGTACAGCAGCCGGTCAAAGATGCTGCGATATTCGCCAGAAAGCATCATTTGGATGTGGTGATGTGGGGGCTCAATATGCCAAGTTTTATGGTATACTCCGAAAAAATCGTCCCGCGCCGCACTCCAAAACAGGGCGAGATCGTCGTAACGAAAATCACGAAACTCAAAGAGATTGCAAAATACCAACCTATTTTTAAAAAATATGGCATCGTGATCGTACGCATCGATCGCATGAGAGACGGGAAATCTTCTATGCATAAGGAAAATCCATGAAACTATCCGTAGTGATTCCGGTGATGAACGAAGAGGAGAATATCGAGCCACTCTTCAAGGCGGTTCGCAAAGCACTGGAAGGAATAGATTATGAGCTCATTATGGTCGATGACGGTTCGAGCGACCACACGGTAGAGCGTATGAAAGAGCTTGCCGACGAGAGAACGAAGATCATAGTTTTCAACAGAAATTTTGGGCAGACGACAGCGATGGCGGCGGGTATCGAGGAGGCCAAGGGGGATCTCATAGCGACACTCGATGGTGATTTGCAAAACGATCCTGCGGATATTCCAATGATGATCGAAAAGCTTGAAAGTGAAGGCTGGGATCTGGTCGCGGGGCGACGCGCAAGGCGCCAAGACGGAATGTTCTTGCGCAAAATTCCGAGCAAGATCGCCAACGCCATAATCCGCAAAAGCACGGGAGTGTATCTGCACGATTACGGCTGCACCCTAAAAGTATTCAAACGGGACGTGGCAAAAAATCTGGGTCTTTATGGAGAACTTCATCGCTTCATTCCCGTGCTGGCAAAAATGTACGGAGCGAAAATCACCGAAGTGGATGTAAGACACCATCCGCGCATCCATGGAGAGAGTAAATATGGAATAGGGCGCACATTCAGAGTTATAAGCGACCTGCTCTTGATGCTTTTTATGCAAAAGTATCGCACAAAACCGATGCATCTGTTTGGAACGCTCGGTGTTCCGATGCTCCTCGTCGGGCTCCTGATCGACACTTATCTGTTCATTTTGAAACTTTTTGGAGAGAGTATCGGCCAACGTCCACTCCTGACACTCGGTATGCTCTTGACACTTGGAGGTATTCAGCTGATCACCACCGGCTTCATTGCAGAACTCATCATGCGCACCTACTTCGAGTCACAAGGCAAAAAACCATACACGATCAAAGAGGTATATGTCAAAAAGCCACATAGCACAGATGAAGAAAACGCTCAAGCCTCTTCTTAAGGTCGCCTTGACCTTCGCGATACTCTGGTTCGTTCTACGCAAGATCGATATCGACTTGCTCAAATCGTCGCTTCAGACAGCCAGCCCCGTCTGGCTGTTGTGCGCTTTCATACTGTTCAATCTTTCCAAAATAGCCAGCGCTTTTAGACTGAACATATATTTTCGCACCATTGGTCTGAAGCTTAAGGAGAGTTACAATCTGATTTTATACTACGTCGGAATGTTTTACAATCTCTTCCTTCCAGGAGGCATCGGCGGAGATGGTTACAAGATATATCTGCTCAACCGCCACTTCAGACATGGCGTCAAACCTCTTTTTCAGGCCGTACTGCTGGATCGCTTGAGCGGATTGGCGGCATTGGTTTTTTATGCGGCTTCGCTTTTTGCTTTCAGCCATTATGCACGCCTGCTTGGCGCATGGGCACTCTGGACGGCTTTGGCTGCTTCCATGCTCGTTTTTCCAGTCGCATATTACGCTACGAAATATCTCTTTACCTCTTTTTTGCCCGTATTCAAAACGACGATGATATGGGGACTCGGTGTGCAGTTGCTGCAACTGCTCTGCGCATGGGCTATTCTTTGTAGCCTTTCGATCGATCATGCTCTTTTTGAATACCTGACACTCTTTTTGATCTCGAGTGTCGCAGCCGTTTTGCCTCTGACGATCGGCGGAGTGGGGGTGCGGGAGCTTACGTTTTTATATGGCCTTGAAACGATAGGCGAAGAGCCAAGCCTCGGAGTGACATTCTCTTTTCTGTTTTTTATGATTACGGCACTCTCCTCTTTGCTGGGGCTTTTTGCTCTTGGGCGCGTTACGCCCGATATATCGAAAAAGAGGTCTCAATATGAATAAAGTTCGATATGTCATACTCGACAATGCCGCCGCCCAGGCTGCCGAAATGGCGAACCTTTCCACTTCCAGCGATATCGTACACGCCAGAGGCAATCCGATCCCCCGGGATTTTGCACCGGATGCACAAACGCTGTTCGTGGCAGGTGAAGCCTCGACTCTCGATCGACTGGATCCATCATCGATGCCAACAGGCGCATCACTGCTCTTTTATGAAACCGATACGACCAGAAAAAGTGTGGACCGTATTATGCAATCAAGTGGAGTGAACCTGATATCCGTACAGATAGAATCTCTGCCGGCTCTGGCTCTTTCGAGGGCCATCAAAGAGTTCGAGTCTCTGTTGATAGAGGGCTCGGCGGAAGATTTTTCGCTCGGGGAGGCCTCGGCCAAAGAGGTGCTCAAGCCAGAAAGCGTCAACCGACTGTTTTTCTGCGAAGGTCGCCATCTGCGCGAGGCGGTGCTTCGAATGGCCCACACTATAAGAGGCCGCCATGTCAATGAAGGGGTAGCCTATGTACTCCATCTGCCGCTGGAAATACCTCTTTTCGCTCTCGACGAAGCGCTAGATGTACTCGAAATGGCTACAATGCCCCAAAGTCCGGTCCATTTTGCCATACGCTTCAACGAGAAGAAAGATATGCGTATCTATATCTCCGCATTTGCCATAACGCCTCCCGAAATGGCCGACGAGATGCAGATGCGTATCGACGCTCAGCCTACCTATCTGGGAAAACTGGCCATAATCGTAGAGCACTTCGCTGGAGGGAAAATCGACGAGAAACAGATGGAGAAGTTGTGCCACGACAACGGCTTGGATCGTAGCGATGCAGACAGGCTATATGATATTTTCTATACAAGAAGCGATGAAACTGCCGATCTTATGCGCAGACTGAGAGAGGCACAAAACGGCGAAGAGAAGATAGAGATGGTCGCAAAAGCGCTCGCCGACAATTTCATAGATGCAAGAATCCTCGAAGAGCTCTCCATCTATCATAGCCTCTCGCCGGAAGCGGTCATAATCAGGGCACAGACAAAGCGGCATCCTTTATGAAAACGAGTGCCGGCATCTTGCCATTTAAACGAAAAGATGGGAAGTTGTATCTTTTTTTGATCCATATGGGTGGCCCATATTGGAAAAACAGAGATCGAAGCTGGAGCATCGTAAAAGGGGAGGTGGAAGAGGGGGAAGATCTTCTGCAGGCGGCTTTGCGAGAGTTCAAAGAGGAGACCGGGCTCGATGTGGAGATCGGGCATAAGCCGCTCATTCCTTTGGGAGAGGTAAAAACTTCGGGAAAGAAAATTGTTGCATGGGCTGTCAATACCGATCTTCCAACCAATATCCACTCCAATACTTTCGAGATCGAATGGCCTCCAAAAAGCGGTCGAATAGCCGCTTTTCCAGAAGCCGACCGCGCAGAGTGGATGAGCGTGGAAGAGGCTAAGAGGCGAATCGTGACATCACAGCGTGAGTTTATAGAGCGATTGCTCAAATCTCTATCTTCATGAAATCGTACGCTATATCGACTCGTCCACCGAAATAGCGTTTGGCCTCCTCCAAAAGCTCCACAACTCTTCCATTTTTGTCGTAACGTGGGCTGATATGGTTTAATATCAACCAATCTACACCCATTTCCTGCGCCGCTTCGGCCAACTGCTTTGCCGTAGTGTGTCTGAACTTTTTCTCCAGGCGCTCGAAATCACGTTGTGTATAGGTCGCTTCGTGTATCATCAGATCAAAAGGAGCATATGGTGAAAAGAGAAGAGGGTTGTCGTTGTCGCCTCCTATGACGATGCGGGCTCCTTTGCGTGGAGGCCCAACCAGTTCCGATCCTTTAATCGTACGCCCATCGGAAAGGGTGATGTTTTCGCCAGCCTTGAGCCTGGCGTAAAGAGGCCCCTCGGGAATATTCATCTCTTTTGCCTTCCGTGCATCGAAGCGTCCGGGCATATTGTCGAATGAAATAACAAAACCATAGGAGGTAATGGAGTGCGAAAGTTCAACCACTTCTATCTTCATCGCGCCAAATCGCATAGAGCTCTTCCCGTCAATTTCAAAAATCTTCAAATCGAATGGCAGATTTAATTGAGAGTGTTGCATGACGCACTCGAGCATCTCCTGCAGTCCTTTGGGGCCATAGATTTCAAGCGGTGATTCGCTGCGTTGCATTCCCTTGGAAGCCAAAAGCCCGCAAAGCCCATATACGTGATCGCCATGTAGATGGGTGATGAAAATACGTTCCAGATTGTAGGCACTAAAAGAGGTTTTCATAATCTGGTGCTGCGTCGCTTCGCCGCAATCGAAAAGCATCCATTTTTTGGAATTTTCCGGCTGAAGTGCAAGGGCCGACACATTTCTAAAACGCGTAGGGACGCCAGCCGAGGTACCTAAAAACGTGATTGTATGCATAAAGTTCACCTTTCTTTGGTTTTGGACGCGATCTCATCCATGACACCGGCAGCCTCCTTGAGGCGCTCTTTGTCGAAATGGGTATAAATACGTGATGTATCGAGGCTCGCATGCCCCAAAGCTTCCTGCACAAGCACCAGGTCTTTCTTTTTCAGATAGAGCATCGTAGCGAATGTATGCCGTAGCATGTGAGCACCATTTTTCTCTTTGCGAATACCAACGCTCATCAAAATCTTTTCGACGATACGGCTTACGTATGCCTGGGTCAAAGGAGTGCCTTTTTTGTTGCAAAAAAGCAATTCTTTTTCGCAAGAGCGGATTGCAAGCCACTCATTTAGATATTTATCGATATGGGATGCTTTGATCATCACCACCCGGGCTTTGTTTCCTTTTCCGGTTATGCGAATCATATATATACCATTTTCATAGATCATATCTTTGACTTTAAGATTCAATGCCTCCGAAACACGAATACCTGTAAACAGTATGATCTTTATCAAAAGCCTGTTTCTGACCGCGATGGCTTTTTGAAAAGGAAAATTATCGATAGCGTCCAGGAACTTTTCGACCTCTCTTTCCTGCATGAAAGAGGGCAGTTTGGTGCCGCTTTTGCCAGAAAGCCCGCCCCAATTTTTGAGTTCGATGCCATAACGATGAGACGTGCCGTCATCTTCGCCGTTTTGCTTGTCGATATAGCCAAAAAAATTGATCATCGCGATTCTGTAATTCTTTTTTGTGGCGTCCGACAAAGAGGCTGTAGCGGATGCCAAAAAGTCGCTGATCAGCTCTTCGTCGATCTCTTTCATCGAAGCCAGCCCCAGACGATTTAGATAATGATAAAGTTTTTCGAGAGGCTTGTAATAGGTATTTATGCCTATCAAGCCCGTATTCCGCGCTTCCTTGGCCAGCCGGCTCATCTCTTCGATATCATCGGCTCCTGTGCGCAGCCTGCCTATGATATGTGCTAGAATATCCGGATCTTTTACCTGACGATTGGAGAGCGAGTTCAGTTTGGAGTGCATATAGCGTCCCATCCAAAACAGAAGGGTTTTATCGAAACCGTCTAAAAAATCGAGTGGATACTGCAATCGGGGTCCTTTATCTCTCTTTTGTATAAAAAGTATTGAAAACTGTAATTTTCAAACTATTATATCTATCCGCATACCCTATTTCCGCACCTGCCATCCAAAGCCAATATTATAGCTATTTTGGGCTTTGGATGTTTTAAAGGTAGTATAAATTCGTATAACTCATTCGGATGGCTCGTATGGTGCCAATTCGTAGCCTATGCCATTAAGATGAAAAATACCGCCATCCAGATTTACGGCGTTATAGCCGTTTTGGCGCAGAAAATTCGTAACCATCCGCGTACGGCTTCCGGTTCTGCATATGAGGCCGACCAGCTCATCTTTATCGGCTACCTTATTGTACTCTTCAAGAAATTTGTCGACATCGTAATTGCCGAAATCGTCAAAAAATGTGATACAGACAGATCCTGGCACGATACCTGTCTGTTGCCACTCCATCTCGGTTCTGATATCGATGATTTTCATCATTTTTTCATCGAGCATCTCCTTTGTCGGTCGTATATGGACCGCCTGGCTTATCTCTTCTGGTGTCATACTTTTTCCTCACTATGAAATTTCCACATAATTTTAGCATCAAGGACGCTGTTGGGCCTGAAAAATAGATAGTAGTTTGCGATAGTGATCGACTCCCAGAAAACTCTTTTCAAGCCGCCAGCGCAGTATAAATTCAACAATATCGCTCTTCATGTCGTCATCGAGCCGATCCGCCCGGCCGAAATACCCGAGACTGATATTTTTGGCCTTTTTTCTCCCTTTGTATTCCACATATGAGATAGCGATGATTTGGGCGTATTTTCCTTCGGCTGCTTTTCCCAAAGCGTCAAAAGAGAGTGAAATACCGGACAGATTGATCGCCTTGAAGCTGAAAATTTCGGCGAAGTTTTCGATTTTATCGTTCAATTTCAGCTTTTCGAACAACTCTTCGACCCTTTTGAAATTCTTTTTTCTCTCGATTTCATATGACGACAACTCCTCTGCCAGCTCTTTGAGGCGATCGATCTTGCTCGACATAACAGACTCCATATTAATCAATATGATCAAATTCTACCCTCTTTTTATGGTAAAATCAATTTTAGATATTTCTATAGACCCTATGTGCCCGCAGAAGGTAAAAGAGATATCTTTTTATGCAACCTAAAGGCTTCTCAATGTCGATCAAAACCCCATATCTTGCTACCGACAGTGTTATTGAATGCTTCGATGAAACAGGAGATTTTCTCGGTATCGTACTAATCGAAAGGAAAAATCCTCCGTATGGCCGCGCCCTGCCCGGCGGATTTGTAGAGATTGGTGAAACGGTCGAAGCAGCTTGCCGGAGAGAAATGAAAGAGGAGACCGGCTTGGATATTACGATAGAGCATCTGCTCGGAGTATATTCGGATCCAAAGCGCGATCCAAGATTCCATACGGTATCGGTGACATATATAAGTCGTGCCATTGGGCATCCTGTCGGAGGAGACGATGCCAGTTCGGCACAACTTTACCACCTTGCCGAAATTCCATGGAAAGAGCTCGTGTTCGACCATCCTCGAATTCTGAAAGATTATATTCAATACAAGGACAACTGTTAACCATGGATTACCTATCGATTACCGGCCCTTCCCGCCTCGAGGGAGATATCGTTATCTCTGGAGCCAAAAATGCCGCATTGCCGTTAATCGCCGCGACGCTATTGAGCGACGAGCCTTGTCGAATCGACAATATTCCCGATGTTGCAGATATCCGTACGATGCTGAAATTGCTTGGGAAATTAGGCAGTCGTTTCACTTTCGAAGACCATACTCTCACTATCGACAATGAAGAGATTGTAAACACCAGAGCCACTTACGATATAGTAAAAACGATGCGTGCTTCAATCCTTGTATTGGGCCCTCTTCTTGCGCGCTTTGGCCACTGTGAAGTTAGCCTTCCTGGAGGATGTGCCATTGGACAGCGCCCCATAGATATGCATCTCAAGGCACTCGAGCAGATGGGTGCGGTCATAGATATCAAGAACGGTTACGTAGTGGCTACGGCTCCGGAAGGATTGAGTGGAGCGAGAATCATTTTCGACAAGGTGACAGTCACCGGAAGCGAAAATATTATCATGGCGGCGGCTCTTGCGCGAGGCAGAAGCGAACTGATCAATGTGGCAAAAGAGCCGGAAGTGGTGCAGCTGTGCGAAGTGTTGCAAGAAGCGGGAGTGAAGATGGAAGGAGTTGGCGGTGATGAGCTTATCATTGACGGGACGGACAGAAAGCCTTTGAATTTCGAGCCGTTCTCGATTATCCCCGACAGAATTGAAGCAGGAACATATCTTTGTGCGGCTGCCATCACCTACAGTACGCTGACATTGCATCAGGTTCGTCCCGATCACCTCGATGCAGTGACGGCAAAACTGCATGAAACAGGATGCCGTATCGACGAGAACGGCACGAGCATGACTATCTATCCGGCTGCCAGACTGAGGGCGTTTGAGATATCCACTACGGAATATCCAGGGTTTCCAACCGATTTACAGGCACAATTTATGGCGCTTGCCACTCAGGCCGAAGGGGTCAGTCTCATTGAAGAGAGGCTTTTTGAAAATAGATTTATGCATGTAAGTGAATTGCAAAGACTTGGCGCCAGCATCCATCTCAAAGGCCACACCGCCACCCTAAATGGCCCCATACAGCTTCTGGGTGCCGATGTGATGGCTACCGATTTACGTGCAAGCAGCGCTTTGGTACTTGCCGCCCTTGCCGCAACCGGCGTCACCAATGTGCACCGCATATATCATCTCGATCGTGGCTATGAAAAGCTTCATGAAAAGTTGCGCTCGATCGGTGCCAGGATTGAGCGGTTGAAAGAGTAGGCTACTCTTTTCCTTCCTCGAAGATTATGATTTCATAGTTGTTTTTTGAAACTATGGAGCGATGGCTCGGGATAGTGCTGCTACGAGCCTCTTCGAGCGCACCGCGCAGTAAATCGATCTCTTGTTCCATTGCATCTATCTTCTCTTTAAGCTGCAAAATAATATCCACACCGGCAAGATTTACTCCAAGATCCCGCGTCAATCGCAGAATCATTCTTATGCGATCGATATCGCGCTGGGAATAGAGACGCATTCTACCTTCTGTTCTCGAGGGCTCTACGAGTCCTTCCCTTTCGTATTGACGTAAAGTCTGCGGATGGATATTTAAAACTTTGGCCACCACGCTGATAAGATATACAGGTTCATCGTAACTGTGCATTATTCACCTCCCGGAAGTTTTTCTTCCATCATTTTTGCAAGTTCCGGATCGAGCTCTTCCACTTTGGGAAGCACGATATTGGCAATCAAATACAGATCGCCTTTTTGTTTTGTTTTTCGATTCATCACACCAAGTCCTTTTACACGGAACTTCTGCCCATTTTTCGTGTTTTTGGGGACTTTGAGCGTGATCTCTTTTTCAAGTGTAGGAACCTTGATTTTTCCTCCGAACATTGCGGTTTTCAAAGGGATATCGATTTTTTTGTAAAGATTGTCACCTTTACGCTCATATTCGGGGCTGGGCGCAACCTCTATTTTCAAAAGCAGGTCGCCACGCTGGCCATTGTAGCTCTTGCCCTTGCCTCTGATGCGCAAGGTCTCTCCGGTTTTGACGCCCGGTGGGATTCTAATATCGAAACTCTCTCCGTTTATGGATATGGAGTGGGTGCCACCCCGTACGGCAACGTCGAAAGGAATTGTGATCTTGGCATGTATGTCGAGATCTGGCGTACCCATACCTCCCATATCGAAACCGCCAAAGCCGCCGCTTCCAAAGCCGCCACGTGCGGATCCTCCGCCGCCAAAGCCACCAAAGCCTCCGCCGCCGCCGAATATGTTCCGCAAAATCTCTTCGAGGTCGACATTTCCGCCCTGCCCTTGCGCAAAATCATGAAAATTCTGACCGCCGAACATCTGATCGCCCAATTGATCGTACTGCTTTTTCTTTTCAGGGTCGCTCAGCACTTCATACGCTGCATTGATCTCTTTGAATTTCTCTTCAGCTTCCGGCTCTTTATTGATATCGGGATGATACTTTCTTGCAAGTTTCCGATATGCACGTTTGATCTCTTCTGCGGATGCATTTTCGCTTACACCCAATGTCTCATATAGGCTTTTACTCATGCCCACTCCTTTTAAATAGCTTGTAATCAATTTTTATAAAATTATATCATAAAGTTTTAGTCCAAGTCAATCAAGTTTGATAAATTACATCAAAGCAGTAACTGACAAGGGTGGCTTTTGTAATGCCAGGATCCGTACGGGTTTTTTGGAAGTACTCTTGTAGATGATAGCCGGCGTAGAGAATTTTTGTATATTCGGCAGAGAATACGGAGAGTCCGTATTCTCTGTGGCGGGAATTTCTGGAAGTTTTTGTTTTAGTGAAGGAAGTGGCGTATGCCTGTGAAATAGAGAGCGATTCCATGCTCGTTGGCTGCTTGAATGACTTCATCGTCGCGAATCGAACCACCAGGTTCTATAATTGCCGTAACTCCTGCTGTGGCTGCGGCATCGATAGAGTCTCTGAAAGGGAAAAACGCCTCCGAGGCCATTGCCGCTCCTTTTACATCGAGTCCAACCTCTTCAGCCTTTTTGAGTGCGCAGCGCGCAGCGTCAACTCGACTGGTCATCCCCATTCCGACAGCTACCATTGCACTGTTTTTTACATATACGACACAATTGGATTTCGTCAATGCGGCTATTTTCCATGCAATCTCCATATCTTTCTTCTCTTGCTCGGTCGCTTTGCGCCGGCTTTTGAGTTCGGCGTTTTTCACCTCTTCGTCTTTGACCTTGTCGGCATCCTGATAGACGAAGCCTCCGCTTATATGTTTGAAATCATAGGCATCGTCACTTACAAGCAATCTATCGCAACCGAATTCAAAAAGCTTTATTCTCTTTTTTGAAGCGAAGACCTCCTGTGCATCGGGGGTGATACGGCCAGCGATAATTACTTCAAGAAAAATTTCATTCATCTTTTCCGCCAAAGCTTTGTCGACCGTGCCGTTGACAGCCACCACCCCGCCAAAAGCCGATATTGGGTCGCACTTGAGTGCTTCGGTATATGCTTCGATCAGATTGTCTCGGATGGAGAATCCACATGGATTTCCATGTTTGACGATACAGATGGCGTTTTCGTCACCGAAAGCGGAAGCGATCTTCACGGCACCGCTAATATCTGTGAGATTATTGAAGCTCGCCTCCCCTTTGAGGGTTTTGAAGTGTTTGGAGTAAAAGTCGTCGAATTCGTAAAGCGCCCCCTTCTGATGAGGGTTTTCGCCATATCTGGTGTTAAATACTTTCGATCCTACGATAAACTGCTTGGCACCAAAACCCTCGTTGAAACGGCGGTTCATATAGTTTGCTATCATACTGTCGTAGGCGGCTGTATGCTCAAACGCCTTTATCATCAGATTCCGGCGCATTTCAAGAGTGTTTTTGCCGTTTTTCAGGGATTCCAGCACTGGAGTGTAGTCCGAAGGATCGGTTACGATAATGACGCTATCGAAATTTTTCGCCGCACTACGCACCATTGCCGGACCGCCAATATCGATATTTTCGATAATCTCTTCAAAATCATCAGTTTTCTCGATCGTCTCTTTGAATGGGTAAAGATTTACGCAAACCAGATCGATCGCCTCTACACCCAGCTCTTTGGCCTGATCGAGATGGCTCTGCTTGTCGCGTCTATGCAAAATTCCGCCATGAATATATGGATTGAGCGTTTTGACTCTACCCTCGAAACATTCGGGAAATTTCGTCACTTCGTCGATCTCGATGGCATCGACGCCATTTTCTTTTAGAATTTTATAGGTTCCGCCGGTCGAAATGATTTCAAAGCCCAGCTCCTGAAGCCCTTTGGCAAAATCCACTACACCTTTTTTGTTGCTTACGCTGATCAGTGCTCGCATCGCTCACATCCTGTATGTAAAATTTGTCACGATTATACTATGAAGGAGTTTAGAGTAAAGTTTATCCGGTGTCAGTCGGTGCATTCCGAAAAATCGAAAAGGATTCGATCGAAATTATCTATCTTTCCATTTTCGATCACGACCCCCTCGCTCTCGAGTAGTCTTTGCTTGGTCTGCACTCCGCCTTCTCCCGAGTAACGCCCAATCGATCCATCCGCACGCACGACCCTGTGGCAGGGAACCCGTGGCGCATCCGGGTTTTTCCCTACCGCCGTTGCCACTGCACGCACGGCCCTGCTTCCTAGATAGTGAGCCAACAATCCATAAGTGGTCACTCTTCCTTCCGGAATCGATCTCAAAGCTTCCCATACTCTTTTTTGAAATGGCGTTCCCAAAGCTCAACTCCGGTTTTCACAGAAAAATGGATTTAAATGTCTTGCTCTATGGTGCGCCGAAAAGTGTTGTAATAGATGTCGTTTAGCTTTTCCATCGAAATTGCAATCTCGTTCACTATCAGTCTGTCGCCGCCAACGGTGCCGATTTGCCTGCAATCGATCCCTCTCTCTTTGGCCATTTGGGATACGGCCTCGGCATTTTCAGGCTCTGTTTCCAAAATTGCTCTCGAGAAGCTTTCGCTGAATATGTTTATCTCTTCTGCGAGATCGACAGATATTTCGGCACCCTTGCCGCCCACTGCGGACATCTTGGCTGCAGCTATGGCCAACCCGCCGACATTGAGATCTTTGGCCGCTTTGAGCAACCCTTTTTTATTCGCTTCTATCACCAGGTCCCACAGCGCAAGCTCCTTGTCGTAATCGATCGCAGGAAGCGAGCCTCCCGTGACTTTGAACAGCTCTTTCATATAGAGGCTGCCGCCAAACTCTTTACGGGTTTGACCTATGAGCAAAATCACATTGCCATCTTCCTGGAATGAAGATGGCAATACATTGTGCTGATCTTCATTTACTCCCACCATGGCGATGGTAGGAGTGGGGAATACACTTACGCCATTGGTTTCGTTATACAAAGAGACATTGCCGCCGGTTACTGGTGTTT